>CAIYTE010000083.1 GCA_903929045.1 uncultured Hyphomicrobiales bacterium
AAGCCGAACAGGAAGCCGTCGAACTGTTCAAGCGCATCGCCCCCGAACTCGTCATCGTCAAGCCGCTCGAAGCCGAGTTCGCCAAGCTGTTCAACAACGCCTACCGCTACATCGAATTCGCCGCGACCAATCAGTTCTACATGATCGCGAAGGGCGCCGGTGTTGACTACCAGGCCGTCATGAAGGCGATGAAGCACAATTACCCGCGCGCCAAGAGCTTCCCCGGCCCGGGCTTCTCCGCCGGTCCGTGCCTGTTCAAGGACACGATGCAGCTTGCCGCCTATGCACGGAACCAGTTCGGCCTCGGTCACGCCGCCATGCAGGTCAACGAAGGCCTGGTGCTGCAGCTGGTCGACGACCTCAAGCGCAACTTCGACATCGCCAGCATGACCGTCGGTCTGCTCGGCATGGCCTTCAAGGCCGAGATCGACGATACGCGCGCCTCGCTGAGCTACAAGCTCAAGCGCACGCTGCAAATGTCGGCGCGCAACGTGCTGACGACCGATCCCTTCGTCACCACCGATCCGGCGGTGTTGCCGCTCGACAAGGTCGTCGACGAAAGCGACATCTTGATCCTGTGCACGCCGCACGCGGCCTACAAGGAAGCCGACCTCAAGGGCAAGCCGGTGGTCGACGTCTGGGGCTTCCTCAAGAACGCGAATGTCGTGTCCTGAGAATGGACGCGCGGCTGGACATCGTCATCCCCGTCTATAACGAGGGCGAGGTCATCCTCGGCACGCTGGCGACGTTGCGCCAGCACGTTCGCACGCCGTCGCGCATTCTGATTTGTTACGACCGGCCGGACGACAACACGCTGTCCACGATCAAGGCCCACCCGGATCAGGTCGAAGGCCTCACCATCGAGTTCATCCGCAATCCGGGCCGCGGCGCCCATGGCGCCATCATGGCGGGCTTTGACGCCAGCACCGCGCCGTCCGTTCTGGTCTTTCCCGCCGATGACGACTTCAACGCCGGCATCATCGACGCGATGGTCGCCAAGGCCGAGCAAGGCGCCGACGTCGTCTGCGCCAGCCGCTTTATTCCCGGCGGCAGCATGGTCGGCTGCCCGTGGCTCAAGGCCACCTTGGTGCGCACCGCCGCTTTCACGCTCTATTACATCGCCCGCCTGCCGACGCGGGACGCGACCAACGGCTTCCGGCTGTTTTCGCGGCGCGTGATCGACAGCATCCAGGTCGAATCCGACCGTGGCTTCTGCTACAGCCTCGAACTGCTGGTGAAATGCCATCGGCTCGGCTGGCCGGTCGCCGAAGTGCCGGCGCAATGGATCGAGCGCAAACAGGGCACCAGCCGCTTCCAGGTGCTCAATTGGGTGCCGGCCTATCTGCGCTGGTTTGTGTACGGCTTCGCGACCACCTTCCTGCTGCGGCCGACGAGCAGCGTGACCCGAAAAGGCCAGTCATGAGCGGCGCAAAAATTCTCGTCACCGGCGGCAGCGGCTTCATCGGCTCCGGTCTGGTCAAGGCGCTGGTCAAGAACGGCGAGCATGTCCGCGTGCTCGATGACAATTCGCGTGGACGGCCGCGCCGCCTGGCCGAGGTCGAGAAGGATATCGAGTTCATCGGCGGCGACGTCCGCGACGCGGCCGCCGTCGAAAAGGCCGCGCAGGGCATGGACGAGGTGCACCACCTCGCCTTCGTCAACGGCACCGAATTTTTCTACAGCCAGCCCGATCTCGTGCTCGATGTCGGCGTGCGCGGCATGATCAATGTCGTCGACGCCTGCCGCAAGCACAACATCGGCAAACTGATCCTCGCTTCGTCATCCGAGGTCTATCAGTCACCGCCGCAGGTGCCGACCGACGAGACCGCGCCGCTGGTCGTGCCCGACGTGCTCAACCCGCGCTATTCCTACGGCGGCGGCAAGCTCATCAGCGAACTGATGGCGATCAATTACGGCCGCAAATATTTCGAGCGCGTGCTGATCTTCCGGCCGCACAATGTCTACGGCCCCGACATGGGTTTCGAGCACGTCATTCCGCAATTCGCGATGCGGATGAAGAAGCTCGGCACGCAGCAGCCGGGCAGTCACCTGCAGTTTCACATCCAGGGCACCGGCGAGGAAACGCGCAGCTTCTGCTACATCGACGATCTTGTCGCCGGCGTCATGGTGATGCGCGACAAAGGCGAGCATCTCGGCATCTACCACGTCGGCACCACCGAGGAAGTCACCATTGCGCATGTCGCGCGGTGCATCGCCGAGATCGCCGACAACGAGATCGACATCGTTCCCGGCAAGCTGCAGCCCGGCGGCACGATGCGCCGCTGCCCCGACATCTCGAAGCTTGAAAATCTGGGCTACAAGCCGCGCGTGCCGCTTGGCGACGGACTTGAACCGACCGTCGACTGGTACTGGCGCAACGCCGACCTGGCGCCCAAAGACTGACGCTTTCGTAGCGCGTCTTAGTTCAGCTTTGGATTGGTCCCGGCGCTATTTTCGTTCTCGACCAGATCGAGCACGATCTCGAGAAGCGCGCCGGCCGACGCCCGCGTCCACTCGAAGCCGTTGATCAGGGAAAACCGCTCGTAATAGTCGCTTGCCCGTTTCGACGGACCGACGAAAGCCATCGACCACTTCTCAAAGCGCCGATCGTCGTACGTCTGAGACGGCAACACGACGATGCCCGTGTGGCGCGGATCTTTCTCGATGCTCTTAAAGATTTCGCGGACCGCGGCTTCGTCGCCCTCGAGAATCTGCGCGAAGACCCCTTCATTGAAGATCAGCGCACCCGTGACGCCAAGCCCGGCGTTACGCGCACGCGAGACGTCCAGCAGCTTTTGCATTTCCCCCAGGCTGTCCGGAAACATCCCCTCGATGAGGTTACGGCTGCGATAGGCAAGTGAGAACATCGGCATCAAGACCTCGGCGGCCGGAACGCCGTGGGCGCTCCGGGTGATTGGATCCACTTCAGTGGGGTAATTGCCGCAAAAGACGGGCGGCAACGCGCCTTTTCCAACACGCTGGCACCGACCGGCTGGCGATAGCCGTCATGGAACAGGCGTGTTAGTGGGTGCGCCGAAACATCTACCTGCTTATGGAGACTTCGCTTTGCGCCAGATCAAAGTCGCACGCGGCGCCGGAACCGGCGGCAGCGCTCCCGTCGAATGCTGCCAGATCTGCGGCCACGAGCCGCTCGATGACGTGCTGTCGCTCGGCTACATGCCGCCGGTCAACCAGATGGTGCCGATCGGCCAGGTGCCGCGGCAGCAGCCGTGGTTCCCGACCAATCTCCTGCATTGCACGAACTGCGAGCTGGTCCAGCTCGGCGTCGCGGTCGACCCGGTCATCATCTTCCCGCCGGAATATCCCTACACCAGCGGCATGACAAAGCTGCTGCGCGACAATTTCGCCGATCTGCATCGCGAATCCGCCGCCCTGCTCGGTCTCGGCGCCGACGACCTCGTCGTCGATATCGGTTCCAACGACGGCACGCTGATTTCGAACTTCCAGAAAGGCGGCCACCGCATTCTCGGCATCGAGCCGACCGACGTCGGCGACATCGCCAATGCGCGCGGCATCAAGACCATCAAGCGTTATTTCAGCGCCGATGTCGGCTGCGAAGTGAAGCGCGATTACGGCGCCGCCAGTCTTGTCACCGCGGCGAATTGCTTTGCCCATATCGAAGACGTGCACGCCATCGTCGACGGCATCGTCGCGATGCTGAAGGACGACGGTGTCTTCATCTCCGAGAACCACTATCTCATTCCACTGCTCGACACGCTGCAATACGACACGATCTATCACGAGCACCTGCGCTACTATTCGCTGGCGAGCCTCAAGCATCTGCTCGAGATGCACGATCTCGAAGTGTTTCACGCCCGCCCGATCCCGAGCCACGGCGGCTCGATCCGCGTCTATGCCGCGCGCAAGGGCACGCACACTGTGCAGCCGAGCGTCGCGCGCATGCTGGCCGCCGAGCCGCGCGGCGGCGCCATGACCAAGCGTCTGACCGACTTCAAGCGCGACGTCGTGCTGTCGAAGCTGCGGCTGATGTCGATGCTGCGCGACCTCAAGGAAAAAGGTGCGCGCGTCGCCGGCATCAGCGCCCCGTCGCGCGCCTCGACCATGGTCAATTATGTCGGGCTCGACGAAGGGCTGATCGACTATGTCTGCGAAATCGCCGGTTCGCTGAAAATCGGCAAATGCATGCCGGGCACGCAAATCCCTGTCGTCGATGAAGCCAAGCTGTTCGAGGACCAGCCCGATTGCGCGGTGATTTTCTCCTGGCACATCGCCGACGAACTCGCGCCCAAACTGCGGGCCAAGGGCTTCAAGGGCCAGTTGATTACGCCGCTGCCGGTGCCGAAGTTTTTGTAATAGACTGCAAGCATGACCGACTGGCCCCAGATCAAATCCCGGCGCACCATCGATATCTCGCCGTGGATGAAGGTCATCGAGCGCGCGGTCGAATTCACGCCCGGCGCCACGCCTGAGCTTTATCACGCGGTCGGGCAGCAGGATTACATCGCCATCGTCGCGCGCACGCCCGACGGCACGATCCCGATTGTGCGGCAGTACCGTCCGGCGGTGGAGCGCTTCACCTGGGAATTGCCGGCCGGCCTTGTCGATCCGGGCGAAGCGGCGGCCGAGACCTGCCGCCGCGAACTGATGGAAGAGACCGGCTTTCCCGCGCTTGCCGTTCACGACCTCGGCAGTTTCGCGCCCTGCACGGCGCGGCTGTCGAACCAGGTGCATTCGTTCTTTGTCGAATGCGGGCCGCGCGCCGGCGACGCGACGGTGGAAGCCGGGATCGAAGTGAAGCTCGTGACGCCTGCGGAACTCGCAGGGCTGATCCGCTCCGGCGCATTCACGCTGCAACTCCACATCGGGGCGCTGATGCTGGCGGGGATGCGCGGACACCTGGATTTGGCGGCTTTTTCCACCGTCCGGTAGTGCTGTCCGGCCGTTGATCCCCATCAATGCGGCACTTTGGAATGTCCGCAATCTTGGCTCGACAAACCCCCTGGAACCCTTCTAAAAACAGTCCGAGCGGGGCGTTGGCGTAGAAGAATCCCAAGAAACTCCTATGAATTACAACGACTTTTTCGAGCAAGCGCTGGACCGGCTGCGGGATGAACGCCGCTACCGGGTGTTCGCCGATCTGGAACGCATCGCCGGCCGCTTCCCGCACGCTTTGTGGCATTCGCCCGAAGGCGCCAAGGATGTCGTGATCTGGTGCTCGAACGATTACCTCGGCATGGCGCAACACCCCAAGGTGGTCGGTGCGATGACCGAGACCGCGGCGCGCATGGGCACAGGCGCCGGCGGCACCCGCAACATCGCCGGCACCAACCATCCGCTGGTCGAGCTGGAGCGTGAGCTCGCCGACCTGCACGGCAAACCCGCCGCCCTCGTTTTCACGTCCGGCTACGTCTCGAACCAGACCGGCATCCCGACCATCGCCAAGCTGCTGCCGAACTGCCTGATCCTGTCGGACGCGCTCAACCACAATTCCATGATCGAAGGCGCGCGCCAGTCCGGCTGCGATCGCCAGATCTGGCGCCACAACGACGTCGCGCATCTTGAGGAACTGCTGCAGGCCGCCGATCCGAAGCGCCCGAAGCTGATCATGTTCGAGAGCCTGTACTCGATGGACGGCGACATTGCGCCGGTGCACGCCATCTGCGATCTCGCCGAAAAATACGGCGCCATGACCTATTGCGACGAAGTGCATGCCGTCGGCATGTATGGCGCGCGCGGCGGCGGCATTTGCGACCGCGATAACGCCATGAGCCGCGTCGATGTGCTCGAAGGCACGCTCGCCAAAGCCTTCGGCTGCCTCGGCGGCTACATCACCGGCAGCGAACAGATGATCGACGCCGTGCGCTCCTACGCACCGGGCTTCATCTTCACCACCGCGCTGCCGCCGGCGATCTGCGCCGCCGCCACCGCCGCGATCAAGCATCTCAAGACGTCGAGCTGGGAACGCGAGCGCCATCAGGATCGCGCGGCGCGCGTCAAGGCCGTGCTCAATGCTGCCGGCCTGCCGGTGATGCCGTCGACCACGCACATCGTGCCGGTGTTCATCGGCGATGCCGAAAAATGCAAGGAAGCGAGCGACATGCTGCTCGCCGAACACGGCATCTACATCCAGCCAATCAACTACCCGACCGTGCCGCGCGGTGAGGAACGGCTGCGCATCACGCCGTCGCCCTACCATGACGACGCGCTGATCGATCGTCTGGCCGAAGCCCTGGTCGATGTCTGGGATCGTCTCGATCTGCCGACGCGCTATCAGGCGCTGGCGGCGGAATAAATCTCACTCGCTGTCGTCGAACGGCGGCTTTTCAACCGGCAACTTCTTCCTGTGATCGCGCTTGTGCCACCGACGGCCCATGCGCGCCAGGATCGGCATGGTCAGCAGTACGAAGAAAATGCGCGTCAAATGATGCGCGCCGACATAGACCGGGTTGAGATTGAGCGCGAGCGCCAGCAGCATCATCGCATCGACTGCGCCCGGCGCGTAGGCGATCAGCACTTCGGCGGTCGGCAGGCCAAGCACCTGCACCAGGAACAGCGCGAACACGACGACGATCGCGACCGACACAGCAAACGAGCCGAAGGCCGCGCCGATGAAGGTGAGCACCAGTTTCAGCGGCGTATTGGCGAAGCGCGAACCCGTCGTCGAACCGAAGGCGATCATCACCGAATAGGCGACCCACCACGGCATGACGACGTGGATGTAGCCCGAGCCGTGCAGCGCCGCCGACGCGATCATGGCCCCGAACAACAGGCCGCCGGGAAATCGCGACAGGTGCGCGAGATAGGCCGCCGCCGTCGACACCGCGAACAGAATCGCGAACTCGTTGATCTGCGCGAACTCGAACGTGCCGACCAGACTGCGCGTGCCGTGATGGGCGATGCCGAAAAACGCCATCAGCCCCGGCAAGCACACCGCGATGATGACGACGCGCATGGTCTGCACGATGGCGATGGCGCGCACATCGGCTTCGATCTCGATAGCGATGGCCATGACCTGTGACAGGCCGCCCGGCGCCGCGGCCAGGTATGCGGTCACGGTGTCCCAGCCGTGCACCGCGCGCAGATAGAGCGTGCCGGCGACGCTGATGGCGGCGCAGGCGACGATGAGCACGGCGATGCTCAGCGGATAGGTCGCCATGCCGTGCAAGGTCTCGGGCGTCACGACGGCGCCCAGCGAAATGCCGAGCAGCACCAGCAGCACGCGCAGGAACGGCCCCGGGATCAGCATCGGGCGGCCCGCCAGCGCGGCAATCGCCACCGCCATAATGGCCCCGGACAGATAGCCCGCCGGCATGCCGAGCAGCCCGAGCGTCAGACCACCGGCCGTGCCAAACGCCAACGTCTCCGCGAGATTGCGAAGCATTTGGGCACGGCTGAGGGCTGGCGTCTTGGACAAGGGGATGCGGCTCGGGCGTGCGGCTCGTTATTATTAGCCGCTGCATGCCGCGCGTCGCGGCTGACGTCAAATGACGGATTTACCACCGGCTCCCGTCCGCGCCCGGCGACCTATCTAAAAGTCGTAGACCGGGGTAAAATCTCTCAAGGCCAATGGCTTATCGAGCGTTGGGCTTGAACGGAATCTGGAGCGCGGATGCTGCAAGGCTGGGTCGTCGTCGCGGTGGCGCTTGCCTATATCGGCCTGCTCTTCCTCGTGGCGAGCTATGGCGACCGCGTCCGGCTGACGCAAAGCCCCGGCGGCGGCAGCCGCACCCGGCTGCTGATCTATCCGCTGTCGCTGGCGATCTACTGCACGTCGTGGACCTTCTTCGGCTCGGTCGGCTCGGCCTCGCGCACCGGCTATGAATTCCTGACAATTTATATCGGCCCGGTGCTGATGATCGGCCTGTTCGCGCCGCTGCTGCTGCGCATCGTGCGGCTCGCCAAGGCGCAGAACATCACCTCGATCGCCGACTTCATCGCCGCGCGTTACGGCAAGAGCCAGGCGGTGGCCGCCACCGTGGCGCTGATCGCCATCATCGGCACCATTCCCTACATCGCGCTGCAGCTCAAAGCCGTGTCCTCGTCGCTCGAAACCATCCTCGCCCAGCTCGGACCGATGGCCGAGCTGTCACGGCCGGTACTCGGCGACATCGCTTTGTTCGTCGCCTTCTCGATGGCGACCTTCGCCGTGCTGTTCGGCACCCGCCACATCGACGCCACCGAGCATCAGGACGGCCTGATGCTCGCAGTCGCCGCAGAGTCGCTGGTCAAACTGTTCGCCTTCCTCGCCGTCGGCATCTTCGTGACGTTCTGGATGTTCGGCGGGCCCAGCGCTCTGTTCGAGGCGGCGCGGCAGAGCGCGCAGACCGCCAGCATCTTCACGCGCGAGCCGCCGCTCGACGTCCTGATCGCCACGACACTGCTGTCGTTTCTCGCCATCATCCTGCTGCCGCGGCAATTCCACGTCGCGGTGGTCGAGAACAACAACGAAGGCGAGATCAAACGCGCCGCGTGGATGTTCCCGATCTATCTGGTGCTGATCAATCTCTTCGTCGTGCCGATCGCGCTGGCCGGCATGCTCACCTTCCCGCCCGGCTCGGTCGATAGCGACATGTTCGTGCTGGCGCTGCCGCTACAGACCGGCTCCTACGTCCTCACCATCATCGCCTTTGTCGGCGGCCTGTCGGCGGCGACCGCGATGGTGATCGTCGAATCCGTGGCGCTGTCGATCATGGTGTCGAACGACCTGATCATGCCGCTGGTGCTGCAACAGCGCGGCGCGCTGAGCGGCGGCGACAATGTCGGCTCGCTGCTGCTGAAGGTCCGGCGCGTCGCGATCTTCGCCATCCTCGTGCTGGCCTATCTCTATTACCGCTCGGCCGGCGACGCGCAGCTCGCTTCCATCGGCCTCCTCTCCTTCGCCGCCGTCGCGCAATTGGCGCCGGCGTTTTTCGGCGGCCTGTTCTGGCGCCGCGGCACAGCCGCCGGCGCCATGGCCGGCATGGGCGCCGGCATCGCGATCTGGGCTTACACCTTGTTGCTGCCGACCTTCGCCGATGTCGGCTTCATCAGCCCGAATATTCTCAGCGCTGGTCCGTGGGGCATCGCCATGCTGCGGCCGCAGCACATGTTCGGCCTCGAACTGGCGCCGCTGGTGCATGGCGTGGTGTGGAGCCTCGCCATTAACGTGCTCGCCTATATCGGCTTCTCGCTGCGCCGCGAGCCGACCGCCATCGAGCGCCTGCAAGCCAACACCTTCGTGCCGTCCGACCTGACGCCGATGACGCCGAGCTTCCGGCTGTGGCGCTCGTCGGTCACGGTGGAAGAACTCAGCACCACCGTCGCACGCTATCTCGGCGAGGAACGCACGCGCACCTCGCTCGAGGTATTCGCCGGCACGCACCGCATCAGTCTCGAGGCGAACGATGAAGCCGACTTCCGGCTGGTGCGCCACGCCGAACATATTCTGTCGTCCGCCATCGGCGGCGCGTCGTCGCGGCTGGTGCTGTCGCTGCTGTTGCGCAAGCGCACGGTGTCGACCAAGGCGGCGCTGAAGCTGTTCGACGACGCCAATGCGGCGATCCAGTACAACCGCGAAATCCTGCAGACCGCGCTCGATCACGTGCGGCAGGGCATCGCGGTGTTCAACAAGGACTTGCAACTCATCTGCTGGAACCGGCAGTTCGGCGAAATCCTCGATCTGCCGCCGAGCCTGATCCGTTCCGGCGGCGAACTCGCCGAAATCCTGCGTTTCAACGGCAAGCGCGCCAATATCGATCCCCGCCGCGCCGACGATCTGTTGCAGGCGCAGATCGAACGCTACGTCTCCGGCAACGAGCCTTTCCTCGAACGCTTCGCCGAAGGTCTGGTAATCGAGGTGCGCGCCAACCACATGCCGGACGGAGGCATCGTCACCACCTTCACCGACATCACCGCCAGCGTCGAAGCCGCCGAAGCCCTAGAGCGCTCCAACGAAACGCTGGAACGCCGCGTGCGCGAACGCACCGAGGAGCTGACCTTGCTCAACGCCGCGCTGGCGCGCGCCAAGAGCGAAGCCGACGAAGCCAATATTTCAAAAACCAAATTTCTCGCCGCAGCGAGTCACGACATTCTGCAGCCGCTCAACGCCGCGCGACTCTACGTCACCAGCCTGATCGAGCGTGGCGGCGGCGACGACCGGCGCCTGGTCGGCAATATTGACGCGTCGCTGGAGGCGATCGAGGAAATTCTCGGTGCGCTGCTCGATATGTCGCGGCTCGACTCCGGCGCCATGCGGCCGGAATTCATGAGCTTCCGCATCGACGAATTGATGCGCCAGATCGAACTGGAATTCGCGCCGCTCGCCGCCGCCAAGGGCATCGAGCTTCGCTACGTGCCCTGCGCGCTGGTGGTGCGCTCCGACCGCCGCCTGTTGCGGCGGCTGGTGCAGAACCTCGTCTCCAACGCCATCAAATATACGCCGAGCGGCCGTGTGCTGATCGGCTGCCGCCGCCGCGGCAAGGAACTGCGCATCGACGTCTACGACACCGGCGTCGGCATTCCCGAATCCAAGCGGCGCGATATCTTCGTCGAATTCCATCGCCTCGATCAGGGCGCGCGTATTGCGCGCGGCGTCGGCCTCGGCCTGTCGATCGTCGAACGCGTCGCGCGCGTGCTCGGTTATGCGGTCGAACTGCGTTCGGTCGATGGCAACGGCTCGCACTTTGCCGTGGCGGTGCCACGCTCCAATGCGGCGCCGGTTGAATTGCCGCCGCGCGACGAAACGCGCATCGATCCCGGCCAACTCGCCGGCACCACCGCGCTGTGCATCGACAACGAGCCGGCCGTGCTCGACGGCATGGAGACGCTGCTGCAAGGCTGGGGTTGCGAAGTGATCAAGGCGCCCGATCTCGCCACCGCGCTTGCGGCGGTCGCCGCTGGACCGTCGGCGCCGAACGGACTGCTGGTCGATTATCATCTCGACCATGGCGACGGTATCGAAGCCATCGCCGCGCTGCGAGCGAAATGCGGCGACCTGCCGGCGATCCTGATCACGGCTGATCGTTCGCCCGCCACGCGCGAACGGGCGCAAGCGCAGGGCATTCAGGTGCTGCAAAAGCCATTGAAGCCCGCCGCGCTCCGCGCCCTGCTGGCGCAATGGCGCGTCCTGCGCGTCGCGGCGGCGGAGTAGATCAACCTTCCGCTGACGCGCTCTGCGGCCAATGGCCGGCTTCGATCTTGGCGGCCGCGATTACAGCCTGCGTGCGGCTTTCGACGCCGAGCTTCTGCAAGATCGCCGAGACATGCGCCTTCACCGTCGCTTCCGAGACGCTAAGCTGGTAGGCGATCTGCTTGTTGAGCAGGCCTTCCGACAACATCATCAGCACGCGCACCTGCTGCGGCGTCAAAGTCGCCATGCGCGCCATCAACTCGCTGGCTTCGACATCGGCGCCGGCACCGAGATCGACGTCGGGCGGCGTCCACACGCCGCCGTTCAAAATGCGCGATACCGCGGCGCGCATCTCGTCGACGCCGA
Source organism: uncultured Hyphomicrobiales bacterium (assembly GCA_903929045.1). Taxonomy (GTDB): domain Bacteria; phylum Pseudomonadota; class Alphaproteobacteria; order Rhizobiales; family Xanthobacteraceae; genus Pseudolabrys. The sequence continues at coordinate 11,456 of CAIYTE010000083.1, forward strand.
GCGTCTTCGGAATGAACCCGGAGGCGCCGAAACCCATGCAGCGGCGGATGGTGGCCGGATCGTCATTGGCCGAGACCACGATCACCGGCACGCTCGGATACTGCGCGCGCATATAGATGAGCCCGGAGAAGCCGCGCACGCCGGGCATGGCGAGATCGAGCAGCAGCAGGTCGACGTCGCTGGCGCCCTTTTCCAGCAGCGCGACGAGGTCGTCGAAACTCCCGGCCTCGGCGATCTCGACCTGCTCGAGCAGGCCGGAGATCGACTCACGCAAGGCGCCGCGGAACAGCGGATGGTCGTCGGCGATCACCAGTCGATAGCGTTGCGTCGCGTCCACGTCTTCGATGTCCCTTAACTCGTCGCCGCCCAGAGGGCGTCCCTTGCAGCCTATCTGCCCTTGCCACGCCTTTAGTGCAATGTGCCCGGCGCGCAGATACGAGGGCAAGTGTCAGGGCTTATACCGCCCCGCCGCACTCGCGAAACAAATAATCCATATATTTCAGTATATTATCGGCTTTTCGCGCCGATAAATTGCAGCGTCACGTCGCGGCCATGCGGCGCGCGGCGGTGTTCGGCGACGTAGAGGCCCTGCCATGTGCCGAGCATCAGCTGTCCGCCGCTGACCGGCACATGCAGGGACACGCCGTTGAGCATGGCCTTCACATGCGCGGGCATGTCGTCAGGGCCCTCGATGTCGTGAACCCACGGCGCGTGTTCGGGTGCCAGACGATCGAGCGCGGTGACAAGATCCGTCTGCACGTCGGGATCGGCATTTTCCTGGATGGTGAGCGACGCCGAGGTGTGGCGCAGGAAGACCAGCAACACGCCGTCGCCGGCGCCGGCCTTGGCGAGGAAATCGCGCGCCTCGGCGGTGATGTCGATAAATCCCGCGCCGGGCGTATCGACCCGCAACGTCGCGGTGACCACGACGCCGGCTGCGACTTCGGTGATGGATGAGAGCTTGTGAGCCATATTAATACTTCCGTCATTCCGGGGCGCGCGAAGCGCGAACCCGGAATCCAGAGGCGCATCAGGTTTCTGGATTCCGGGTCCAGCCCTTCCGGGCTGTCCCGGAATGACAGTTACCCCTTAGGCATCACGTCCTTCTGGATGCCTTTGATCATTTCAACCACGCGCTGCCAGGCGCTCTGCACCGCTGCCTTGGCGCGCGACAAATCGGCACGCAACTCGGCGGCGCGTTCGCTGTCCGCGGAGGGCGGGCTCAGATCGGCCGGCGGCCGCGGCGGTTCTGGCTCGCGCATGGCCGTCACCTGCGTCTTGAGGCTCGCCACCTCGTCCTGAAGCCGCGCGATTTCCTTCTCCAGCGCGGCGCGGTCTTCCGGCACGGCCTGACAGGCCCAGCCGGCGCTGGTCTGGTTGCACAGCGACACCTGCCCGCTGACGGTGTCGAGGCGCAAAAAGCCATCGTTTACGGCATTGAATGAATAGCGCGCCGCGGTCTGCGGCGGGCTTGCCGCGGGCGCCGCGTTCTCCGCCGGCGTCTGCGCGCCGGCCGGCAAAACGGCCGAGGCCAGAAGCAGCATCACCGCTAGGCTGATTTTCCGCATGAAAGCTCCCGTTCGAAGGCCAGGATTCCCCGACTCTATCACCCGTATTTGACGCGCTGAACGCTGCCCTGTTGATGACGTTGCCGCAGCGCACGCAGGGCCGTCCACAGCGGACCTGAAATTCCGGGTTTCGGCCCTGTTATCAAACACTTATCACCCTTAACCGGTTCCTTGACTCGCATAGACCCCGTAAGTATGGTCCGCGCGGCTTTTAGGGCGGCGGAATCAAGCGGAGCCTTTGAAACTGCGCGGGTCGACACGATGAATGACACGCGCGGCACAAAGGGCGACGGCAAAGACCCACCGGACGACGAAGCTGCTCTCTCCGCGAGGCTTCAGAGTCTCGGTGACCGGCTCAAGATCGTGAACCGGCCCCCCGAAAATGTCCCTGGAGCGCGCATGGGCGGCGCCGATCCTTCGGCGATGGCCCGCGGTTTCCGGCTTTCCGCTGAACTGGTGGCGGGCGTGCTGGTGGGTGCGATGATCGGCTGGCTGCTTGATCGCTGGCTTGGAATCTCGCCCTGGGGGCTGATTGTGTTTCTGCTGCTCGGCTTTGCGGCCGGTGTTTTGAACGTGATGCGGGCGGCGGGTGTCGCGCCACACAACAGGATTGATTGATGGCCGACCCTATCCACCAATTCCAGATCGTGAACCTCTTCCCGGTCACCAAGATCGGCCATCACGACATCGCCTTCACCAATTCCGCGGCCTTTATGGTGCTCGCGGTCGGCGGCATCACCGCCTTCCTGCTGGCCTCGACCGCGAAGCGCTCGGTCGTTCCGGGCCGTCTGCAGTCGGTCGCCGAGCTGTCCTACGAATTCGTCGCCAATACGATCAACAGCACGGCCGGCAAGGCGGGGATGAAGTTCTTCCCCTTCGTCTTCTCGCTGTTCATGTTCATTCTCACGGCCAACCTCGTCGGCCTGATCCCCTATACCTTCACCGTCACCTCGCACATCATCATCACCGCCGCGCTGGCGCTGTCGGTGTTCATCACCGTGCTGGTCTACGGTTTCTGGAAGAACGGGCTGCATTTCTTCAACCTGTTCGTGCCCAAGGGCATTCCGATCTACATCCTGCCGCTGATCGTGTTCATCGAGGTGCTGTCGTTCCTGTCGCGCCCGATCTCGCACTCGGTGCGTCTGTTCGCGAACATGCTGGCCGGCCACATCACGTTGAAGGTGTTCGCGAGCTTCATCACGCTGCTCGGCGGCATGGGCATTGTCGGCATGGCCGGCGCCGTGTTGCCGCTGTCGCTCGTGGTGGCGCTGACCGCGCTCGAACTGCTGGTCGCGTTCCTGCAGGCTTACGTCTTCGCCATCCTCACCTGCATCTATCTCAATGATGCCATTCACCCGGGTCACTAAGGCCCGATTACGTTCAACAAAGGAGTTCGTTATGGATCCAGTAGCAGCAAAGTACATCGGTGCCGGCATCGCCTGCATCGGCATGGGTGGCGCCGGTGTCGGCGTCGGCGCGATTTTCGGCAACTACCTCGCCGCCGCGCTGCGTAACCCGTCGGCCGCCCAGGGCCAGTTCGGCAACCTGATTTTCGGCTTCGCCGTGACCGAAGCGCTCGGCATCTTCTCGCTGCTGATCGCCCTCCTCCTGCTGTTCGCTCTCTAAGAGCCGAAACGGATACGCTGCAATGGCCACGACGACGGCACATACCGAGCAACCCGCGGGGCACAAGGAGCCTTTCCCTCCGTTCAACGGGGAAACCTTCGCCTCGCAGCTGTTCTGGCTGGCCATCTGCTTCGTTTTCCTCTTCGTGATGATGTGGAAGGTCGCGCTGCCGCGTATCGGCGCGATCATCGACAGCCGTCAGAAGCGCATCGACGACGACTTGGCGGCTGCCGCCAAGTTCAAGGCTGACTCCGAAGCCGCGATCGCGGCGTATGAGAAGGCGCTGGCCGACGCCCGCGGCAAAGCCCAGGCGCTCGCCAACGAGACTCGCGACAAGCAGGCGGCGGCGGCGGATGCCACCCGCAAGACGCTTGAAGGCGAGCTCAACATCAAGCTGGCCGATGCCGAGAAGACCATTGCCGCCACCAAGCAGGCGGCCATGGCCAATGTTCGCGGTATTGCGGCGGATGCCACCAAGGCCATCGTGGAACGTCTGACCGGCACAGCGCCGGCCGACAGCGCCGTCGATGCCGCCGTTTCCGACGCGTTGAAGGGCTAAGGCGATGCTCGAGTTTTTTAAAGAACCGGAAAACTGGGTCGCCGTCGCTTTCGTGCTGTTCGTCGGCCTGCTCGGCTATCTCGGCGTCCATCGTATGCTGACCAAAGCGCTCGACGATCGCGCCGGCCGCATCAAGGCCGAACTCGACGAAGCTAAGAAGCTCAAGGACGAAGCGGTCGCCCTGCTCGCGCAATATGAGCGCAAGCGTCAGGAAGCCGAGAGCGAAGCGCAAGGCATCATCGCCGGCGCCAAGGCCGAAGCCGACCGCATGGCGATCGAAGCCAAGGCCAAGATCGAAGAATTCGTCGCCCGCCGCACCAAGATGGCGGAAACCAAGATCGCCCAGGCCGAAGCCCAGGCGACCGCCGACGTCCGCGCCGCCGCGGCGGATGCCGCCATTGCCGCTGCTGAAAAAATCCTGACCCACCAAGCCAAGGGTCCGCTGGCCGGCGAACTGCTCGCCAAGGGCATCGACGACGTCCGCAAGAAGCTGAACTAGTCGCTGCCGGCGCGCTGGCCTTTAGGCCAGCGCATGTCCCTTTAGGACCGCAATTCCATCCCGCTACCGTATGCCGCGCGGGTTTTTCCCCGTTAATCCCCACGCTGCCGGTGTACAAGCCGCCGGAGTACCGTACCGCCGCTTTGCGGTCTGCGTCCGTCGCCCTATTGTCGCCATGCCTGATTCGCATCAGCGCGCGCGTATTTGTTGCGTCAGTGATTCGTCGAAAAATTTGGATTTTGCCGGGAAGACCGGCAACGCATCGGGGGACGCGTGGTCATCTTCGATTGCAACGGCGTGCTCGTCGATAGCGAGGCGCTGTCGACCGCCATTGTATCGCAAGAGTTCATCCGCGCCGGCTTCGGACTGACGCCGGACGTGGTCGCGCGCTATTTTACCGGGCGCCGCCCCGCCGACATGTTCGCCGAAGTCGAGATGGCTGCGGGCCGCAAGTTACCGCCGGATTTCGCGCTGACCGTCACTGCCGCCACGCTGCGCCGGTTCCGCGAGGAACTGCGCGCGACCAAACACGCCGCCCATGCGCCGTCCTGGCTGCGCGGGCCGAAATGTGTGGCGTCGTCGTCGTCGCATGACCGCATCCGGGTTAGCCTGGAAACCACCGACCTGATCCGCTTCTTCGAGCCGAATCTGTTTTCCGCCGGCGACGTACGCCACGGCAAGCCGGCGCCCGATCTGTTCCTGCATGCGGCGAACCGCATGAGCGTCGAACCCAGCGCCTGCATCGTCGTGGAAGATTCGCCTGTCGGCGTTGCCGCGGGCGTGGCGGCCGGCATGACGGTGGTCGGCTTCGTCGGCGGCAGCCATGCCGGCACCAAGCTCGGCACTCACCTCAAGGCGTCCGGCGCCAGCGCCGTGATTTCAGACCTGCGCGCGCTCAAGAGCACGATCATCGATCTGCGCGGGTGGTGACCGCCTTGTCATTCCGGGGCGACGCGAAGCGTCGAGCCCGGAATCCAGGACCGTATCCAAAACAAACTTTGTTACTGGATTCCGGGTCCAGCCCTTCAGGCTGTCCCGGAATGACGAGCTAGCTCTGCTTCGGCTTGCTGGCGCGCTTGGCCGGCGGGCGCTTCGGCGCCGGCGCTGCCATCGAGTCGAACCCGACATAGACAATATAGGAGTCGATGTCGGCCGCCGGGACCGGCATCGGGAACGAGATTTCCGGATCGACATGCGTGAACGTGACCCGGTCGATCGCGCCGGTGATGGTCACCGGGATGCGCGCAAGCTTCGACAGAATGGGTTTCGGCGTCACGCCCTCTTTAACGACCGCCAGGCGCAGCGGCACATCGACATTGCCGGGACCGCCGGCCGGACCGGTGATGACGCGGCCTTCGATGCCGACCTTCATGGTCATGACGCCGCCAACGACCTTGCACTCACGCGCGGTGCGGATGATGGAGCCCTGATAGCGCAGGTCCATCGCAGCCGGCTCACCCTCGCCGGGCTTGTTGCCGACCATGAACGTCGCGGCGCCGAGGCGCACATCGACGGTCGGGCATTCGATGTCGGCATTGGCGTCCGCGCTGCCGACACCCGCGGCCGATTCGCTGCTTGTCGTGGTGGCCTTCGACGAGCCGAACATGCTGTCCAGGCTGGTCGAGGAGCCAAGCAGATTGCCGCCGCAGCCGGACAGGATCAGCGTCAGGCCCAACAGGCCCAACAGGCCCGCCGATACCGCGATCTTGCCGCCGCCATTCCGCATCGTTTGCTCCCCACGCATGTCGTTACTCACTTCTTATCGCCCGAATTGAGGCCCGGCGCTTATAGCAGGGCAAGCGTGGCAACCCCAAGGCGGCATCTAGCGGCAGTTTCAGCCCGTTCAGGCCGGATCGTCGATGAGGCGGGCATAGAGCAAATGGTCTTGCCAGGTACCGTTGATGCACAGGTACCGCCGCGCATAGCCCTCGCGGGTGAAACCGGCGCTCTCGAGAAGGCCCACCGAGGCCGCATTGTTCGGGATGCAGGCCGCCTCCAGCCGGTGCAGGCGCAGGCTCTGGAAACTGAAGGGGATCAGCGCGCGGACCGCGGCGCGCATAAAGCCCTTGCGGGCGAAGGGCTCGCCGATCCAGTAGCCGATGGACCCGGCCTGCGCCACGCCGCGCCGGACATTGGCGAGCGTAATGCCACCGACCAGCGCCTGGTCCTCGCTGCGGAAAATCATGAAGGCATAAGCGAGATCGTTGCGCTGATCGTCGGCGTATCGCTTGAGGCGCCGGCGGAAGGCACCGCGCGTCAGATCGTCGGAGGGCCAGACCGGTTCCCACGGCGTCAGGAAGGTGCGGCTGGCTTCGCGCAACGCCGCCCATTCGGCGTGGTCGCCGGACTGCGGCGGACGCAGCGACACGCCGTCACCTTGAATGGCGGGCGGCGACTCGCTGAAACTGACCGACCGGAAGAACGCCATTATCCTCTCACGCCGCGCGGCGGATAAGACTTTCAGCGATTGCCGCGGTGCTTTCAAGTCCGTTGCCGGGACCGAGCGCGGCGATCGCAGGACGGCTGCCATTGATGAGCCCACGGCCGGCGGCACGCGCACTCTCGACGGTCACGGCTTCGACCTTGGCGACGGTTTCCGCGAGCGGAACCGGACGGCCGAAGGCGAGCATCTGCCGCGCCATCTGGCCCAGCCGCGCCTCGGAGCTTTCCAGCGCCATCAGCAGGCTGGCCTTCATCTGCGCCTTGGCCTTGTTGACTTCGGCTTCGCTCAAGGTCTCGGTGGCGTTGGCGATCTCGTCGATGACGACGCGCATGAGTTCCGGCGCATCTTTCTCGTCGGTCCCGGCGTAAAGCCCAAACATGCCGATATCGGAGTACGGCATGTGGAAGGCGTGCACCGAGTAACAGAGGCCGCGCTTCTCACGCACTTCCTGGAACAGCCGCGACGACATTCCGCCGCCGAGCACGCTGGTGAAAACCTGCAGGCTGTAGAGCTGCGGATCGACGACCGGCAGACCTTTCAGCGCCAGCGCGATGTGGACCTGCTCGAGATCGCGGGTTTCGACGCGGGTGCCGCCGCCGAAATGCGCCTGCTCGGGCTTCGGCCCGGCCGGACCGGTGAAGCTCGCGAACTTTTTCTCCGCCGCCTCGACGATGGCCTTGTGCTCGACGGCACCGGCTGCGGCGATCAGCATATCGGGGCCGCGATAATTCCGCGTCAGATAGTGGCGGATGCCCTCGGGTGTGAACGACCGCACGGTTTCCGGCGTGCCGAGAATCGAGCGGCCGACCGGCTGCTTCGGAAACGCGGTTTCCTGCAAACGGTCGAACACCAGATCGTCCGGCGCGTCTTCGGTGGCGCCGATCTCCTGCACGATAACGTTCTGCTCGCGCCGCAATTCGTCGGGATCGAAGGCCGGCTCCGAGAGGATGTCGGACAAGACATCGAGCGCCAGCGGCACGTCGGCCTTGAGCACGCGGGCATAATAGGCCGTGCTTTCGACGCTGGTGGCGGCGTTGAGGTCACCGCCGACGGCTTCGATTTCCTCGGCGATCTCGCGCGCGCTGCGTCGCTTGGTGCCCTTGAACGCCATGTGTTCGAGCATGTGCGAAATGCCATGCTCGTCGGGATTTTCATTGCGGCTGCCGGATCCGACCCAGACGCCGAGCGTGGCGGATTCCAGATGCGGCATGCGGTCGGTCACCACCGACAGGCCCGAGGCCAGGCGCGTCACTTCAACGGTCATGCCGAAACTCCTTCACGCGCCGCACGCGACGCCGACAATACGAATTTTTCGATCTGTCCCTGGTCGGCCGGCAGCACGGTAACGCGCTCGGTCTTCGTCGGCAGGTCGGACAACCAATCTGGTAACGCCGGTGTCACACCGCAAGCGGCGCCGACGGCGTCGGGGAATTTCGCCGGATGAGCGGTCGACAGCACCACCATCGGCACCGACGCATCGCGGGTTTCCTTTTCCGCCACCGCCAGCGCCACGGCGGTGTGCGGATCGGCGCAGTAGCCTGCTTCCTTCATCCAGGCGCGGATGGTGGCGGCGCATTCCGGCTCGCTGGCGCGGCCGGCGGTGAACTGCGCGCGCATCAGCTTGAGCGCATCGGGCGGGATCGTGAAGCGGCGCGACTGCGCCAGCGAGCCCATCAGGTTTCTGATTTTGGCCGCATCGCGGCCGCAGGTCTCGAACAGCAGGCGTTCGAAATTGGACGAGATCTGAATGTCCATCGACGGCGACGTCGTCGCGGTGACGCCACGCATTTCGTAATCGCCGGTTTCCAGCGTGCGCACCAGAATGTCGTTGACGTTGGTGGCGACGGTGAGCCGCTCGACCGGCAGCCCCATCTTCGAGGCGACGTAGCCGGCATAGACATCACCGAAATTGCCGGTCGGCACCGTAAAGGCGATCTTGCGATGCGGCGCGCCGAGCGCGACGGCGGCGGTAAAATAATAGACCACCTGCGCGAGCACGCGCGCCCAGTTGATCGAGTTGACGCCGGACAGCTTCACCTGGTCGCGGAAGGCGTGATGATTGAACATCGCCTTCACCAGCGCCTGGCAGTCGTCGAAATTGCCTTCGATCGCCAGCGCATGAACGTTGTTGTCCGGCGCGGTCGTCATCATCAGGCGCTGCACCGCAGAGATACGGTTATGCGGATAGAGCACCACGACGTCGGCCTGAGCGCGGCCACGGAAAGCTTCGACCGCGGCCCCGCCGGTATCGCCAGACGTTGCCACGACGATGGTGGTGCGCTGGCCGCGCTTCTGCAGCACGTGATCCATCAGCCGCGACACCAGTTGCATCGCCAGATCCTTGAAGGCGAGCGTTGGGCCGTGGAAGAGCTCGAGGACGAAGAGATTGCTGTTCAGCTGCACCAGCGGCGCGGTCGCGGGATGACGGAAGCTGCCATAGGCTTCTCGCGCCATGCGCGACAGGTCGGCGTCGCTGATGGTGCCGCCGACGAAGGGGCGCATCACCTCGACGGCAACCTCGGCGTAAGGCTTGCCGGCGAAACCGGCGATGGTCTTGGCGTCGAGCGTGGGCCACGACACCGGCACATAAAGACCGCCGTCACGGGCCAGACCCGCCAGCATGACGTCGACAAAATCGAGTTCCGGAGCCTCGCCCCGCGTAGAGACATAACGCATTGATATAATTAGCTTTATTTTCCGTGTGACAGACGCAAAAGCACACTAGCCGCGAGCGAGGGCTTTCACAAGAAAACCCGCGCCCGCGGCTAGTGCCTGTCAGATCGGCCGGTAAAGGCCGGGAACTAGAGTTTGGCCTCGTCGAAGGCCTTCACCCACATCGCGCACACACCGGAGCGCACGATGTCGTCGCGGGTGAATTCCACCAGCGGCACGTTGAGCATCTGCGATTTGACCATGTGGATCACGGTGCGCAGACCGCTGGCGTGATCGAGATCGCACTGACTGACGTCGCCGTTGATGACGACGGTACAGTCTTCGCCGATGCGGGTCAGGAACGTCTTGATCTCGGCGACCGAGGAGTTCTGCGCTTCGTCGAACAGCACGAAAGCGTTCTTCCACGACCGGCCGCGCATGACCTCGAACGGCACCATTTCAATGGCGCCGTTCTTGAGCGCGATGTCGAAGGCGGCCTTGCCGATGCGTTCCTTGATCGCCTCGATGACGGGAGCGGCCCAGGGCGCGAACTTGTCCTCGATGGAGCCCGGGAAGAAGCCGAGCGAACGACCGCACGGCACGTTAGGCCGCGTCAGGATGATCTTGTCGATGGCGCCGCTGCGATAGAGATCGGCGGCATGCGTCGCCGCAATCCAGGTTTTACCGGTGCCGGCGGGGCCGAGAACGATGACCTGCGGGCTGGAGCGCAGCGCGTCGATATAGTCTGCCTGGGTCGGATTCAGCGGTTTGATCGGATCGAGTATGCGTTCAGCCTCAAACTTGGTGCCTTGAAGATCGAATATTTCGGCGGTCTCGCGGTTTTTGCCGCGACGGCTCTTCTTGCCGAAATGCTTATTGCTGAAGTGTTTGTGGCTGAAGTGTTTACCCAAGGCAGACTCCTTTTGCTGAATTCAAGAGGAATAGTCGTGCGCAAGCACTCCACGCGCGGGCGCGGAGTTACAGGTCGTTTCTTGTTGTGAGGTGAGGAGCAGGAAGGCAGGCGACAAAGCGAGTTCGGTGAACGAGAGTATCCTGAGCTGAGGATACTTCGGTCTTCTCATCGAAGCGCCGTCTCACGAACCTTCATGCCCAAATAGTGTACACGATTCGGATGACAATTTCATGGATCGAATTTGTGCAGCGCGACGAAAGATTCACCGGCCTTTGCCGATTTAAAGTTCTTTTAGGAAATAAGGCGGCCGGCGTAAAAATCGCAAAAACGCCGGCCGCATAAGGCTTATCCGGCGATCAAAGCACCGCCGTCGACATAGACGATCGCGCCCGAGGCAAAGCCGTTCGCCATGAAGGACAGGATCTGCACGCCGATATCTTCGGCGAGTCCGACCCGGCCGACCGGCAGACCGGACGCGATCTTGGCCAGCATGTCCTTGCGCGCAGCTTCGGGCATGGCCGCGCGGATCGGCGTATCGATGATGCCGGGCGACACGCAGTTGACGCGTACCGGCGCGAGCTCGAGCGCCAAAGCGCGCGTCAACGATTCAAGAGCGCCGTTCGCGGCGCCGACGATGGCGGAGTTCGGCCGCGGGCGAATGCTGAGGAAACCCGACACGAGTGTCAGCGAGCCGCCGGCCTTGATCTCGGCCGCACGCGCGACGCGCCAGGCGCCCCACAGCTTGCCTTCGAGGGTCGAACGCGCGTCTTCCATCGACACCGTCTTGAAGGGGCCCGACTTCAGCTGCGCGGCACTGACCACGACGTGATCGACGGCGCCGACGGTCTTGAACAGATTGACGACGCTGTCGTCGTTGGTGACGTCGCAGACGATGCCCTTGCCACCGACTTTATCGGCGGCCGCCTTGACCTTGTCGGCGCTGCGCGACGCGACGATCACCTCGGCGCCCTGCGCCTTGGCCAGTTCGGCGGTCGCCAGACCAATGCCCGACGAGCCTCCGACGACGACGACTTTCTTACCCTGCAACAGCATGATGTCTCCCTGGATTGAAATCGCGCGCACTAAATCACGCCGCACCGTCTGCAACAATCCCGATTGGCATTTCACAGGGAGAAACGCCCGGCCCCCGGCCGGACTTCAGGCGTTGCGCCGCCGCAGCCGCCCGCCGAGCCAAACGCCGTAAACGCCCGCCAGTCCGAGCGCGAGACCGAACCAGGTGAGCACGTATTGCAGGTGGTTGTTGGAGAGTTTGACCTCGATCTTGGCCGGCAGCGGCAGCGCGCCCGGCGGCACGGGGCCTTCCTGGTCGATGTAGAACGGCGCCGTGGTCGGCCACTTCTTAGCCACCGCCATGGCCTTCAGATCGCGCAGATACCAGACGTTGGTCTTCGGATCGTCCTCCGGCGTGAACCACCCTCGCGTCTCGGGCCAGCGCATGACGCCGACAATATCGACGCTGCCGCGCACATTGCCCTCGGGCCGCGTCGCCGGATCCTTCTTGTCGAGCGGGATGAAGCCGCGATTGACCAGCACGATGCTGCCGCCGGTCAGTTGCGCCGGCGCGAACACCCAGTAGCCCGGACCTTTGACGTCCGGCCGGAACGGCGAGCCGGCGGTGTAGATCAGCGCTTCCTGCCCTTCGAGAAATTCGGCCGGAAAGGTCACGCGGCCGAACTCGTCGGTGTCCTGCACCAGCCGCGGCCAGCCGTCGCGCGGCGGCAGATCGGCCGGCGCTTTAGCAAGCCGTACCGCCAAAGTCGCGATCAGGTTTTCCTTCCAGACCTTGCGGTCCATTTGCCAGAGGCCAAGGCCGATGAGAATCGCGACGCAGAAAAGCGTCAGCACCGTCGCCGTGAACACGCCGCGCATGGGCCGGGCTTCGCTCACAGGTCGCTCCGGCCGACCAGCCGGCCTTCCGCCGCCTTGTGATGGAATTGCAGCGCGATCAGCACGCCCTTGATCAGGCGCAACGGCGCCAGCGTCACCAGCAGAATTAGCGGCAGCCACAACGCCGCGTGCAGCCAGTACGGCGGCTGGTAGATGATCTCCACCCCCAGCGCCAAGCCGACAACAATCGCGCCGCCGATCAGAATGACGAACACGGCTGGCCCGTCGCCGGCATCGGCGAAGGTGAAATCCTGTCCGCACTTCTCGCAGGACGGCCGCAGCGACAGGAAGCCCTTGAACAGGTGCCCTTCGCCGCAGGCGGGGCAACGTCCGCGCAGACCCCGGGCGATCGGCAGCGCGGTCGGCGATGATGTGGTCATGACTTCATCCTCCGCAACACGCGTAAGGGACAATCAAGAAAACAAAAGGGCGGCGTTGCCGCCGCCCTTTTGCAAACGATAGCGGCGGACCGCTCTAGTGATGCGCGCCGGCGATTTCGGCGCCGTGGCCCCACACGTAGATGCAGGCGAACAGGAACAGCCAGACCACGTCGACGAAGTGCCAGTACCAGGCGGCGAACTCGAAGCCGAGGTGCTGGGTCGGGGTGAAGTGACCGTTGAGCACGCGCACCAGGCAGACCAGCAGGAAGATAGTGCCGATGAGCACGTGCGCGCCGTGGAACCCGGTCGCCATGAAGAAGGTCGCACCGTAGATGCCGCCGCTGAAGGCGAAGGCCGCGTGCGAATATTCGTAGGCCTGCACGCAGGTGAAGATCGCGCCGAGGCCGACGGTAAGGATCAGGCCCCACTTCACGCCCTTGCGGTCGCCTTCGAGCAGCGCGTGATGCGCCCAGGTCACCGTGGTGCCCGAGGTCAGCAGGATCAGGGTGTTGAGCAGCGGCAGGTGCCACGGGTCGAAAGTCTCGACGCCGACCGGCGGCCAGACACCGTGGGTATAGGCGGCGCGCGCAACGTCCTTGAGGTCGTCGGGAAACAGCGCGGTGTTGAAGTAGGCCCAGAACCAGGCGACGAAGAACATCACTTCCGAAGCGATGAACAGGATCATGCCGTAGCGGTGCGAAATCTGCACGACGCGGGTGTGGAAGCCGCCATGCTCGGCTTCGTTGATGACGTCGCGCCACCAGCCGATGAAGGTGTAGAGCACGCCGAGCACGCCCGCGCCGAACACCAGCGGCGCCGCGGTGTACAGGTGGTGCATCCAGCTGACGGCGCCGACAGCCATCACGAAAGCGGCGGTCGAGCCGACGGCCGGCCACGGGCTCGGATCGACCAGGTGGTAATCGTGATGCTTGGTGTGCGCGTCGGCCATAATGGTCTCCGTTTAGAGCTTGCTCTTGGTGCCGTCCGGCGCCTCTGCGACCGGCCGCGCTTCATCGCGTTGCCGGAAGAAAGTGTAGGACAGCGTAATGGTGTTGAGGTCGTCCTGCTCGTGGTCCTTGACGATTTCGGGATCGATGTAGAACACGACCGTCATCTCGCGCGTCTCGCCCGCTTTCAGGGTCTGCTGCGTGAAACAGAAGCAGTTGATCTTGTTGAAGTAGCCGCCAACCTGCGGCGGCGACACGTTGTAGGTCGCCTGCGCGGTGATTTCACGCGCGGCCTGATTGATGACCTTGTAGTGCACCGTCGTGACTTCGCCGATGCGGACCTTGATCTCGTTTTGCTCGGCCTCGAAGCGCCACGGCAGGCCGGGCGCGACGTTGGAGTCGAAACGGATCGCCAGTTCGCGGGCCAGCACCTGATCCGGCGCGCGCTCGGCAACGACTGTCGCGCCGCCGAAACCGGTGGTCTTGCAGAACCACGAATAGAGCGGCACAGACGCATAGGCCGCACCCACCATCAACGCGACGAAAGCACCGCAGCAGGCGGCGACAACGATGTCGCGCCGCAATGATCTTGTGGTGGCGGGCTTGTCCGTCATATCGGCCTGACCAGAACCATCGGACCCTTCACCAGGGTCATGACGTAAAACAGAATGACCAGCACGCCGAGCGACACGGCAATCGCGATCGAACGGGAACGCCGGGCGCGCTTCTGCGCCTCGGTGAGCACGATGCCGTCGTCTTTGCCGGGCTCGTCCATGACTAATCCAGTGCTCATGCCGCGATCCGGGCAATCAACCCGCCCCAGCCGCGATCGATCATGAGCACGGCAAACAGCAGGAAGAGATACAGGATCGAGAAAGCGAAAAGGTTGCGGGCGGCGCGCTCGGCCGGGCGGCGTTCGCGGTAAACCTGAACGGCCAGCAGCACCATGATGGCGCCGGTCACGACCGAGACGAAACCGTAGAGCGCACTGGCATAACCCAGCGGCCACGGCGCGATGCCGATCGGCACGACGACGAGCGTGTAGAGCAGGATTTGCAGGCGCGTCGCAGAATCACCGGCGACCACCGGCAGCATCGGAATGCCGGCGCGGGCATAGTCTTCGGTCTTGTAGAGCGCCAGTGCCCAGAAGTGCGGCGGCGTCCAGAAGAAGATGATGGCGAACAGCACGATCGGCTCGAGCGACATCGAACCGGTCACCGCGGCCCAGCCGATCATCGGCGGGAAGGCACCGGCGGCGCCGCCGATGACGATGTTCTGCGGCGTCGAGCGCTTCAGCCACATCGTGTAGACGACAGCGTAGAAGAAGATCGTGAAGGCGAGCAGCGCGGCCGACAGCACGTTGACCAGCACGCCGAGGATCACCACCGAGAAGCCCGACAAGGTCAGGCCGAAGGCAAGCGCTTCGCCTGGCTGAACGCGGCCCGACGGCACCGGACGGCGCGCGGTACGCGTCATCTTGGCGTCGATGTCGGCGTCGAACCACATGTTGAGCGCACCCGATGCCCCGGCGCCGACCGCGATGCAGAGCAGCGCGGTGAAGGCCGTGACCGGATGCAACGAACCCGGCGCAACGCTCAGACCCACCAGCGCGGTGAACACGACGAGCGACATCACGCGCGGCTTGAGCAGCGCGATGTAATCGCCGACGGACGCAAGACTTGGCCCAACAAGACTCGGTTCTGCGAAGGCCTGGTTGCCCAGGCCCTGCTTGTTGAGTTCTGCGCCTTCGCTGATGAGCGACATAGTGTGCAGGTGTGCCTTACTTGATCCGCGGCAGCGTTTCGAACTGGTGGAAAGGCGGCGGCGAGGTCAGCGTCCATTCCAACGTCGTCGCACCCACGCCCCACGGATTGTTGCCCGCGACGCGCTTCTTGGCGAAGGCCTCGAAGATGCCGAAGAGGAAGATGAGGACGCCGAAGCCCGAGATGTACGAGCCGTAGGACGACACCAGGTTCCAGCCGGCGAAGGCATCTGGGTAGTCGATGTAACGGCGCGGCATGCCGGCGAGGCCAAGGAAGTGCTGCGGGAAGAACACCAGGTTCACGCCGATGAACGTGACCCAGAAGTGCAGCTTGGCGATGAACTCGTTGTACATGTAGCCCGAGATCTTCGGGATCCAGTAGTACCAGCCGCCGAAGATGGCGAACACGGCGCCGAGCGACAGCACGTAGTGGAAGTGCGCAACGACGTAATAGGTGTCCTGCAGAACGCGGTCGAC
>CAIYTE010000084.1 GCA_903929045.1 uncultured Hyphomicrobiales bacterium
CGACGCTCTACAAGAAGATGAACTTCAACTTCATCCGCGATTCCGCGCCGGTCGCCGGCATCACGCGCGTGCCGAATGTGATGGAGGTCAATCCGAAATTCCCGGCCAAGACCGTCCAGGAGTTCATCGACTACGCCAAGGCCAACCCCGGCAAGGTCAACATGGCGTCGTCCGGCAACGGCACGTCGGTGCACATGTCCGGCGAAATGTTCATGGCGATGACTGGCATCAAGATGACACATGTGCCGTACAAGGGCGCCGGCCCGGCTTTGATCGATCTCATTGCCGGCACGGTCGACGTGCTGTTCGACAACCTGCCGTCATCGATCTCGCACATTCAGGGCGGCCAGCTCCTCGCCATCGCGGTGACGACCGACAATCCGAGCCCGTTCCTCAAAGGCGTGCCGACCGTCGGCGCCACCGTGAAGGGCTACGAGGCCAGCGCCTGGTTCGGCATCGTCGCGCCGAAGGACATGCCGAAAGACCGCATCGAGATTCTCAACAAGGCGGTCAACAAGGTGCTCGCCACCGACAAGATGAAAGCCAAGCTCGCGGAACTCGGCGGTGAGCCGATGATTGTCACGCCGGCGCAGTTCGGCGACATCGTCAAATCGGAAACCGAAAAGTGGAAAAAGGTCGTGGAATTCTCCGGCGCCAGCGTCGAGTAATCCCACCGCCGATCTGTCTATACTTGCCGCGCAAGCCGGTTCACGCCGGCTTGCGCTTTTCCTTTGCAGCGGACGAAAGCATGACCAAAGCCAAGAAGCCCGAAGACCTGCGCAGCCACCGCTGGCTCGGCGTCAACGATTTGCGTTCCTTCGGTCATCGCGCGCGGTTGCGGCAGGGCGGTTTTGACGGCCCGGATTGGACCGGCAAGCCGGTCATCGGCATCATCAATACGTGGAGCGATATCAACTTCTGCCACACGCATCTGCGCGCGCGCGCCGAGGACGTGAAGCGCGGCGTTATCCAGGCCGGCGGTTTTCCGCTCGAACTGCCGGCGATGTCGCTGTCCGAGCCGTTCGTGAAGCCGTCGACCATGCTCTATCGCAACTTGCTGGCGATGGAGACGGAAGAACTCCTGCGCAGCCATCCGATCGACGGCGCGGTGCTGCTCGGCGGTTGCGACAAGACCACGCCGGGCCTGATCATGGGCGCGATCAGCATGGGCATTCCGGCGATCTTCGTGCCGGCCGGTCCGCAGCTGCGCGGCAACTGGCACGGCCAGACGCTGGGCTCCGGCTCAGACGCCTGGAAATACTGGGACGAGAAGCGGGCGGGCCGCATCAGTCAGGAGCAGTGGGAAGAGATCGAAGGCGGCATCGCCCGCACCTTCGGCACCTGCATGGTCATGGGCACTGCCGCGACCATGATGGCGGCGGCGGAAGCGCTCGGTTTCTCGCTGCCGGGCGCGGCGGCGATTCCTGCCGCCGACAGCGCGCATCCGCGCCTGGCCGCCAATTCGGGACGCCGCATCGTCGATATGGTGTGGGAAGATCTGACGCCGCAGAAAATTCTTAGCAAGAAGGCGTTCGACAACGCCATCCGCGTTCACATGGCGATGGGCGGCTCGACCAACGCCATTATTCATCTCGTCGCCATGGCGCGCCGTGCCGGCATCGCGGTGGACATGAACCGCTTCGATGAATTGTCGCGTGAAATTCCGGTCATCGCCAATGTGCGGCCCTCGGGCGACTATCTGATGGAGGATTTCTATTACGCCGGTGGCACACGCGCCCTGATGGCGGAATTGCGTGGCGTGCTCGATCTCGACTGCATCACCGTGAACGGCAAGACCATCGGCGAGAACATCGAGGGCGCCGAAGTGTACAAGCGTGAAGTGATCCACACGCTGGACGATCCGGTGTCGCGCGATGGTGCCACCGCCGTGCTGATCGGCAATCTCGCGCCGCAAGGCTGCGTCATCAAGCCGTCGGCGGCAGAGAAGCGGCTGCACAAGCACCGCGGCAAGGTCATCGCCTTCGAGGATTACAACGAGATGGCGCGCGAGGTCGTGCGCGAGGATCTCGACGTTACCGCCGACCATATCCTCGTCCTCAAGAACGGCGGCCCGAAGGGCGGCCCCGGCATGCCAGAGTGGGGCATGCTGCCGATCCCGACCAAGCTCCTGAAGCAGGGCGTCAAGGACATGATCCGCATTTCCGACGCGCGCATGAGCGGCACCAGCTACGGCGCCTGCATTCTGCACGTCGCGCCGGAAAGCTTCATCGGCGGTCCGCTGGCCTTCGTCCAGACCGGCGACGAAATCGAGATCGACGTGCCGGCGCGCAAGATTCATCTTCATGTCAGCGATGCCGAGATGGCCAAGCGCAAGGCGGCGTGGAAGCAGCCCGCGCCGAAATATCCGCGCGGCTATGGCGCGCTGTATCTCGAACACATCGGGCAGGCCGACATCGGCTGCGATTTCGATTTTCTGGGGCCGCTCGGTGCGATCCCGGAGCCGGAAATTCACTAGCAAACGACACTATCAAGTTTTGGAGAATGATCATGATGCGGACAATGTCACGTGCCGTTCTGGCCGCTGGTTTGATGCTGGCGGCGTTGCCCGCGTGGGCGCAGACACCGGCGGGCACCATCCGCATGATTGTCGGTTACGCCGCGGGCGGCACCGGCGACGTGGTGGCGCGCATCGTCGCCCCGAAATTGTCGGAAGCGCTCGGCCAGTCGGTGGTGGTTGAAAATAGGCCCGGGGCGACCGGTGCTATCGCCGCGCACGGCGTCGCGACGGCGGCCCCGGATGGCCTGACGTTGCTGGTCGGCCAGACGGGCGAGGTGGCCATCAACCAGCATACGATGAAGAACCTCAGCTACAATCCGGACAAGGACCTCAAGCCGGTCGCGTTGCTGGCCATCGTGCCGTTGGCGATGACGGTGCCCGCGAAAGCGCCGTATTCGACGGTCGCTGAATTCATCAAGGCCCTGTCGGGCCAGAAGATGACCTTCGCCTCGGCCGGTACCGGTACGCCGGGCCATTTCGCCGGCGAGTTCCTCAAGGCCAAGACCAAGGGCAATCTCGTCCATGTGCCGTACAAGGGTGCAGGCCCGGCGCTGAACGATCTGCTCGGCAGCCATGTCGATCTGTATTTCCCCGGCATGCCGGCAGTGCAGCCGCATGTGAAATCCGGTCTGCTGAAAGTGCTGGCGGTGTCATCGGCGAAGCGTTCGGCGATCGCGCCGGATGTGCCGACGGTGGCCGAAGTCACCGGCATGACCGACTTCGACTTCACCTTGTGGGCCGGTGTCTTCGCGCCGCGCGAAACGCCGCAGGCCATCGTCACCAAGCTCAACACCGAGATCAACAAGGTGCTGAACGATCCGGATACGCGCAAGCGTCTGATCGAGGCCGGCGCCGACGTCGATCCGATGTCGCTCGACCAGTTCCGCAGCTTTGTCGATCGCGAGAGCAGCAAGTATGCGCGCATCGTGAAGGAAACCGGCGTCACGATGGAGCAGTGACGGGCCGTTGAAACTTCGGTGGCCGTGAACTAGACACGCGTCAAAGGACGCTTCATGGCCGACGACATTCCGTTCGACAAAACGCTCGATCTCGCGCCCGACACGGTGGACGAGGTCATGCCCGGCGTGCGCCGCGTGATGGCGAACAATCCCGGGCCGTTCACCTTCAAGGGCACGATGAGTTACATCATCGGCCGCGGCAAGGTGGCGATCGTCGATCCGGGCCCGGCGGATGACGCGCACATTGCGGCGTTGCTCGACGCCGTGCGCAACGAGACCGTGACGCACATCCTCGTCACGCATACGCATCGCGATCATTCGCCGGCGGTGCCGGCGATCAAGGCCGCAACGGGCGCGACCGTGTATGCCGAAGGTCCGCACCGCGCGGCGCGGCCGCTGCATACCGGCGAACAGAAGCGGCTCGACGCCAGCGGCGATCTCGATTTCCGGCCCGACGTGATGCTCAAGGACGGCGAAGTGGTGCAGGGCGACGGCTGGGCGGTGGAAGCCATCACCACGCCCGGTCACTGCGCCAATCACATGGCCTATGCGTTGCGCGGCACCGATACGATGTTCGCCGGCGATCATGTCATGGCCTGGGCGACAACAATCGTCGCGCCGCCCGATGGCGCGATGGTTGATTACATGGCGTCATTGGCGAAAATCGCCAAGCGCCCCGAGCAGTTCTATCTGCCGGGCCACGGTCCGGCGATCAAAGAGGCGACGCGCTTCGTCAATTATCTGATCCTGCATCGCCGGGCGCGCGAGGACTCGATCCTGCAGCGTCTCGGCAAGGGCGCGACCGATATCCCGAGCATCGTGCGCGCGAGCTATATCGGCATCGATCCACGGCTCGTCGGCGCGGCGGGCATGTCGGTGCTGGCGCATCTGGAAGATCTGGTGGCGCGCGGGCGGGTCGAAACCGACGGCACGCCGTCGATCGAGGGCACGTACCGGCTCGCCGGCTCTTAGCCTTTCATTCCCGCGTGCGCGGGAATGAGCGGAAGGGGTCAGCGCTTCTTCTCGCCCTTCTTTTCGGTCTTTTTCTTTTCGGCGGCCTTTTCGGCCCTGAACTCGTCGCGCTCCGCCCGGTCTTCGGCTTTCTTCTCGGCGTTGGTGGCGGCGTCGTCGATCTCTTCCAGCAAGGTGCGGATGCGCGAGGCGTTGCCGCCGAAATCGTGCAGCGCGGTGCGCGAGGCCGAGCGGACATCGACGCGGCTGCCGTCGCCCTGCGGACTGATGCGGATGGCGACGTCCTCGCGGAAGCCCATGATCGGCGTGCGCGCCACCGCTTCGATGGCGGCGGGGCGGTTCGCCACCGGCGCGCGTGAATCGACGATCAGCCATTTGCGCTTGGTCGTCAGCGCCAGCGCGATGTCATAGGCGGCCTTCGGCGGTACGCTGAGTTGCAAGGCCGCGATGTCGGGGTAGGCCGCGCGCCGCTTTTCCGCCGCCGCCGCGCCCGGATAGTCGCTGGTGCCGCGCGGCCGCAGACGCGCCAGCACGTCGAAGCGCGGCGGATTGTTGGCATCGGTCGTGACGTCGAAAATCGCCGGCAGCTTGGTGGCGCGATAGCCGAGATAGGCCGGGTAGGCCAAAATTGCGATGCCGAGGAACATGCCGAGCAGCGAATAGCCTAAGCCCGCGAGCCCGTCGCGCCAGATCACGACGAAGGAGGCGAAGGCGAACAGGATGGCGAGCCCTGCGAACACCAAAGCGGCGCCGAAGGTCGCCAGCGCCGGCACGATTTCCAGGAGGCCCGAGCGCACGATGATGATCGACAGGATCGTCACCGCCAGTGCGAACACGGCAAGCCGCCCGGACCACGCGGCCAGCCGCGAGGTCGGTTCATCGCCAAATGCAGGTCGCCGCGCCATTCGTCCTATCCCGCGCAGATTCGCTTCAGGGCCGCCCACTCTTTAGCATCGAGAAAGGGCGTCGTGGACTTCGCGCTGGCGAATTTCTCGATGGCCGCGACCCGGGCCTTGGTCTCGGGGTGGTCGAGCAGGATCTTCATGCCGGGCTCGGTGGCGCCGCCGATCCGTGCCAGCATCGTGCCCAGAGCGCGGACATTGCCGCCGGCCTTGTTCATCAGCCCGGCCGCATAGGCGTCGGCGGCTGTCTCGGCGTCACGGCTGTAGGACGATTGCAGCACCGTCCGGGTCGCGATCACCACCGCGCCGCCGCCGACGAAGTCGCCGAGCAACATGCCGAACAGAAACGACAGGCCACCGGCCTGCAGCACGGCCTTGGTGCCGTCGAGATGGACGACGTGACCGATCTCATGCGCCACAACGCCGGCGACCTCGTCGGCGGTTTCGGCTTTGTCGATCAGCCCGCGGAAAATGTAGATCTGGCCGCCCGGCAGCGCGAAAGCGTTAGCGTCGTCCTTGCGCACCACCGTGCTGCGCAACGGACCCGGCAGTCCGGCGGCGCCCTCTAGCCTGCGGATCATCTTGTCGAGCGCGGCGCGGCCGGCCTTCTGGCTCTCCGCCTTTCCGCATTCGAACGCCGCGCCGGTTTTGCCGGTGTCGAGCATGGAGCGCATTTGCATGTCGACCGCGTCACCCAGCTTGCGTTCGATGGCCACCGGCAACAGCGGCGCGATGCGCTGGGCCAGTGCCGGAATGCCGAAATAGGCGGTCAGCAGCAGCGACACGGTCGCCGCCATGGTCCAGCCGATCACCTTGCCGCGCTGATGGCGCTGGATCGTGCCGGTGCGGTCGATGTGAACTGCTTGGACGTCAACTGCATGGGCGAACGTCGGATCGAAAATCTCCAGCCGTTCGAGCACATCGTTGCCACGGCGTCCGACGCGCAGCACGTTGTCCGGTGCAGCCAGCGGCATCAGGTCGTCGTACGGCCAATTGGCGAGCACGTTGCCGGCGTGGTCCGAGATCACCAGCGAGCCGGCGCCGAGCGTCACCGTCACGTCGTGACGCGCGCTCGTCTTGCCGTCGAAGAATATGCCGGCGCCGGATTGCATCAGTAACCGCCTGCATTGAGCGCGTCGGCGAGGCCCTCGCCGACGGGAGAACTGGCGTGCCCGCTGGCCGCCACCTGTTCCAGCGCCGACAGGCCCGACAATTGCAGCGATTCCATGCCGAGCTTCCAGAGCGATAGCATCACGGTGGCGCGGTAGACCGTCGAGAAGCCGAGCGCGATGATGACGTAACCGCCGAGCAGGATCGCGGTGCCCGCCAGTTCGCCGCCGATGCTGGTTTGCTCGCCGCCGACGAAATAGCCGGCTGTCACCAGGCCGATGCCGCCGATGATGGCGGCAACGATCGCGAACAGGATGGCGTACCAGACGAAACGCACATAGGCGCCGTAGAACTGCATCGTGCGTAGTTTCGACGTCATCTCGATGGGCCCGAAGCGCAGTCCCGACGACCACCAGCGCAACATCAGCGCCTGATAGGCCGGATACAGGATCGCCGCGAAGGTGACGGAGGTGCCGAGCATCAGCAAGGCGAACACGAACACATCGGCAATCTGTGGATTGCCGCTCTCGATCTTGGCCATGACATCGTCGCCGCCCGACTCCGCTGCCGTCGCCAACGCCTGCCAGTCGATGACCTCGACGAAAGCGCCGATGGTCAGTCCGATCGGCGCCAGCACCAGAACCCACATCGGCAATCCGCGCAAAAACAGCCGCAGGCCGGAGCCGTCGAAGCGTCCGGCGAGATCGCCGTAGAACGTGTGGCTCATCTTGTAGCGCTCAAGGCTCGCGGTCTGGAACGGAAACGCCAGCCCGAGCGTCAGCGCGGTCAGCAGCCACCACAGGCTTGCCCTCACCGCATAGAGTACGGCCGAGCCGCTCTGGTGAAAGCGCAAGCCGCGATAGATCGTGCGCGTCAGCCGGTAGCGGCGCGCGCGGAACACCGCGTATTGCCCGAGCACACCGAGCGCAAAGAAAGCGATGACGCCCGACAACTGTCCGAGCGTGCCGAGATCCAGCGCCGCCAGAAAGAATCCGACATAGACAGGAATAAGGATCGCAACGGCGACCAGAAAGCCGAGCAGCAATTCCAGCGGCGTACCGGTATATTCCAGCGTCTCGCCCGCGACTTCGGTATTGGCCCAGAGATAGCGGCGAACGTCGGTATTGAGCCAGAAGCGGTAGATTCCGAGCGTCGCTACCAACAGCACGGCCCCGCGCGAGAGCAGCCGCCAATAGACGCGTCTTTGTCCTAAAAACCGGATGCCGCCGACCGGCGCCGGTTGTGCCTCAAGGCTGCTCATGGAGGAGAGATAAGGGCTCGTCGCGGGCGAGGCAATCTTAGTCTTCGCTCAGTCTTCGTTCGGTCTTTGCGCCGCTGGTTGCGTCAGGCGACCTTTTGTTCCGCCGGCTTTTGCTCGGCGAGACGGTCCAGAATGGCCTGGCTCATCATCGGCTTGCCGAACAGATAGCCTTGGCCTTCGTGAACGCCTTGCGACATCACCAGTTGCATCTGTTCTTCGGTTTCGATGCCTTCGGCGACGACGATCTTGTTCATGCTGGCGCCCAATGTCGCGATGGCGCGGATGATGGCGCGCGCGTCACGTTCGTCGCCGAGGTCGGCGATGAACGACTGGTCGATCTTGATCTTGTGGAACGGGAACTTGCGCAGATAGTTCAACGACGAATAGCCGGTGCCAAAGTCGTCCAGCGACAAATTGACGCCGAGGTTGTTGAGCTGCTGCATGGTCGCCACGGTGTAGTCGTTGTCTTCGAGCAAGAGCCGCTCGGTGACTTCGAGTTCAAGCCGCTGGGCCGGCAATCCCGACTTCGCCAAGGCGGCGACCACCTGCAGAGCGAGGCCGCGTTCGCGGAACTGGATCGGCGACAGGTTGACGGCGACCTTGACGCCCTGCGGCCAGGTGTTGGCTTCGACACAGGCGCGGTTGAGAGCCCATTCGCCGAGCGCCACGATCAGGCCGGTTTCTTCAGCAACCGGAATGAAGACCGACGGCGGCACGTCGCCGCGGATCGGATGGGTCCAGCGCATCAGCGCTTCACAGG
Source organism: uncultured Hyphomicrobiales bacterium (assembly GCA_903929045.1). GTDB lineage: Bacteria > Pseudomonadota > Alphaproteobacteria > Rhizobiales > Xanthobacteraceae > Pseudolabrys. The sequence continues at coordinate 8,483 of CAIYTE010000084.1, forward strand.
TCGTGGTCTTCCCGGTGCTCAGGTCGACAAGCGGCTGATACTTCAGATGGAACTGGTCGAGCGCCAGAGCCTCGCGCAGATCGAGTTCGAGATTGCGGCGGTCCTGCGCGGCATCTTCCATCTCGATGGCGAAGAAGCGGTGTTCGTTGCCGCCGCCGTTCTTGGCGGCGTAGAGCGCCATGTCGGCCTTCTTGAGCAATTCGTCCGGGTCGATGCCATCGTGCGGCGCCATGGCGATGCCGATGGAGGCGCCGATGTCGATGCGGTGACCTTCGATCTCGAACGGCTCTTTCAGCGCGCGCACGAGGCGCTGCGCCATGGCCTTGGCATCCTGCTGGCGCTCGGTGGCGATCTGCAGCACGACGAATTCGTCGCCGCCGAAGCGGGTGATCATGTCGGCTGGTCCGATGACGGCGGTGAGCCGCGCCGCGACTTCCTTCAGCAGCTTGTCGCCGATCGGATGGCCGAGCGTGTCGTTGATGGTCTTGAAGCGGTCGAGATCGATCAGGTGAATGGTGATGCGGTTCTCGGGCTTGTGCATCTCCTTGAGCATGGCGGTGATGCGTTCGCGGAACTGGGTGCGATTGGCGAGCCCGGTCAATTCGTCGAATTTGGCCAGATGTGAGATGCGTTCCTGCGCGCGTTTGCGCTCCGTGACGTCCTCGAGAATGACGACCGAACCGCCGCCCGGCATCATGCGGCGCGACACGGCGATGACGCGGTCGCCGTCCGGCGAAATCTGGAACTGGTCGTGAGTTTCCTCGCCCAGGCCCGCGGTCAGATCACGGATGACCTGCTTGACGCCCTTCGACTTGTGATTGCCCGCCTTGATGCTTTGGCGAATGAGCTGCGAAATCCGCATGCCGACGCGGATCGGCGCCTTTTCCAGATGCAGCAATTCGAGGAAGCGTTCGTTCCAGACCTGCAGGCGATCGCGCGGATCGAGCATGCACAGGCCGTGCGACAGGTTGTTAAGCGCGACGTCAAAGCGGTTGGCCTGCTCCTCGAAGCGGGCGGCGAGCGCCGCTTCCTTGCGCGTCATGGTGAGCGCCTGAAGAATGATGCTGCGAATGCTCAGCGTGATGTCCATCATGCCGTACATGAACAGCAGCACGACGAAGCCCAGCACCTTGTGCAGCCAGTCGGGATAAATGATCAGCGCCACCGCCATCGGTAGCGTACAGGCCAGAAGCTGGCCGACGGCGATGAACGGCCGGCCGGCGTTGCGGCCGGAAATCGCCGCGCCATAGCCGGCCGTAATCGTGGTGACCGCCATTTGCAGCGTGCCGTCGGTCGTGTGCCCGATGGTCAGCCAGCAGAGCAGGCCGAGCAGGCCGGAGAAGGTCCAGGCGCCGTATTCGTAGACGTGTTCCCACAGTTTGGTGGCGGCGGCGTTTTCCGCGGCCTGTGACTTACGATACAGGATCGAAGAAGCGACGCGGAGCATGCCGACCGCGAGGATGGCGACCGACGTCACCATCAGACTCATGTCGGCAGTGCGAAATGCGACCGCGGCACCAATGATCGAGCACGCGATCGCGCCGACGACCAGCGATGCGATCGGCGCAAACAGGGACTCGATCAGCGCCGCGCGAATCTCCGATGGGAGCGTCGCGTCCGCCTGTCTCGTCTGAAAGAGCTTCTTGATCAGCATCAGCTGTTCAGTCCCCAAGTTAGGGAAAGCCTAGGGACGGAAGTTCAACAGGGAGGTAAAGCGCCGGCGTCATCGGGTTTATTGGTGAATGTTTGGGCAAGAGGCCCTGACCGACTTCGGTAAAATTCTTCTCCGCTGCTAACCGCTCAATAACCATGCGTTGCATGCGGTATCACGGTTGCTTATGCGCGGAACTTTTCGACACGCGAGAAGTGCCTGCAACATCTCGTTGTCGTGGTTAATCCACGCGCGACCACTGTTTTATGCCCATTCCATAAGGAGAATTTGATTGCTGCCGTGCGCGGTAAGCGCATCTCGCATGCATGTGCGCTTCAACGTCTCGTTGAAAAATCGGTAACACTCTGTTAGGGTTTCTAAATAGTTAACGTGAGTAGAGAAATGTCGATGTATGCGTATCGAGACGTTTCTTCCCCGTTCAGGCGCGGTCCGCGTTCGGTGCTTCCGGCACCGATGACCATGCAGCGGACTTTGATCGATCCACGGATGATCGATCTTAAGGTTCTCGACCCCAAAGCGGCCGAGCCCAAGGTTCTCGATCTCAAGAAGGCCACCGACGCGCGCAGGCTCTACGAGCTTGAGCAACTGGAGGTGACGTTCGAGAAAGAAAGCGGCGCGGTCTGGAGCTTCATGAAGCCGCGCGGCCGCGCGAGCTACAATCCGGATCTGCTCGAAGACTTTCATGCCTGGCAGCGCGGCATCGTCGCCGCCTTCGAGGATCGTCCGTCGGACATCAAGTACTTGCTGCTTGGTTCACGTACGCCCGGCATCTTCAATCTTGGCGGCGACCTCAATCTGTTCGCCGAGCGCATTCGCGAACGCGATCGCGCCGCGCTCGTGGCGTACGGTGAGTCTTGTGTTCGCATTCTCGATCGCAACATGGCGACGCTCGGCCTGCCGATGATCACCATCGGTCTGGCGCAAGGCGATGCGCTGGGCGGCGGTTTTGAATCGTTGCTGTCGTTCAACCTCATCATCGCCGAGAAGCAGGCCAAGTTCGGCTTCCCGGAGACGATGTTTGGTCTCTTCCCCGGCATGGGCGCCTACAGCCTGGTGTCGCGCCGCTGCGGCTGGGCTTTCGCCGAGGAGATGATGCTCAGCGGCAAGACCTACACCGCCGACGAGATGAAGGACGCTGGCCTCATCCACATGGTGGTGGAGCGCGGGCAGGGCATCGAGGCGGCGAAGGATTACATGGAGCGCAACAAGCGCCGCCATAACGGCACCCGCGCCATCTTCCAGGCCGGCCGCGCCGTCAATCCGGTGCCGCTCGATGAAATGGACCGCGTGGTCCAGATCTGGGCCGACGCCTGCCTCCATCTGAGCGACCGCGATCTCAAGGTGATGCAGCGGCTGGTCGCCGCCCAGGATCGCCTGAACGGCACGGCGAAAGCGGACATTCAGGCGGCGGAGTAATCCGCCACCTGCGTCGTTTAGCACTTTGGTAGCCCAGCCTTGGTGACCGGGCTTTTTGGTAGTATCCTCCACCGGTCACTGAGGGAATGCCGTGGTCGACGCTGAATCCAAGACGCCCATCAACATCGCCATCGTCGAAGACGACCTGACCTTACGTCAGGTTGTCGTGTCGACCCTCCAGGCCGATCCAGACTACGTCGTCGTCGCCGAATATGCCGACGGCAAGAGCGCGTTGCGCGGCATTCCGGATCTCGCGCCCGATATGGTGCTGATCGATCTCGGTCTGCCGGATATGTCGGGCATTGAGGTGATCCGTCAGCTCAAAGCGTCGATGCCGGAATGCGACATCCTGGTTGTCACCATTTTTGGGGATGAGCGGACCATCACATCGGCGCTGGAAGCCGGCGCCAACGGTTATCTGCTCAAGGGTGCCTCGCTTGAGGAATTGCGCCGCGACGTCCGCCATCTGCGGACCGGCGGCGCGCCGCTGTCGCCGATGGTGGCGCGGCAGCTTCTCAACAAGCTTCAGGCCAAGCCCGCGTTCAGCAATCCGCAGGCCGGCGGCACCAAGCTGACCAAGCGCGAGCACGATATTCTGCAAATGATCGCCAAGGGCTTCTCCTACGCCGAGACGTCGCAGATCTGCGGCGTCGCCAGCGCGACCGTGCACAGCCACCTCAAGAGCATCTATCGCAAGCTCGAAGTGCATTCGAAGACCGAAGCGGTCTACGAAGCGCGGCGCCGCAGCCTCATCTCCTGAAAATTCTCATTTCCTGAGTATCGTCTTTCAGGCCGCGCGGCCGGGCAGGGCGTTCTCGTCCGTCTGCGGCACATGCACCTCCACGCGCACCGTCGTGCCTTTGCCGGGATTGCCGTCGATGGCGAGCTTGCCGCCGGTCGAAAGTTTGCGCGTGCGCATGTTCATGTTGAGAATGCCGCGCCCGGCCTTGGCGTTGGCGTCGAAGCCGTGGCCGTCATCGGCGACCGTAATCACGACCGCCGCGGCGGATTCGTCATAGAGAGCGGACAAGGTCACGCTGCGTGCGGCCGAATGATGCAGCACATTGCTCAGTGCTTCCATCACGATCAGCTTCATCGACAGCGCGTCGCGCGACGATAGAGCCGGAATGGCGGGCAGTTCCTGTACGCGCCAGCGAAACTCGATGCCGGCGATCTCGATGGCCGGCGCCATCCGGTGGCGCACATTGCCGAGGATCAGGTTGAGATCGCCGTCCACGGGCTCGCTGCTATCGACCAACAGCCGCAGCTCCATCAGGATTTCACCGACACGGCGTTTAACGTCGGCGAGATTCATCGTGTCCGAGGAAAAATGCGCCAGCAAGGTCGACAGGCTGGCGCCGATGCTGTCGTGCATGTCGGCGGAAATCTTCTGTCGCTCATCCATGGCGGATCGCACGATTTCAAGCCGCGTCATTTGCGCGTTGTCTTCCATGCGCCGGATGACGAGCACCG
>CAIYTE010000085.1 GCA_903929045.1 uncultured Hyphomicrobiales bacterium
GTAGGTGCGCTGGACCATCAATTCAAAGACGCGGTTGTCGAGCAGGTGTTCGGCGGGATTGTAGAAGGCGATGTAGCCGAAGAACATGCCGAGGCCCATCAAGGTGAAGGCCGTCGGGAATCCCATCATGATGACGATGACGATCAGGCCCAGCATCAGCAGGCCAAGGGCGGGATCGCTCATTTCTGCAAATCTCCACCCATGCCGCGCTGGCGCGCGGCCTCGTCAATATCCTTCGCCTTTTCGATGGCGATCTTGCGCGACTCCTCGTCGACATATTCGGAGTTCGCGAGTTGCTCCTCGATGACATCGATTTCGGCGACGTCGTGCAGGCGGCTCGGCCATACGCCCGTCTTCAGGCAGACGATCGAGCGCACGATTTCAGCGATGCCTTGCAGCATGACGAAACAGCCGGCGACCGGGATGACAGTCTTGAAGTGATAGACCGGCGGGCCATCCGAGGTGACGTTCGAGTGCTCCGCGATGCGCCAGCTGTCACCGGCATAATCGGCGCCGGCATAAATCAGCGCGGCGATGCCGGGCAAAAAGAAGACGACGTAGAGAACAAGGTCGAGCGCCGCCTGCGTGCGCGGTTTCATCGACGAATACAGGAAGTCGCCGCGGACATGCGCGTTCTGCGCCAGCGTGTAGGCACCGCAGAGCATGAACAAGCTGCCGTACATCATGTTCTCGGCGTCGAAAATCCACGCCGTCGGCGCGTTCATGATGTAGCGCTTGAAGACTTCGACGCAGACCACGGTCATCAGCAGAATGATCAACCAGGCTGCCGCCTTGCCGACCCAGGTGCTGATTTCGTCGATCGCGTACAAAACGCGTTGGACGGTCATTCTCCCCCCAGATTTTTAGAAGAACAAAGCACCGCTCCGCGCCCCCGGAGCGGTGCTTTGCCGTTTCACGTGACGCGTCAGATCGGCAGCTTGCCGTTCGGGCCGAAGTAGTGGTCGAACGCCATTTTGCGGCTGACGACGTAGTCGTTCTCCCAACGCACCGCGCGCTTGGCGAAGGCGAGCTGGGATTCGATGATCTCTTTGAACAGCGGGTTGTTGCCGATGTATTTCTTGGAGATCTCGTCGTAGAGCTCGAGCTGCTTCTTAAGGATTGCGTCCGGCGTCTTGAAGAAGCGGACCTTGTCCTGCTGCTGCAGCGTGATGTAGTCCTGCGAGTTGCGGTCGATCGCCTTCCACTGCATGTCCTGCGAAGAGGCTTCGACGGCGCCCTCGATGATCGCTTGCAGTTTCGGCGGCAAGCCGCGCAGCTTCGTCTTGTTGAAGCTGATTTCGAGCTGTTCCGAGTTCTGGTGGTAGCTCTGCAACATGCAGATCTTGGACACGTCGGCAAAGCCGAGCGCGCGGTCCGACGAGGCGTTGTTGAACTCGGCCGCGTCGAGCAGGCCGCGATCCATCGCCGCGACGATTTCACCGCCCGGAAGCGCATTGACCGCCGCACCCATCGCCGTGAAGAGATCGATGGAAATACCGACGGTGCGATACTTCAGACCCTTGAAGTCGTCGACGGTCTGCATCGGCTTCTTGAACCAGCCGAGCGGCTGGGTGGGGAGCGGCGCATAGGGGAACGACACGACGTCGGCGCCAATCTGCGCGAATATCTTCTCCAGCAGCGCTTTGCCGCCGCCGTATTTGTGCCAGGCGAGCAGCATGTTGGCGTCCATGCCGTAGGCGGGGCCCGAGCCCCACAGCGCCAGCGCGGTGTTCTTGCCGTAGTGATAGACCAGCACGCCGTGGCCGCCGTCGAGCACGCCCTTCGACACGGCATCGAGCAGGCCGAACGCCGGCACCACGGCGCCCGCAGGCAGAACCTCGATCTTGAGGTCGCCGCCGGTCATATCGTTGACCTTCTTGCCGAAATCGACCGCGTATTCGTGGAAGATATCCTTCGACGGCCAGGTGCTCTGGAACCGCATCGAAATCGGGCCCTGCGCCTTGACGACGGCCGGCCCGGCAATGGTCGCGACGCCCGCGACCGCGGCGCCGCCGAGAAACTTGCGGCGAGTCGCACTTGTGGATTGAGTTGTCTTCATATTTTCGCCCTCCCTTGGGATTCTTTGATCCCGTGAACCGTTTTTATCCGGGCCTTATTTCACGGCCCGACGTTTTTACGTCTGGACCATGCAACCCTTGATCATGATCGTAGGGGTTGCGTTGGCCGGACGCAACATTGGGCTGAGATGGGCCGGCTATCGTCCTGATGTTTTTATGAAATCGCGTTCAAATCGACCGGGTTGGCGTGCGGTTTGCCATTTTGTCATTAGGTGTACTGCAGCATAGCCCGCATTGATGTTCCGACCCGACAGGAGACCTCCCGTGACAAGTACCATCTCGACGCTCGCCACCGTGTGGCGGATCGCCGTCCCCTATTTCCGGTCGGAGGATCGGTGGGTCGCGCGCGGCCTGCTCGCAGCCGTGATCCTCATCGAGCTGGCCATCGTCGGCATCAACGTGCTGATCAATGCCTGGAACGCCAATTTCTATAATGCGCTGCAGGACAAGAACTGGGACGCCTTCGTCTATCAGCTCGGTTATTTCTGCGTGCTGGCGGCCTTGTTCATCGTGCTCGCCGTCTACCAGCTCTACCTCAACCAGTGGCTTCAGATCCGCTGGCGGCGCTGGCTGACGCAGCACTACATCGACAAATGGCTGAACGACGGCAATCACTACCGCATGCAACTGCTCGGCGACGCCGCCGACAATCCGGATCAGCGTATCGCCGAGGATATCAAGCAGTTCATCGACGGCAGCGGCAATACCGGCATCCTCACGCTCGGCCTCGGTCTGCTGAACTCGGTGGTGACGCTCGGCTCCTTCGTCGTCATTCTCTGGACGCTCTCCGCGACCGCGCCCTTGCACATGTTCGGCAGCGTCTGGAACATTCCGGGCTATCTCGTCTGGGCCGCCCTGCTCTACGCCATTCTCGGCACTGTATTGACGCATCTCGTCGGCTGGCCGCTGGTGTCGCTGAACTTCCAGCAGCAGCATTTTGAAGCCGACTTCCGCTTCAATCTGGTGCGGGTGCGTGAGAACTCCGAACAGATCGCGCTGCTCGGCGGTGAGCCGACGGAGACGACGCGGCTGCAAGGCAGCTTCGCGCGCGTCGCGTCGAACTGGCTCGCCATCATGAAGCGCACGAAGCGGCTGACGTTTCTCACCGCCGGTTACGGCCAGATCTCGACCGTGTTCCCGTTCATTGTCGCCAGCCCGGCCTATTTCGCCGGCGCCATCCAGCTCGGCGGCCTGATGCAGATCTCATCGGCCTTCGGCAGTGTGCAGAGCGCGCTGTCCTTTTTCATCAACGTCTATCGCGGGCTGGCCGAATGGCGCGCGGTGATCGCGCGTCTGGACGGCTTCGACCGCGCGGTGGACGCCGCGCGCGCCGTCGCCGTTTCGCCGCCGGCCATCGACGTCGCCGCGACCGATACGGCTGCGATCAGCTTCAAAGACCTCGCCGTGCGGCTGCCGAACGGAGTGCCGCTGGTGAGCGCCACAGGCCTCACCATCAAGCACGGCGAGAAGGTGCTGGTCAGCGGCCCGTCAGGCTCCGGCAAATCGACCCTGTTCCGCGCGCTGGCCGGGATCTGGCCGTTTGGTGTCGGCACCATTGAGGTCCCAAAGAACGCCAAGGTGATGATGCTGCCGCAGCGGCCGTATTTCCCGATCGCGCCGCTCGCCGCCGCCGTGGCTTATCCAGCCGAACCGGGGCAGTACGACGATGCAAAGGTCGCCGAGCTGATCGCCGCCGTCGGGCTGCCGAAGCTCGCCGAGCGCATCCGCGAGGAAGCGCACTGGAACCGGATGCTGTCGCTCGGTGAACAGCAGCGTCTCGGCCTTGCTCGCGCGCTGCTGCATGCGCCGGACTATCTGTTCCTCGACGAGGCCACCGCCTCGCTCGATGAACCGTCGGAAGCCGCTTTGTACCGGTTGCTCGCGGAACGGCTGGCCGGATCCACCATCGTATCGATCGGCCACCGCGCCACGCTCGCCGCATTCCACGGACGGCGCCTCGCTTTCAACCGCGACGGCGATCACGCCGATCTCCGCGAAGCCGAACTCAACGCCGCGAAGTAATAAAAAGGCCGCCGGATGATCCCGGCGGCCCGTCATCAGCCCCCCCCCAAAAGCATTCGGGCGGCGGTTCAATGAAGAACCGCCGCCCGGTGCCGCCTTGGAAGGCGTTAGGTCAGACTACTTGAGCGACGACCAGGTGGTGTCGAACTTGAGCGTAGCAACGAAGGTCGACTTGGCGACGTTGTTGCCGAGCAAGTTGATAGCAGCCGGGCTGTTGCGCATGCTGGTGTCCCAGTAACGCAGGTCGAGGGTCGCGGCCTTGAAGTTGAAGATCAAGCCGACATCCCAGTAGGTGAAGCTGGTGCAGCCCGTGCACTGCACGAACTGACGACCGATTTCCGGGTTCACCGCAACGGTCACGCCGTTGAAGGAGAACGGCAGAGTGATCATCGCGTTACCCGAGTAGTAACCCGCAACCTTGCTGCCGGCGATGCCGACGCCGTTGTTGAAGTTGTTGCCGTAGTCGACAACCGCGCCGAGGGTCAACCAGTCAGCAACCTTGTACGACGGCTTGGCGTAGAAGTCGCCGAAGCTGATGCTGCTGCCGGCCGGCGGACCGACCAGCTGAACGGCAGCCGGACCCGGGTAGTAGTAGTACACGTAACCGAGGTCGAGGCCGAAGTTGCCGAAGGCCATACGGGCGCCGCCCGAGATGTCGATTTCAGCGTTGGCGAACGACGGGTTGAGGCTCGAGCCCCAGAGACCGGCGTACAGCTTCAGCCAATCGTTGACGTTGTACTGCAGTTCGAAATAGCCCTGAACGGCGGGGCGATTGTTCGACTGCGACACGCCACGGAGGCGGTAGTCAGTGGTGAAAGCAACGCCGAAGGCGATGTCCCACGGCGACGGTGCAGCGACGACCATTTTCGGCGCCTTGACCGGCATATCGGCAGCAAACGCGGGCGCGGCGGCCGAAACCGTCATCGCTGCGAGAACTGACATCAGAACTTTTTTCATTGAGCCTGCCCCTTTTAAGGTTCGATCGACTTACAGCCGATACAAATTAGCTCGTCGCCTTTGCGTACAAATTCCATCCGAAGCTCGGCTGCGATCGACCCGTACGCAAACAGGACGTGCATTACGTCCAGATTTACACATGTTGCGGTCACAATGGTCGAGACGAAAACATCAGCAACTGCCGCCTTTTTAGGCGTATCGGCCAACTTCCAACAGTTTCAAACTGAGTGTTGCGTTGATGTCACGTTTCTGACGCCGCAGTAGGTAACTTTTCACCATAAAGCGGGGCATCTCAGGCGTTTGGGAGACTCTGACGCCTCGTCCTGTGAAGAACTCCGGCGAATCATAAGTAACATCTTGTTAGGTCATAAGAATTCGGCGCCTACCGGGTCAGGGAGGGCGCCGAAAGCGGCAAAAACCAAGCTGAAATGAGAGACGGTAGCGGGTTAGGCCGCCGCTTTCTTCCGATTCGCGGCGATGCGTTCGTCCACCAGCGCGACTTGCGCATCGATCGCCGGGTTGCTCAGGCCCTTCTGCTTGGCGATGAGCTGCACCAGCTTGTCGGCGCGTTCGATGTTCGGCGCGCCGTTCTGCAACGCACGCGCGGCCGAGGCCGGACGCGACAGCGACTGCGCCGCCGCGGCGTATTTCTCGAACGGAACCAGGTCCGCCGGATTGGCGCCGAGCTTCACGCAGAGATCGAACACGAAGTTATAGACCGACTTCGATTCTTCGATGTTCGTGTGCACGGCTTCCTGCGCGGTGCGCATGCCGTCCTTGGTGATGCAGCGATAGTTACCGGCGAGCAGCATCGACCACTTGGCGAGCGGCACGAAAATCGAGTCGTGAACGCGCAGCTTTACCGGCAGCTCGATCTTGACGCCGTCGCCGGCGTCGTAGCGGACCGCGTCGATGTCCTTCTCGAGCTGACGCAGAATGACGTTGCCCTTTTCGTCGTCGAACTTGGCGACCTTGAAGTTGGTCGGCAGCGTGACCAGCAGTTCGTTGGCCTTGCCGTCCGGCGGGCGGATGGCCTGCGGGTCGGGGCTGCACAGAGTGAGCGTGGCGGGATCGAAGCTGTCCCAAACGGTCGGGTCGGTATAGGCCGGCTTGAGCGCCTCGTAATCCAGACCGGGGATGCGCTTGATATAGGGCAGCGGCGGCATGTTCATGATCGACATGCACGGCACCTTCGATTTGGCGACGGCGTCGAGCAGTTCGCGCACGCCGGGCGAGCGATATTGCGGTTCCTGCATGGCGAGGCCGACGAGATCGTAGTCGGCCGGATTGACGCCCTGCGGTCCGCCGGCGGTGACCTTGCCGGGCAGCTTCTTGGAGTCGAGCAGCACCGGATCCTTGCGGCCGCGCACCGGCAGCGTGACCTTGATGCCGTCGGCGTTGATCAGGTCGGCTTCGGCGGGAAGACAGACGTGATGGATCTTGTGGCCGCCGAACAGCATTTTCGACGCCAGCAGCGAGCCGTAGGCCGCGCCCATGATCAAGATGTTATATGCCATTTTTTGTCAGGCTCCCTGTCGCAAATTCGAGATATTCGAACGCTTTATGGCCCTTGGGCCGATGTCGCGGGCAGACTATTGCGGCTGGCATAGCGATGCAATCGTGCGCCTGACCACTACTCATCGCGATGAGCTGCTCTTCTTGCCCTCCCCTGGAGGGGGAGGGTCGCGAGCGATAGCGAGCGGGGTGGGGTGAATTTGGTAGCTCTGAAGTTCACCCCACCCCGTCCGCCTTCACTGCGTTTCGGCGGCCGACCCTCCCCCTCAAAAGGGCGTTCACGCCCGTCTTCGACGGGCTATGGGGAGGGTGAAGAGAAGCGCAGACATGACTCATCGCCCGTATTCTTTGGTCGGCCCCGGGCAGGCCGCAGTCCCAAATCGCATTCCCAGCCTCGCCCCCAATAACGAGGGCGCGCGGAACGCCGGGGCCCGA
>CAIYTE010000086.1 GCA_903929045.1 uncultured Hyphomicrobiales bacterium
GGCGTCGGCACGTCGAATTCGGCGAGTTCTCCCGTGACCGAGATGCGGCCGATCTTGTTGGCCTTCTTCTGCGCGAACCAGAGATTGTTGTCGGCGCCGAGGCCGATGCCGATGGGCGTTGCGCCCGGCGTCGGCAAGGCGAATTCCTTGAACGTCGATGTGCGCGGATCAAAGCAGCCGATCTTGTGTGCGCCGCTTTCGCAGAACCAGAGATTTTTGTCGGGACCTTCGACGCAGATGTAGGGCGCGCTGCCCGCGCTCGGGATGCGATGCTCGCGCATCGTCACCTTGTTCACGCGCGTGATCGTTTGACCAACAGCAACTGACATCGACCACCCCGTACCGCAATTCAGTACATTATCGATTGCGTAGCGGGATGCTAACGACGCCCAACAAAACAAGTCAACGTGCGGCTATTTCTTCTTCGGCATCGCCACGCTGCGGCCGGCGCCGTCGGGCACGGGCAGGCCGGCATGCGCTACTTTCATGCGCTCGATCAGCCGCAGCACGCTGTCGGGAAAGGGCGCGACCTTCTTGGCTGTCATGTCGACATGCAGCGTCATGGTCTCGCAGGTCGCCGACACCCAGTTCTCGGTGGCGTGGACCAACTGCTCGAACAGATGGATGCGCTTGGCGTCGTAGGCGAGCAGTTGCACCGTGACGCGCAGCGGCGTCTTCTCGCCGACCTCGCGCAGGTAACGCACATGCATCTCGGCCACCATGGTCGAATGGCCGTGGTTCTTGAGATAGTCCGGGCCGAGCCCGATCAAGTCGTAGACCTCGTCGACCGCGCGATCGAAGATGACATTGTAATAGGCCATGTTGAGATGGCCGTTGTAGTCGATCCACTGCGGCTCAACCTTCATCAGCGAGGAGACGAAGGGGGCGGGGATCGCGGGTTCGTTGCGGTCGAGCATGGGTAAAACCTACGACAGGACGATTTGTCCGTCTATGATGCGGGACGTAAGAAGGTCGGCATGGACGCACCGAAGACTGAATTGTGGCTGCTGCCCGGGTTCATGTGTGACGCCGACCTCTGGCGGGATCAGCTCACAGGCCTTGCCGATATCGCCGATTGCCGTGTCGCGGATTTTTCCAGCGGCAACTCCATCAGCGAACTGGCGGCTGACGTTCTGTCACGGGCGGCCCCGCGCGTTGCGGTCGCCGGCTTCTCTCTTGGTGGATATGTCGCGCAGGACATCGTGCGGCAGGCTCCGGACCGCGTCGAACGTTTAGCGCTGCTCGATACGTCCATTCGTGCCGACACGCCGGAACGCGCAGCCATGAAGAAGGCTTTCGCGGCTTCCGCCCATTTGCGGGGCGAGTTCGTCGGCATTTCAGACAAGGTGCTTGAGACTTTCGTCGATCACTCCCGTCTTGATGACCTGGATCTGGTCGATCGGATCAAGGCCATGACGAAGCGATTGGGTGCCGACGTCTATCTCCGGCAAAACGGAATGGTCAGAGAAGACGGCGAGGCTGTGGTCAAAAGCCTCCGGTGTCCGGTCCTGGTGTTGTGCGGCGAGAACGATGTGCTGACCCAGATGCCAGAACAGAAAGAGCTTGCCGGCATGATTGAAGGCGCGCGCCTTGTCGCCATTCCGGGCAGCGGACACATGACGCCGATGGAAAAACCGGCGGAAGTGACCCGCGCGCTGCGTGAATGGCTGGCGGCATGACCGGGTTTTGCGCCTGTCCACAGGCCCAAACAGGGCGGTTAACCAAAAATTAACGATTGGCTGACCGGGAGGTAATCCTCGGCTATCCTGAAAAAAAGCAGGGAGACGGGGCAATGTTCGCCGCAGTGGCGCGTGGAACTTATCTGCTGGTGGTCGGGGTCATGATCGTGGCCTGGGCGATTTCGCTTGGGCATAGCGACGCGCAAGTGCCGCAGAACGATTGGCCCACCGAACCGTGGTCCATCTACTCCTGACGCGGCTTGTGCGCCTGCGCGCCGCCGCTTGATTTCCTCTCACGTCCCCGCCACGGTCGCCGCCCACGCAACGGATCATCCCGATGGCAGGCGACAGAACCGCACCCCGCGCTGAAAAGCCCCGCGATCCCGCGGCCATCAAAGCCGTCACCGAGAAGCTGGCCGCCGCATTCGGCAATCGCCTGGTGACGTCGCAGGCGGTGCGTGAGCAGCACGGCCATACGCTGACCTGGATTCCGAACCAGCCGCCGGATGCGGTGGTGTTTCCGCAATCGACCGAGGACGTGCAGAAGATCGTCGGCATTTGTGCGGAATACGGCGTGCCGATGATCCCGTTCGGCACCGGCACCTCGCTCGAGGGTCACGTCAATGCGCCGTCAGGCGGCGTGTCGATCGACTTCCGCGACATGAACAAAGTGCTCGAGGTCCACGCCGAGGATTTCGATTGCGTCGTCGAACCGGGTGTCACGCGCAAGGCGCTCAACGATCATCTGCGTGACCAGGGCCTGTTCTTTCCGATCGATCCCGGCGCCGACGCGTCGCTCGGCGGCATGGCCTCGACGCGCGCTTCCGGCACCAACGCCGTGCGCTACGGCACCATGAAAGACAATGTGCTGGCGCTGAAGGTCGTGATGGCGAACGGCGAGGTGATGACGACGGCGCGGCGCGCCCGGAAGTCGTCGTCCGGTTACGATCTCACGCGGCTGATGGTCGGTGCCGAAGGCACGCTCGGCATCATCACCGAGCTGACGCTGAAACTGTCCGGCATTCCGGAAGCCATCGCGGCGGGCGTCTGCCCCTTTCCGACAATCGATGCCGCCTGCCGGGCGACCATCCTCACTATCCAGTCCGGCATTCCGGTGGCGCGCATCGAATTGCTCGATCCGCTGCAGATCAGGGCGAGCAACGCCTATTCAAAGCTGACGCTGCCCGAAGTGCCGACGCTCTTCGTCGAATTTCACGGCACCGAGGCCGGCGTCGCCGAGCAGTCGCAGCGCTTCGGCGATATCGTCACCGAACTCGGCGGCGGCCCGTTCGAATGGGCGACCAAGCCGGAAGAGCGCACGCGGCTGTGGCAGGCGCGGCATGACGGCTACTGGGCGGCGCGGCATCTGCGGCCCGGCGCGCAGGCGCTGGCGACCGACCTGTGCGTGCCGATTTCGCGGCTGGCCGAGTGCGTCAATTCGGCGCTGCGCTATGTCGACGAGCTCAAGCTGGTGGCGCCGGTGCTGGGCCATGTTGGCGACGGCAATTTTCACTTCTCGCCGCTGATCGACATGGACGATGCCGACGAGGTGCGGCGCGCCAAGATCCTGCTGGAGCGGCTGACCGAACTGGCGATGTCGATGGGCGGCACCTGCACGGGTGAACACGGCGTCGGCCAGGGCAAGCTGAAATACCTGCGCGCCGAGCACGGCGCGCCGGCGCTCGACGCTATGGCCGCCATCAAGCTGGCGCTCGATCCGCAGAACCTGATGAACCCGGGCAAGATCGGCTCGCTCTAGGCCGTTTGCCTGCGACATAGAAATGCCGCCACGGCGCGGTAAAACCGGGTACATTTTCACCGAATAATCGGGCGCGGCCGGCCTTTCTCGTCCGGCGCGGGAGTACGGCGTTGCAGACGACGTTGCTGGGATTGGGGATCGCGATCATTCTGGCGCTGGTGGCGGCGCTGGTGGGACCGTTGGTCGTCGATTGGAGCGGCCAGCGCTCGATGTTCGAGGTGCAGGCTACGCGGCTGCTCGGCGTCGACGTGCGCGTTACCGGCGCCATCGACGCGCGGCTGCTGCCGTCGCCGCGGCTCACGCTCAACAACATCGAGATCGGCAAGCCGGGACCGGACGCCATTCACGCCCGTTCACTCGGCATTGAATTTGCGCTCAGTCCTTTGATGCGCGGCGAGTGGCGGGCGTCCGAACTGACGATTGCCGCGCCTCAGGTGCGATTGGGTCTCGATGCGGCGGGCAAGGTGCAGGCGCCGGCTCTGGCGGTCGGCTTCGATGCCGACGCGCTAAGCGTCGACAAGCTCGCCATCGAGGACGGCACGGTGACGTTCGCCGATGCGTCGAACGGCGCGGCGCTGACGCTGGAACGCGTCTGGTTCAACGGCGAGGCGAAGTCGCTGTTCGGCCCGTTCAAGGGCGAAGGCGCGGCAACGGTCGGCGGCGAACTCTATCCGTTCCGTCTCAATGCTGGCCGCTATACCGACGACGCCGGCGCGCGTGTGCGTCTCAATATCGATCCGGTGAACCGGCCCTTGAGCATCGAAGCGGAGGGCGCGCTGACGTTTGCCGCGGGTAGTCCGAAGTTCGACGGCGGTTTGACCTTGTCGCGGCCGGTCGGCGTGGCCTTGCGTGGCGCTTCGGTGATGCAGCCATGGCGCGCCACCGGCAAGGTGAAGGCGAGCGCCGCAACCGCGCTCATCCAGCAGATCGAGTTTCAGTACGGCTCGGAAGAGCAGGGCCTCAAACTCACCGGCGTTGCCGATTTCAAATTCGGCACGCGGCCGCGTTTCGACGGCGTGTTGTCCGGGCGGCAGATCGATCTCGACCGCGCCATGCCCGGCAGCGACGGCACGCGTCCTTTGCCCGCCGCCGCGATCCGGCAACTGGCGGAGCTCGGCGGTGGCGTATTCCGGCCGTCGATCCCGATACAAATTGGTGTTGGAATTGACCAAGTCACGCTCGGCGGCAACACGGTGCAGAACCTGCGCGGCGACATCACCAGCGATGCGCAGCAGGGCTGGAATCTCGATCGCTTCGAGTTTCGCGCGCCGGGATTTACGAATGTGCGCCTGAGCGGGCGGCTTGCCGTCGGCGCCGACAGCGTGTCGTTCACGGGACCGGCCGAACTGGAGTCGACCGATCCCAAAGCGCTGACAGCCTGGCTCGAAGGCGCGGGCGACTCCCCGCAGGCGGACCTGCGGCCTTTGAAATTGCGCGGCGACGTGACCTTGGCGAGCGACCGTGTTGCGGTCGAGCGGCTGCGCGCCGAATTTGACCGCCGTACCATCACTGGCCGCATGGCTTACGGCTTCGCAAGCGGCGACCGCACGGCGAAGCTCGATGCCGAACTGAATGCACCCGAACTCGACATCGACGCCGCAGTGAGTTTCGGCAATGCAGTGCTCGCCGGCTCCAAGATCGACCGGCCACACGACATGAACATCGCCGCGGACATCGGCCGTACCACCATTGCCGGTATCACGGCGCGCAATGCCAGTGCGCGGTTGAAGGTCGACGCCGGCGGCTTGCAGATCGACCGATTGTCGGTGACGGATTTCGGCGGAACATCGTTCTCGGCGAGCGGCCGCATCGTCGCGACGGCGCCGTCGCCGCAAGGGGATATGCGCATCGATCTCGATGCGCCGGACATGGCGCCGGTGACGGCATTGCTGGCGCGGTTTGCGCCCGAGACCGCGGCGTTGCTGGCCTCGCGTGCGCCGCTGATGGCGCCGGCGAAATTGCGCGCGCGCCTGACCATCGACGGCGCCAATGCATCCACATCGGCCAAGCTCGGCATTGACGGCAGCCTCGGCAAGGTGCGTGTCGCTTTAAACGGTCAGGGCAACGCCGACCCTCTCGCGTTCAGCGCCGGTGACATCAAGCTCGACGGAAAATTCGACGCCGACGACGGCAAAGTGCTGGTCGCTATGCTTGGGCTCGGCAAGACCGTCGCGGTGGAAGCCGGGAGCGGCGCGCTGACGCTCAAGGCCAGTGGTCCGGCGCAGGGCGACATGCAGATCGAAAGCCGGCTGACGGCCGGTGGCCTCGACGCTACGATTGCCGGCACCGCCAAACTGTTCGCTGACAGCCGGACCGCCGCTCTGCGTGCGACTATTGTGCGCGCCGATATCGCGCCGTTGCGCGGTCCCGGCGCCGCACAGCCCGCCTTGCCGATGTCATTGACCTCGCGCATTGCGGTGGCGGGGAATGAGCTGTCACTGCCCAATATCAACGCCACGATCGGCGGCTATGCGTTGCGCGGCAAATTGAACGCGACCTTGCAGCGTCCAAGCCGCGTTCAGGGCGATCTCGACGCCGATACAATCGATGGGGCTGCCGTAGTCGCGTCTCTGCTTGCGATGCCGGCTGTGAATGCCGCCACCAAACTCCAACCCAATGCGGCCTGGACGTGGTCGAGCGAGCCGTTCGGCGATGGCGCCCTCGGCGATTACACCGGGCAGATTGCGCTCAAGGCGCGGCGTCTCGATGCCTTGCCGCGGCTCAGCGCGCGGGAATTTCGCGGCACGTTGCGCCTCGGAAAGAACGAACTCGTAATCGACGACATGAACGGCGAAGTCGGCGGCGGCCGTCTTGCCGGCAAGCTGTCGCTGCGCGCCGGCCTCGATGGCGTGAAGACGAACGCGAAGGTGACGCTTGCCGGTATCGACGCATCGACTTTAATGCCTCCCGGTCCGCGGCCCGCCGTCAGCGGCAAGCTGGATTTGTCCGTCGATGTCGAAGGCAACGGCTTGAGTCCGGTCGCGCTGATCGGTTCGCTGCAAGGCGCCGGAAAAATCTCGCTCACCGACGGGCAATTCGCGGGGCTCGATCCCCGCACTTTCGATATCGTCACGCGTGCGGTCGATCAGGGCTTGCTGATCGACGGCATCCGCGTGGGCGATGTCGTGCGCCGCGCGCTGGACAGCGGCCAACTGACGGTCAAACGCGCCGACGGAAAGTTGTCGTTGAGCGCCGGACAGGTGCGGCTCAGCGATGTCACCATTGAGAGCAAGGACGCGGACCTGACCTTGTCCGGCTCCACCGATCTCACCGACGGTTCGCTCGGCGCACGCATGGTGATGTCGGGCACGAGCAGGGCGGCCGGCGCCCGGCCTGACATCTTCATGGCTTTGCAGGGCTCGGCCGCGGCGCCGTCGCGGACCATCGATGTCTCCGCGCTCGCCGGCTGGCTCACCTTGCGTTCGGTTGAAAATCAGACGCGGCAATTGCGGGCGATCGAGGGACCGGCGCCATCGCAGCAACTTCCGGCGGCCCAAGTGCCTTTACCAGAAGCTGCGTCGGTACCGAAAACCGAACAGGCGCCGGCATTGCCGGCGCCTGTCGATATCAAACCGCTGCCTGCTCCGGCGCGGTAATTCTTTAATCCGCCCGCAAAGAGGCCGTAGCCGCGCGCGTATCGCGCGACGTGTTTTGCGGCCGCGCCTCGCTATGGATGGCGCGATAATGATCGAGGACGAAGAGGCGGATCGCCGACGACAGATTGCCGTTGTGGCGACCGGTGTCGATGGTCGCGACCAATTCGGACAAGGTCAGATCGCGCTCCGTGGCGATCTCCTTTAGACCCGTCCAGAACGCTTCTTCGAGACTGACGCTGGTCTTGTGACCAGCAACGACGATGGAACGCTTGATTACCGGCGACTTCATCAGCGCTCTCCCTTTTCAATCCGATGCCCGTCGAGGTCTCGATTGGTTTTTTCTTTTTGCGCATCTTCCAGATCGCGCAGGTGTTTCGGCTGGCCGTGGGCAATGCGATTGGCTTGGGCGCTTCGTTCGCCTTGCTGCCTTTTGGCCTGCTTTCTGGCCGTCCGGAGATTCACGATGTCGGCCATTCCGCATCTCGATGGTAGCCAAGTACACCCGCATCAACGCAGGCTTTTGTAGTTTGATCGTGCCGTCACCGTGTCGAGGCCGGCGTGGCCAAGACGCGCTGAAAGCTTTGGCCCACTGTTCGGTGGGTCCGCATCACTACTTTGGGCTATGCGGGCAGACCGCTTCAATACACGGTTAGGTGATCATAATAGTTGCGGGCGAGATCGTCGCGAATACAGCGAGTAAATCTAACCGCTTTCAGACAAGCTACGCGATATACGTGAATGTATATTTATACGATCAATAAAGTGTACTGACGAAAACGCATACTATTCTTTGTCTAGATGATCGCTGCTGCGAAAAATTGACATAACTTGAAAGTAAATTGGACGGCGATACGCACGGTATCTGGTTCCATTACATTCTGCTGAGCGGGCCAGGTCTTACCGGCTCCCCAAGACAGTGGATGTTTGTGTGCAAATGACCAGTGGAGAACTGGCGTGGGCTGCGTTTCTTCGACGAACTATCGCGGCCGCGTCATTTCTTTCGGACGTACCAGGCGATCGAAGTCCGCACCTGTAACAAATCCCAGCCTGATCGCTTCCTCGCGCAATGTGGTGCCGTTCGCGTGCGCCGCTTTGGCAACCTTGGTCGCATTGTCGTAACCGATCTTCGGTGCCAGCGCCGTCACCAGCATCAGCGAGCGCTCCATCAACTCCTTGATGCGCGTCTCGTTGGCGGTAATGCCGACGACGCAATTGTCGGTGAACGAATTCGCGGCGTCGCCGAGCAACCGGATCGATTGCAACATGGCGAAGGCCATCACCGGATTATAGACGTTGAGTTCGAAGTGGCCTTGGCTGCCGGCGACCGTGATGGTCGTGTTGTTGCCGAACACCTGACAGCACACCATCGTCAGCGCTTCGCTCTGCGTCGGATTGACCTTCCCCGGCATGATCGAGGAGCCGGCTTCGTTGCTCGGCAAGTTCAATTCACCCAACCCCGAGCGCGGCCCGGAGCCGAGCAGGCGAACGTCGTTGGCGATCTTGAAAAGTGCGGTGGCGGCCGCATTGATCGCGCCATGGGCGAAGACATAGGCGTCGTGGCCGGCCATGTGTTCGAATTTGTTCGGCGCGCTGACAAACGGCATTTTGGTCAACGTGGCGATGCGCTTCGCGAAGGCCTTGGCGAACTGCGGCTTGGAGTTCAAGCCGGTGCCGACAGCGGTGCCGCCTTGCGGCAGCGGATAGAGTTCGCGCTGCGCCAGCTTGAGCCGGGCGATGGCCGACTTCACCTGTGCGGCGTAGCCGGAAAACTCCTGGCCGAGCGTGATCGGCGTCGCATCCATCGTATGGGTGCGGCCGATCTTGACGATTTTCGCGAACTCTCTCGTTTTCTTGTCGAGGGCCGCCTGCAGCCGCGTCAGCGCCGGTATCAGATGCTGCGCGATCCGCATGGCCGCGGCGATATGCATCGCCGAGGGGAACGAGTCGTTTGACGACTGGCTCATATTGACGTGGTCGTTCGGATGCACCGGCTTTTTCGCGCCGAGCTCGCCGCCGAGCGCAAGGTTGGCGCTGTTCGAAATCACCTCGTTGAGGTTCATGTTGGTCTGCGTGCCGGAGCCGGTCTGCCAGACCGAGAGCGGAAAATGCTCATCGAGCTTGCCGTCGGCGATGTCCTGCGCCACCGCGACGATGGCCTTGGCGCGCCTAGCGTCGAGATCGCCGAGATCGCGGTTCACTTCCGCAGCCGCGCGCTTAACCAAAGCGAGCGCGTGAATGATCTCAATCGGCATTTTCTCGATGCCGATGCGGAAGTTGTGCAGCGAACGTTCGCTCTGCGCGCCCCACAATTTGTCGGCTTGAATATCCAGCGGTCCGAAGGAATCGCTTTCGGTACGGGTCTTGGACGTTCCCGGCGGCTTACTCATGACTGACCACTCTTACTTGGATCGTGGCTGGCTATTTTTTACGGAAGCGGTCGAGGCGCACGACTTCGCCGCCGCCCGACGGTTTGTCGGGCGTGGGATCGGTGTCGGAATCCGGCACCGCAGTGAGGGTTGGCGCGGTCGCTACCGGCTTGTCCGGCAGTTTGGTCGGCGTCTTGTCGGCCGACACGCTTGGTACCGCACTGGGCACCGCGCTCGGTACGGCCGTGGGGCCGCGCTTGGGCTTGGCCGCCAGTTTTTCTTTCGCCTTGTCCTGCGGATTGGCTGCCGGCTGCTGTTCGGTGCCCTCGGTCACGTCCTCGAACTGCAGACCGAACTGCACCGACGGATCGACGAAGGCCTTGATGGCGTCGAAGGGAATGCTGAGCCGCTCGGTGATGCCGCCGAAGGACAATCCGACATCGAAAGCCTGATCGCTGACCGTCAGGTCCCAGAACTGATGCTGAAGGATGACCGTCATTTCCTTTGGATACTGGCCGCGCAGGCGGTCCGACATGCGCACGCCGTCGGCGTGGGTATCGAAGGTAATGAAGAAGTGGTGGTCGCCGGGGAGGCCCTTTTTCGCGGCGTCGGTCAAAACGCTGCGGACGACACCGCGCAAAGCCTGTTGGGTCAGGAGGTCGTAACGGATCTGGTCGGCCATGGTCACTCGGAAGGGGCTCGCGGGACTCGGACGAGGATGCTAGCGGGCCGGCGGCCAAAACGAAAATGCAAAACGAAAAGGTAAAGTGGAGGCTTCTGTTGCCAGGTGCCTCCGAACCCCGCCTAACCGCTGCTAAGACGGCTAGGGCTTGTAGGCGTGGTTAGTCAAACCGCTTACGCAGCCTGAGCAACCGGAGCATAGTTGTCATTTGCAACTACGATTTGGCCCGATAACGGCGGAACCATGCCGAGCAAAAGTACGACCTTTACGCCCTCGTCGATCCTAGTTCGCCCCCGCCGAAGCCCGTGATCTCCGCCTGAGGCGGGCTTGGGTGGAGGCGCCGGGTACTGCCCCCGGGTCCGAAAGGTTTATTACGCCGTCCGTTTATCGCCATAGCCGGGTTGCCCCGGCACCGATGAATATAGGCGCTATTGGTTGACGAAAAAAGACCCGAAGCGGCGGTTTCGGTGAAATAAATCCTAAAAACCGGCGATCATGGCTACTTCCCGCGCTTGGTGATCGCCGGCAGCGTGTTGGCCGTACCCAGCACATGGTCGACACAGTCGTGGATGTGCGCGATCAGGGTTTTCTGCGCCGCCGGGAAGTCGCGCTTGAGCGCTGCGTCGAGCAGCTTCTTGTGCTCGTTGGCTGCGACCTCGCCGCGGAAGACGACAGCGATCATCTGATAGCGCAAATATTTGTCGTAGACCGCTGCATGTGCGTCGAGCAGCACCTTGGAGCCGCACGCCGAGATCAGCGCGTGGTGAAACTGCCAGTCACACTGCTTCCATTCTTCGGTGCGGCTCACCTCGCCCGCCAGCATCATCTTTTCCAGCGACGCCAGTTTGTGATGCGCGGCGACGACGCCGGCCTCCCAATCCAGATCGCCGGCCTCGAACGAGCCTTCCAGCGCGTGGCATTCGAGCAGTTCGCGCATATCGGCGAGCTGGCGGAATTCGGCCGGAGAGATTTCGGCGACCTCAAAGCCACGCTGGCCCTCGGCGACGACGAAGCCTTCCGAGCCCAACCGGTTGAGCGCCTCGCGCAGAGTGCTGACGCTGGCGCCGTAGGCGACCCCCATCTTCTCGAGCTTGAGCTTCGTCCCGGGCGCAAGCTTGCCGAAGATCACATCTCGTTTGATACGCCGGTAAGTGCTGTCGCCGACGGACTCCGAGGGAAGGGCAGGCGCCTTCTCAACGGATGAGTTTTTTGGGGTCGCGGTTTTTGTCGCCATCGGTGCCTCGCGTCGGCCCCTCGATAACAGTAGCGGGCCGGATTCTCAAAGTACCATAGATTATCAAAAATATCAGTTGATTTTGAATTTGCCATACATCATCGTGGCCATCAAGAAAACAAGGGTTCTTTGGGGAGGCTTTCAATGCTGGGACTTTCAACGCGCTTAGCGCGCCTTTCGGCTGTCGCCGCCGTGCTTCTGCTGGCCGCGGTACAGGCCACTTCACAAGCCAGTGCGCAGGACATTCA
>CAIYTE010000087.1 GCA_903929045.1 uncultured Hyphomicrobiales bacterium
CCAGCGTGATGATGAAGGGCGCGCCGAACCCGAACGCTGCCAAACTGTTCCACAACTGGATGCACGGCCGCGAAGGTCAGCAAATTCTGATCGACTTCGCGCGTCAGTATTCGCCGCATTCGCAGGCAGTGGAAAAGCCCGGTGTCCGCAAGCTCTCCGACATCAAGTTGATGCCTGAAGATCCGGAAGCGATCGAAAAGAACGCCGACGATGTGAAGAAGCGCTACACCGAAATCTTCAAGGTCTAATTCGCGACACGGCGGGGTGCGTGAGCATCCCGCCGCCGTTTCAACGTCCCTCAGTTCAATGTCCGTCAGTTCAAGGTCAGTCCGGTGACAATCGCAGCAACAGCCCCTCAGCCGCAGAGAAAATACGGCCTCGATCTGACCAAGCCGGTGCTTTACGGCGTCGCCGCGATCCTGCTGGTCCTGATCGTGCTGCCGATGTCGTGGCTGTTCTATTACGCGCTCAGCGACGGCAAGGGCGGCGTGACGCTGACCAACTTCACGCGGCTGTTCACCGACCCGACCTTCCTCGATCCGCTGATGACGACGTTTATCATTTCGACCTCAGCGGCGATCATCTGCTGCCTGGTGGCCGCGCCGATGGGCTGGCTGGTGGCGCGCACGGATTTGCCGTTCGCCGGCGTGATCCGCGCACTGGTGACGGCGTCCTTCGTGACGCCGCCGTTCCTCGGCGCCATCGCCTGGGAGGTGCTGGCGGCGCCGAACAGCGGCCTGCTCAACAAGGCGTTCCGCGCCGTCACCGGCGCCGACCAGGACGTGCATCTGTTCAATATCTACAGCCTGTATGGCCTGATCTTCGTCATCTCCTGCTACACCTTCCCCTACGTCTTCACGCTGGTCGCCAACTCGCTCGACCGCACGCCGGGTGAACTGGAAGACGCATCCTCGATCCTCGGCGGCGGCCGCTGGTACACGGCGCGGCGCGTGACGATTCCGCTGGTGATGCCGGCGCTGCTCGCCGGCGCTTTGGTCGCCTTCCTTCAGGCCATGACCCTGTTCGGCTCGCCGGCGATTTTGGCGCTGCCGGCCGGCTTCCACACCATGACGACCAAGATCTGGAGCCTGTTCCAGTATCCGCCGAAGCCGGAGCTCGCCGCGGCTGCCTCGCTGCCGCTGTTGATCCTCACCGTCTTCCTGCTGCGCGCCGAACACATGATCCTCGGCCGCCGCGGCTATTCGGTGGTCGGCGGCAAATACGGCGCGCCGCGTCTCATTCCGCTGCACGGTCTGCGCTGGGCCGCCTTCGGCATCTGCATCGCCGTGCTGATGCTGCCGGTGTTCCTGCCTTATGCCGCGCTGCTCAACGCCGCCTTCTCGCCGGTCGCGACCACGTTCCTGACCTGGCAGAACGCGACCATGCACAACATCTACTTCGTGATATTCGAATTGTCGGCGGCGTCGCTGGCGCTCAAGAACACCGTCATTCTTGGCGGGGCCACCGCGACCATCGGCACCATCATCGCCGTCGTCATCGCTTACGTGACGGCGCGGCAGGCGGTGAAAGGCTGGCGCGTGCTCGGCTTCCTCGCCACCGCGCCGATCGCCATTCCGGGCATCGTGCTCGGTGTCGGCCTGTTTCTCAGCTACACGCGGCCGCCCTTCGTGCTCTACGGCACATTGTGGATTTTGCTGATCGCCTTCGTCACCATCGCGCTGCCGTCGGCCTATCAGCAGCTTCAGGCGGCGTTCCGCACCATCCATCCTGAGCTTGAGGATGCCAGCCGCATTCTCGGCGCGACGCGCCTGCGTTCGCTGTGGGAAATCATCGCGCCGCTGCTGCGCACCGGCGTCATCGCGACGTGGTGCTTCATCTTCGTCGGCGTCATGCGCGAACTCTCGGCGGCGATCATCCTGTTCACCTCGGAAACCAAGGTGATCTCGGTGCTGATCTACGATCTCAACGAAAGCGGCGACCTCGGCGCCATCGCGGTGATCGGCATCGGCATGCTGATCATTACCTTCAGCGTGGTGTTTGCGGTCAACCGTATTCCGGGCTTCGGCAACGTCCGGTTCCGCTCGTAATGAGAAATCCCACCCCCGCTCATTTCCGCGCAAGCGGGAATCCAGGGCGGCAAGACACCAGTGCATTGGCTCTGGATCCCCGCTTTCGCGGGGATGAACGGAGATAGTTGATGGACTCACAACTTCCGGCGACCGCGGTCGCAGAGCATCTCGTTGAGCGCATCGTCAAGCTCAAGGCCGCTGCGTTGCCGCCGGGCGTCAAGCAGAAGTGCGAAGATCTGCTGATCGACGTGGTCGGTCTCTGCGTCACGTCGCGCAACGAGGATTACGTCAAGGCGGCCCTCAACGGCTGCGACGACGACGGTCCCTGCACCGCCATCGGCCATGCCCGCACCTTGAGCGCGGCGAGCGCGGCCTTCGTCAACGGCACCGCGTGCCACGGCGAGGATTTCGACGACACGTTCGAAGGCGGTCCGGTGCATGCTGGCGCGGTCATCGTGCCGGCGGTGCTGGCGGCCTGCGAGCGGCATAATCCGAAGGGCGGGCAGGCGGCGCTGCTCGGCATCGCGGTCGGCGTCGAAGTGATGTGCCGTCTGTCGACGGTGGTGCCGAAGGCCGCGCACAAGGCCGGTTTCCATCCGACAGCGGTCTACGGCACGATGGGCGCGGCGGCTGGTGTCGGTGTCGCCCTGGGTCTGCCGCAAAAGCAGATCGTCGATGCGCTCGGCATCGCCGGCAGCTTTGCCTCGGGCATCATCGAATATCTGGCCGAAGGCACCTGGACCAAGCGCATGCATCCGGGCTGGGCGGCGCAATCCGGCATTCGCGCGGCGCTGCTGTCGCGCGCCGGCTTCACCGGTCCGCGCACGGTGTTTGAAGGCGTGCACGGCCTGTTTCACGCCTTCGCGCACAATATTCACGGCAATTACGACGCGCTGATCGGCGATTTCGGCACCAACTGGGTCACCGAAACGCTGGCGTTCAAGCCCTATCCCTGCGGGACCATGACGCATCCGTATATCGACTGCGCCAAGCGGCTGGCCGCGCGCGGAATCAAGGCGTCCGACATCAAGGAAATGATCTGCGATGTCGGCGAGGGCACCGTGCACCGGCTGTGGGAACCGCTCGCCCCGAAGCAGCGCCCGCCGAACGGCTATGCTGCGAAATTCGCGTCGCCTTACATCATCGCGACCGGCTTCGTGAAGGGGAACGTTGGTCTCGGCGATTTCACACCGGAAGCGGTGCGCGATCCGGAAGTGCTCGCACTCGCCGCAAAAATCCGATTTGAGATCGACCCCAATAATCCGTATCCGCGCGCCTTCACCGGCGATATTCGCGCCGTGCTCAATGACGGCACCGTCGTGAAGGAGCACCAGCCGCATTTCCGTGGCGGCGCCAACGAGCCGTTGTCGCGTCAGGACATCGAAGACAAGTTCAAGCTTTGCACGCGGCACGGCGGCTGGGACGACACGCGCAGTACGGCGGCGATCGCCATGCTCAGCAAGCTCTACGGCGGCACCATCGAACTGACCTCGTTGCGCGGTTAGCCGTCATTCCGGGGCGCGGACTTCTCAGTCCGCGAGCCCGGAATCCAGGGCCCTGGATTCCGGGCCCGCTCGTTTCACTCGCGTCCCGGAATGACAAGGGTTGAGGGCATGACTGACACCAAAGAACTTTCCGGCAAAGTCGCCATCGTCACGGGTGCGGGCCGCAACATCGGCCGCGCCATCGCGCTGCAACTGGCGGAAGCGGGCGCGACAGTCGTCGTCAACGTCCGCTCCAACAAGGCCGAAGCCGATGCCGTGGTCGCGGACATCGAGAAAGCCGGCGGCAAGGCGATGGCCGTGCTCGGCGACGTCGCCGACGCCAAGGCCATGCAGGCGCTCGCCGACGCGACGGTGAAAGCCTATGGCCGCATCGATTGCATCATCAACAATGCGTCGCTGCGCCGTGAAAGCTCCATCGAGGACATGAGTTACGAAGAGTGGCGCGAGGTGATGGACGTCACGCTCGACTCCGCCTTTCACGGCGTCAAAGCCTGCCTGCCGGCACTGAAGAAGCAGGGCGGCACCATCATCAATGTTGGCGGCATGAGCGCGCATCTCGGCTCCAAGGGCCGTGCCCATGTGATGACGGCGAAAGCTGGCCTTACCGGTTTCACGCGCGGTCTGGCGCATGATCTGGCGGCGGCGAAAATCACGGCGAATTGCGTTGTGCCCGGCTCGATCGACACGGTGCGGCCCGGCACCTCGCTCAAGCCCGCGCATCACCTGACCCACAACACGTTGACCGGCGAGCGCGGCAAGCCTTACGACGTCGCCGCCATGATCGTGTTTCTGTGCGGCCCCGGTGGGCGCTATGTCACGGGTCAAACCATCCATATCAATGGCGGCGCGTATCACGGGGTCTGACGGCCATTGTCATGGCCGGGCTTGTCCCGGCCATCCCGGCAAGCGACGCATAGCTGTGCCCACCCAAGCGAGGTCACCGCGACAAGCGCGGTGACGACAAGCGGCATTGAAAGTGCTAATCCACGCCCCGAACTCATCCGGGTAACCACGAGGCGCGCATGTACACCGATCTCAAGCTTTTCATCGACGGAAAATGGCACGGCACGGAAGGCCGCAAGGGCGAGGACGTCGTCAATCCGGCGACCGGCAAGGTACTCGGCAAATTGCCGCACGCCAGCAAGTCCGACCTCGACGAAGCGCTCGGCGCCGCCAGCAAAGCCTTCCCGCTGTGGAAGGCGACCTCGGCCTATGACCGCGGCAAGATCCTGCGCAAGGCCGCCGATCTGTTGCGCGAGCGCGCCGAATACGTCGCCACCGTGCAGACGATGGAGCAGGGCAAGTCGTTCACCGAATCGCGCATGGAAGTGCTGACCTCGGCCGACATCATCGACTGGTATGCCGAGGAAGGCCGCCGCGCCTATGGCCGTATCGTGCCGGGCCGCGTCAAGGGCATCCGCCAGCTTGTGACGCAGGAGCCGGTCGGCGTCGTCGCCGCCTTCACGCCGTGGAATTTCCCGACGCTGACGCCGGTGCGCAAGATCGCCGGCGCGCTCGCCGCCGGTTGCACGCTGATCATCAAGGCTTCGGAAGAGACGCCGGCTGGTTGCGTCGAACTGGTGAAGTGCTTCGCCGATGCCGGTCTGCCGGCGGGCGTGCTCAATCTCGTGTTCGGCGTTCCGGCCGAAGTGTCGGAGCACCTGATCCCGTCGCCGCTGGTGAAGAAGATTTCGTTCACCGGCTCGATCCCGGTCGGCAAGCATCTCGCCGCGCTCGCCGCCAAGGGCATGAAGAAGGCCACGATGGAATTGGGCGGTCACTCGCCGGTCGTGGTGTTCGACGATTACGACGCTGAAAAAGCCGCCGACACCATCGCCGCGTTCAAGTATCGCAACGCCGGTCAGGTCTGCATCTCGCCGACACGCTTCTACGTGCAGGAGAAGGGCTACAACAAGTTCGTCGCCCGCTTCACTGAATACGCCAAGAACATCAAGCTCGGCGACGGCATGGAGAAGGGCACGACGATGGGCCCGCTGGCCAATCCGCGCCGTCTCGACGCCATGGAATCCTTCGTCAACGACGCCAAGGCGCGCGGCGGCAAGATCCAGGCCGGCGGTTCGCGCCACGGCAATCAGGGCTTCTTCTTCGAGCCGACCGTCATCACCGACGTGCCGGATGATTCGAAGATCATGACCGAAGAGCCCTTCGGTCCGGTGGCCCCGATCGTGCCGTTCAAGACCTTCGACGAAGTCGTTGAGCGCGCCAACTCGCTGCCCTTCGGCCTCGCGGGCTATGCCTTCACTTCGTCGGGTGCGCAGGCGGCGGCCATCGGCGACGCCATTCAGTCCGGCATGGTCGGTGTCAACAGCGTCATGATCTCGACGCCGGAAACGCCGTTCGGCGGCATCAAGGAGTCCGGTTACGGCTCCGAAGGCGGCATCGAAGGCTTGCAGGCTTACATGAACACGAAGTTCATCAGCCAGGGCTGAACGTTCGCGCTTTGAAACGCAAAAGGCCGGGAGCGATCCCGGCCTTTTTTTATTCTTCGTCATGCCCGCGTAAGCGGGCATCCAGTAATCGCCGCTTCATCTGTATGTCCTGGGTCCCCGCCTTCGCGGGGACGACAGCCGATTACTTCGTCGCCATCGCCTTCTGGCACGCTTCCCACACCTTGGTCGGCGTGGCCGGCATTTCCATGTGATCCGCGGCGCCGTTCGGAATGGCGTTGGAGATCGCGTTCATCACCGCGGCAATCGCCGCCGTGGTGCCGGCTTCTCCGGTGCCCTTGACGCCGAGCTTGTTGCTGGTCGCGGGCACGACATGCGACGCCTCGCGCAATTCCACCGGCATGTGATGCGCGCGCGGCATGCCGTAATCCATGAACGAACCCGTCACCAGCTGGCCGCTGGAATCGTACACCGCGTTTTCGGTCAGCGCCTGGCCGAGGCCGTTGGCAATCGAACCCTGCACCTGGCCCTCGACGACGCGCTGACTCAAAATCGTGCCGCAGTCGTCGACCGCCGTGTAGGTGACGATGTCGAAGGTGCCGGTATCGGGATCGATCTCGACTTCGGCGATGTGGCAGCCGTTCGGGAACGTCAGCGGCGTATCGAGCTTGCCGATACTGTCGAGCTTCTCGCCCATCTGTTGCGCGCGCTTTGCGGTCTCGAACAGCGAAATCTTGCGGTCGGTACCGACGACTTCAAAGCTGCCGTCGCGATAGGCGATGTCGCTTTCCGACGCTTCCAGCGCGGCGGAGGCGACCTTCTTGCCCTTTTCCAGCACGATGTCGGCGGTGTGGATGATGGCGTTGCCGGCGCACATCGCCGAGCGCGAGCCGACCGACGCCTGACCGGTGATACCGAGATTGGTGTCGCCGTGACGATGCTGGATGTGCGACGGATCGATGCCGAGCTTGGTAGCCAGCAACCGGCCGAACACCGTGGCGTGGCTTTGCCCGGTCGACTGGACGTTGAGGTCGAGAATAAGCGTGTTGTCGCCGGGAAAGCCGAGCCCCGCGCTTTCGGTCGGCATGGCGCCGGCATGTTCGAGCATGCAGGAGACGCCGATGCCGCGCAGCTTCTTGCGCTTGGCGGAATCCTTCTTACGCTTCTTGAAGTTGTCGTAGTCGGCAAGCGTGAGCGCCTTGTCGACAATGCCGGGGAAGTCGCCGGAATCGTAGGTCTGGATCGGCGTCTTGAACGGCATGGCAGAAGCGGGGATCAGGTTTTTCTTGCGTAGCTTCACCGGATCGATGCCGGTGATGCGCGCGGCTTCCTCGACCGCGCGCTCCAGCGCGTAATTCGCCTCGGGGCGTCCGGCGCCGCGATAGGGTGCGATCGGCACCTTGTTGCTGAAGTAGCAGGCGACGCCGACGTCGATCTTGGCGATGCGGTACATGCTCGGCAGGCAGCGCGCGAAATTGTTGGTGTTGATGTTGACGCCGGCATTGGCGATGTAGGCGCCCTGGTTGCACAGGTGACGCATGCGCAGCGCGATGAACTTGCCCTTGTCGTCGAGCGCCAGTTCGACCTTGGTCACGGCGTCGCGCGCCTGCGCGTCGCTGACGAAGGCTTCCGATCGCGTCGATTGCCAGTGCACCGGACGTCCGACTTTGCGCGCCGCGACCATCAGCGCGATGTATTCCGGATAGCAAGTCGTCTTCATGCCGAAGGCGCCGCCGACGTCTTCGGTAGTGACGCGCAGCTTTTCGTTGGGCACGCCCATGATGGACGCGGCCTGGACGCGCATGGCGTCGGCGCTCTGCGAGCAGCAGTGCAGGGTGTAGGTGTCGGTGGCTTTGTCGTAGACGCCGGTCGCGCCGCGCGTCTCCATCGAGGCGACGATCATGCGCTGATGATTGACGGACACGCGCGCGACATGCGGCGCCGAATTGATAATGGCGTCGACGGCCTTTTCGTTGTCCTCGCTCGGCACCGGGCCGGGCCAGTCGACGCAGAGATTGCCGGGCGCGTCGGCGAAGAGCTGGGTCGTGGCCTTGATCGCGTCGTCGAGTTCGATGACGGCGGGCAGTTCCTCGTATTCGACAGTGATGAGATCGGCGGCGTCGAGCGCGTCGAGCGCCGTTTCCGCCACCACCAGCGCCACCGGGTCGCCGGCATGCATGGCGGTCTCGGCGAGGGCCGGGCGGGCGGGTGTCGCCATCTTGACGCCGCCCCGGCCGACGACCGGCGGATGGCGGACGAGGGTGCCGATGCCCAGCGCCTTGATGTCGGCGGCGGTGACGACCCCGAGGACGCCCTTGCCCTTGAGGGCCTCGGCGGCGTCGACTTTGAGCACTTTGGCGTGGGCGTGCGGCGAACGCACAAAGACGCCATAGGTCTGGTTCGGGCGCTTTGGATCGTCGACGAAACTGCCCAGGCCGCGCACCAGCGCGTTGTCTTCAATACGCGGGGCGTCCTTGGGGGCGTGGCTCGCTGACATGAGGATTCCGTCGAAAAAGGACTTTGCGGGACGTCGTTTATAGCAAGCCAGATCGGCCCTGACAGGGGCTTGCGCTCGGCCCACGGCTGCGGCACCCCATCGTCACCCGCGCATGATCCCGAAAAGTGGGTACCGGTTTTCGGGCAAGATGATGCGCAAAGCTTAAAGTCACAAAAACACTTTTCAGGGGACGAAATGACCACCCGCACGATCGACACCCACACCCACATCTGCACCCTCGAAACCGCCGCGATGATCACCAAGGCCGCCCCCAAGGCGCCGGTGACCTTTACCAAGCAGGACGAGGACTTCTGGACGCTCGACGTCGCCGGCGTGGTCTATAAGGACTTCCCCACCGGCGGCCACGACATCCCGCGCCGCCTCAAGGACATGGATGCAACCGGCGTCGACGTGCACGTGCTGTCGGCCACGCCGCAGACCTATCTCTACGGCCTCGGCGACGAATTGAGCCCCCTGGTGTCGCAGATCCAGAACGACCAGATGGCCAAGCATGTGAAGGACCATCCGGATCGCTTCATGGCGATTGGCACCATCCCGCTCGGCCAGCCGAAGCAGGCCGCCGACGAGCTCAAGCGCATCATCACCAAGCACGGCTTCAAGGGCGCGATGTTCGCCTCGAACTATCTCGGCAAGAACCTCGACGATCCGATGTTCGAGCCGATCTGGGCGACCGCCGCCGAACTCGGCGCCTTCATGTTCGTGCATCCGAACAATGTCGCCGGCGCCGACCGGCTGAAGTCGTATTATCTCGCCAACCTCATCGGCAATCCGCTCGACACCACCATCGCCGCCGCCTCGCTGATTTTCGGCGGCGTCATGGACCGTCATCCCAAGCTCAAGGTCATGCTCGCCCATGGCGGCGGCTTCACGCCCTATCAGGCGGCGCGCTGGGAGCACGGCTGGGCGGTGCGCGGCGAGACCAAGGTTCACGTGAAGACGCAGCCGAAGAACATCGTCGGCCGCTTCCTCTATGACACCATCCTGCATGCCGATAAGCCGCTCGAAGCCATGATCGGCCTCGTCGGCGCCGACAAGGTCATGCTCGGCAGCGACTATCCCTACGACATGGGCATGATGGATTGCGTCAAGCACGTCCGCGGCCTGAAGATCTCGGACGCCGACAAGACCGCGATCCTGCAGACCAACTTCGAGAAGTTCATCGCGGGGATGCCGAAGTGAACGCACCCGTCAAAGCCATCCGCACGCCGACCACGGCGGCGGTCAGCTTCATCACCGATGCCATGATCAAGGCCGGCGTCCCCGATCGGGACGCCGCCACGATCGCGGAGCTGATGTTGGAGGCCGATCTCATCGGCGCCGACGCGCACGGCATCTTCCGCCTGCCGCAATACATCCAGCGCCTGCAGCTCGGCTCGACCAATCCGAAGCCGACGCTCAAGATCAACCGCACCGCGCCGGCGACCGCGCTGGTCGAAGGCGACAACGGCATGGGCCATATCGTCGTCGCCAAATGCGCCGAACTCGCCATCGAGATGGCGAAGGAAAACGGCGTAGCCTGGGTCGGCTGCAATATGTCCGGCCATGCCGGTGCCGCCGGTGTCTACGCCGCCCTGCCGCTCAAACACGACATGATCGGCATCTACTCGGCGGTGGCCAACGCCAACCATATGCCGCTGGCCGGGGGCGCAGAGCCGCTGCTCGGCACCAATCCGCTGGCGATGGCCATTCCGGCCGGCGAAGAGCCGCCGCTGGTCCTCGATATCGCGACCTCGGTCGTGTCCTACGGCACCATCAAGAATCACAAGCTGCAGAACCAGCCCTTGCACGACGACTGGATGATCAATCCGGCGACCGGCGAGGCCGTGACCGATCCGCAGAAGAGCGGCAATGCGCTGCTGTTGCCGATGGGCGGCTACAAGGGCGCGGGCCTGGCGCTGATGTTCGGCATGCTCGCCGGCACGCTCAACGGCGCCCTGTTCGGCCGCGACTGCATCGACTTCAACGCCGATCCGAACACCCCGACCAACACCGGGCAGTTCGTGCTGGCGCTCGATCCGGCGCGCTTCCAGAAGCTCGACGTGTTCAAGGCCGAAGTCGACCGTCACATCCGCAGCCTGCGCAGCTCGAAATCGCTGCCGGGCAACGGTCCGGTGCGCCTGCCGGGCGACGCCCGCGCCAAGCGCATTGCCGACCGCAAGGCCAACGGCCTGCCGTTGACGCCGGAGCTGATGGTGCAACTCGACAAGCTCGCCAAGGAACTGTCGATCAAGCCGCTCGCTTCACGCTAGACTACGTTTGACGACGAGCGGCGGCATAAGCCGCCGCCGAAAATAACGACTGGGGGGAATGCCGAGATGAAAAGCACGCATACGCTTCTTGCCGCTGCGTCCATGTTTCTGGCCGCAACAATTCCTGTTCTCGCTCAAAGTGGAAAAGCCATGTCAGCCGCATCGCCCGACGTCATGAAAGATCTCGCACCCGGCGGAAAGCTTCGCGCCGCCATCAACCTCGGCAACGGCGTGCTGGCGCAGACCGGCGATGACGGCAAGCCGAAAGGCATCACACCGGATCTGGCGCGCGAACTCGGCAAGCGTCTCGGCGTGCCGGTCGAACTCGTGCCGTACAACGCCGCCGGCAAGGTGTTCGAAGCGGTGAAGACCGGCGCCTGGGACATCGCCTTCGTCGCCATCGAGCCGGTGCGTGCCGCCGAAATCGAATTCTCGCCGCCCTATGTCGTCATCGAGGGCAACTACATGGTGCACAAGGATTCGCCGATCAAGTCGCTCGCCGACGTCGACAAGCCCGGCATCCGCATCGCGGTCGGCGTCGGCTCGGCTTACGATCTGTTCCTGACCCGCACCATCAAGAACGCCACCATCGTGCGCGCCTCGGTCGGCGGCGGTGAGGCCATGATCCAGATGTTCCTGAAGGACAAGCTCGAAGTCGCCGCCGGCGTGAAGCAGCCGCTGATTGCCTATGCCGCGACCAATCCGGACATGCGCGTGATGCCGGAGCACTTCATGGAGATCAATCAGGCCATGGGCACGCCGAAAGGCCGGTTGGCCGGCGCGGCTTATCTGAAGACCTTCATCGAAGAGATGAAAAAGTCGGGATTTGTCGCGGAGGCGATCAAGCGGAGCAATCAATCGGCCGCCGTCGCGCCGCCTGCGGCAAACTAGCGCACAATTTTCTCGCAAGTCTGCGCCGCGTGGAGCAATTCACGCGGCGCATTGCGTTTTGTCCGTCAAAATAATGGAACATTTACGTTCCTCGTGCGGACCCGCTTGTTAAGAACCCCCGCCGGTACTGGTTTGGGGGCTTTGATGAAGTCGGTTGGATTTTTGGTCGCGTTTGCAGCTTTTGTTCTTGGCAGTTTCAACGGTGCGGCCAACGCCGCCGAGGCCAAGCAGGACTTCAAGCTTGTCAACAAGACCGGATACGAGATCAAGCACGTCTATGTTTCGCCCAGCAAATCCGACGACTGGGAAGAGGACGTGCTGGGCAAGGATACGCTCGACGACGGTGAAGCCTGGAATATCAAATTCCATCGCGATGTGCGGACCTGCAAGTGGGACCTCAAGGTCACCTATGCGGACGACGATTCCAACGCAGTCTGGCAGAACATCGACCTTTGCGAGATCGAGCGGATTACGATCCGCTATAATCGCCGCAGCGACACCACCAGCGCTTCATTCGATTGACGCTAAGCGGCCGGCCTGATCGACTGGGCCGTAAACATTGGGGGGAAGTTCATGCGCGCATTTCTCGGCGGCATTGCCGCCGCTCTCGTTCTCACAGTCACCGCGGCTTTTGCCGAACTGGAAGGCCGCTACGCCGTTTCGGGCACCGATCCGGGTAAGCCGAACAGCAGCTACACCGGCACGGTCACGGTCGAGAAAACCGGCGATACCTACAAGGTCGTCTGGGTGATCGGCGGCACGCAATATGTCGGCACCGGGATCGGCAACAAGGATTTCCTCGCCGTGTCCTACAGGTCCGGCAGCCAGACCGGGCTGGCGCTCTACGCGCCCAATGCCGACGGCTGGACCGGCGTGTGGACCTATGCCGGCGGCACCGAGATGGGCACCGACAGCTGGGTGCGGCGCTAACGCTGAACGCCGCTACTCCAGCTTCGCGCCGGTTTCCTTGACGACGCGCTGCCACTTCGCCGTCTCGGCGGCGAGGAAGGCCTTGAAGTCGGCTGGCGACGCGCTGGATGAGGCCAGCATGCCGGCGTCGCTCATCAGCGTGCGCGTGTGCGGGTCCTTCATGGCCTCGACCACGGCGGCGTGAAGCTTGGCGACGATCGGCTGCGGCGTACCGGCGACCGCAAACAGGCCCTGCCAGGACGAACTGACATTGTCGGGAAAGCCCTGTTCGACCATGGTCGCGACATTGGGCAATTGCGGCAGGCGGTCGCGCGTGGTGACGGCGAGCGCTTTCAGGTTGCCGCCTCTGACGTGCCCGTAGGCCGACGAGAAGGTGACGAACATCACGTCGACATGGCCGGCGACGAGATCGTTGAGCGCGGGGCCGGCGCCGCCTTTGTAGGGCACCTGAAGCATGTCGAGGCCGGCGGTGCGGCGGAATTGCTCCATCTCTAGCGCATTCAGCGTGCTGATGCCGGCCGCGCCATAATTGATCTGGCCGGGCCGCGCCTTGACGTAGTCGATCATTTCCTTGACCGAGTTCGGCGGAAATTTGGTGCTGGCGACCAGAATGCCGGCCGTCTCCGAGGCGATCGATACCGGGATCAAGTCGCGCTCCGGCGTCACCGCCAGGTCTTTATAAAAGCTCGGGTTGATGGCCGTGGTGCCGACATTGGCGAACAGCAGCGTGTAACCGTCGGGCGTGGCGCGGGCCGCGACTTCCATGCCGATATTGCCTGCGGCACCGCCGCGATTGTCGATGACGATCTGCTGGCCCAGCACCTTCGACATGCCCTGCTGCACCATGCGCATGGCGATGTCGGTGGCGCCGCCCGGCGCGAACGGCACGATGACGCGGATCGGCTTGTTCGGATAATCCTTCGCGGCGTCCTGTGCGGCCGCGACCGTGCTCAAACCAAAGAGTGCAACAAATAGTAAACTAGCGATCCGCCCCTTCGTCATTGCCGGCATTTCCCCTCGGGCTTTTTTGTTCGTTCGGCTTGGGTGCGGGCCCGTCCAGCACCTGCCTGATTTTGCGCGCCAGCACGCCCTCGATCAACGGCTTGGTGATCAGTTCGGTACCGCGGTCGAGCCGGCCATGATGTACGATGGCGTTGCGTGAATAGCCGGTCATGAAAATGATTCTGACGCCGGGGCGGCGCTTCTCGATCTCGGTCGCCAGCTCGCGGCCATTCTTGCCGGGCAGCACGACGTCGGTGAGCAGCAGGTCGAACGCCTTGTCGGCATCGAGCAGCCGCAGCGCCGACGCGGCGTCGCGGGCCTCGAGGATCTGGTAGTTGAGATCGCGCAGGATTTCCGACGCGTACTGGCGCACGCCGTCATCGTCCTCGACGACAAGAATGGTCTCGCCCCGGCCGCGGTCGGAGCCGGACGGCTCGTCGGTCACCTCGGCAAGCTCGGCCTGATCGTGCCGCGGCAGGTAGAGCTTGATGGTCGTGCCTTCGCCGGGTTCGCTGTAGAGCTTCACGTGGCCGCCGGACTGCTTCATGAAGCCGTAGACCTGGCTCAAGCCGAGACCGGTGCCCTTGCCGGTCTCTTTCGTCGTGTAGAACGGCTCGAACGCCTTTTCGATGGTTTCACGCGACATGCCAGTGCCGTTGTCGGTGACGGCGATCAGCACATATTGTCCGGGCGTCACGCCTTCGTGCGCGCGACAATATTGATCGTCGAGATAGGCGTTGCTGGTCTCGATGGTGAGCTTGCCGCCCTCGGGCATGGCGTCGCGGGCGTTGAGCGCGAGATTGAGCAAGGTCGTCTCCATCTCGGAGACGTCAACCTCGATATTCCAGACACCGGCGCCGCCGATGGTCTCGAGCTGCACGGTTTCGCCGAGCGAACGGTTCAAGAGATCCGACATGCTGTGGATCAGCTTGTTGGCGTCGACCGCGCGCGGATTGAGCGGCTGGCGGCGCGAGAAGGCCAGCAGGCGCTGGGTCAATTGCGCCGCGCGCTGCGCGCCGGTCAGGGCATTGTCGAGAGCGCGTTCGGCACGCGCCTCGACGACGCCGCGCTTGGCGATGCCGAGATTGCCGATGATTATGGTCAGCAGGTTGTTGAAGTCGTGCGCCACGCCGCCGGTGAGCTGGCCGACGGCTTCCATCTTCTGTGCCTGCCGCAACGACTGTTCAGCGATTTCGCGGCGCTCGGCTTCGTTGTAGAATTCCTGCGTGCGCCGCATCACCAGCAGCACCAGCACCAGCAGAAAAATGGTCGCCGGTACGCCAAAGATGAGATGCAGCGACATGGCGCTGAGCCATTCGGCGATGATGGTGTCGGTGTTGCGGCCGTCCGAGACGTAAAGATCGCCGTAGCCGATCGGCCGGAAACCGAGACGGCGCGGCTTGCCGTCGATCGAATTGCTGCTGGTGACGAAACCGCCCTAGGGCTTTTCGGTCACGCTGGTCAGGAAACCGCTGTTGGGCGGATAGCGGTTGACGCCGCCCGGCGGCGACGGATAGCGCGCGAGAATGGCGCCGTCGCGCCGCGACAGCGCGAAAACGACGCCGGGCTGCGCTTCGTTCAGCCGCTTGTAGAATTCGGTGAACACCTTCGGCACGACGAAGACGATGGCGGCGCCGGAGAACGCGCCGTCCTGCAGCGGCCGGCGGCGGCTGACGGCGAACAGCGGATCGGGCCGCACGCGCGGCGTCACCACTTCGCCGACGTAAGTGCCGGCGTCCTTCCCGGCCTGCGCCTGGAAATAATCGCGGTCGTCGATCTTGAGATCGGGCGGCACGGGATAGATCGACGACGACACCAGCGCCCGGCCTTGCTTGTCGACGATGGCAATGGCGTCGATGGCGCTGAGAACGGTGTCGAGCTCTTTGAGTTTGAGATGGAGCGACTGCTCCTGCGCCTTGATCTCGTCGTCGGACATGCTGCCGACAATGGCGCGGACGCTGGCGAAGCTGACTTCGACCGACTGGAAGACCTTGTTGGCCTGCTCGGAGATGATGTCGAGATTGGCGGCGAGCTGCTCGTCGGCGTGGCTGAAGGCGTTTTGGTAGCTGACCCAGGAGGCGTATGAAAACAGCGCGACGGGCAGCACAACCGAGGCCACCATCATGGTTTTGAGCAGGCGGATGGCAGAGTCGCGGCGTGCGCGCATTCGAATCCCAACAGTGTCAGCGCCGCGAATGTAGGCAGATTAGTCCTGTGTGAAAAGACACAAGATGGGATGGCCGCCTTTTAAGCGGCGGCCATGACGTCGGCGGGGTCGAGCGGCAGCTTGACGGGAACTTTGCGCTTGGCCGACAGATCCATGGCCTTGGTCAGCATCAGGTTGCGGTGGGCTTCTTCCACGGTCGCGGCGGCGGTCGGCAGGCCCATGGCGACGCGGTTGAGCCAGCTTACGGTTTCGTCCGCCATCGGGCCGCGAAGTTCGCCCAAGGCCATGTCGCCCGGCGGGTAGGAGCCCATGAAATCGACCAGACGCGTCGAGTCCGGGTTGTAGCCTTCCGACTGCGCCTTGGAGACGGCGAGCACGATATCGCGATGGGTGTCGTCGATGGTGAGCACGCCCGTGGTGCCGGAAATGCCGACTTCGAGCGAATAGACCGCGGCGGGCCAGGTGACCGGCATCGCCCACGACATGCTGAGATGATAAATGGTGCCGTCATCGAAGGTGATCATGCCGGCGGTGGCGTCGATGCCCTTGTAGAGCGGGCCCATCACCTTATCGATCTGGCGCGCATAGACCTCGACCGGCGTTTTGCCTTCGAGGCACCACATGCAGATGTCGAGCGCGTGCGTGCCGGAAATCACCATCGGCGAGATGGTCGAGGGATCGTCGGTGCGCTTGTAATTGTCGATGGCCACCAGCCTGTTCATGAAGGCGCGCGACGTCACCAAAGTGACATCGCCGAGCGCGCCGGTGCGGCACTTTTCCTTGGCAGCCAGCCAGCGGCGGCGGAAGCGCTGCGTATAGCCGACCACGGCGTCGATCTTGGCGTCCTTGATGAGCTTCAGCACCTTCTCGGACTGCACGAGATTGGTGGCGAGCGGCTTTTCGATCAGCATCGGAATGCCGCGCTCGATGCAGGCCATGATCGGCTCGACGTGCAGATGTTCGTCGGTGGCGATGATGGCGCAGGTGGTCTCGGGCCGTTTGATCAATTCAACGTGGCTCTGCGTCACGAAGTCGGCGCTGATTTTCGGCGCAACTTCGCCGGCGCGATTCGGATTGCGTTCGGCAAGACCAATCCATTCGACCGACGGATGGCGCGCCGCCACTTCGCCGCGGAACAGGCCGACGCGTCCGCCGCCGATAATGGCAAGGCCGACGCCTTTGCTGGATTGCTTCATGTTTCTTCCCTTTTTCAGTCTTTTTATTTGAACGCCGGCAGCCGCTCTCGTCTTACGAGACCGTTTTGAGATCCGGATTGGCGGGATTGAGACCGGCACGGTTGATGATCTTCAATTCCGCGATGCCGTTGATGGTTTCGTTGGTCAGCGGCAGGTCGATCGGCTCGTTGCGATAGGCCGACAAATCCGCGGCGCTGTAGGTTTCCATGACGCGGCGCGCGCTTTCGGGCGTCACCATCACCGGCTTGTTCTGGATGCAGGCTTCGAGGAAGTGAATGGTCTCGGGGCCGATGCCGCCGGCGAACACATGATCGACCTGTTCGCCCGGCATGGTCGACATCGGGAATACCTGGCCGGTCTTCTCGGTATTGAGCCAGTTATCGCGCTGCGTGTCGTCGAGCGTCAGCGCGCCATCGACACCGGTGATTTCGATCCAGGTCGAGCAGTAGTTCTTGTAGCTGGTCGGGAAATTCCAGCCGCCGCCGATCATGACGACGACGCCGTTGTCCATGGTGACGGTGGTGAACATGACGTCATGCGAGCCGTTGACCGGCTTCATGTAGCCGTAGGCGCCTTGCGAATAGACGCG
The DNA here is from genome assembly GCA_903929045.1 of uncultured Hyphomicrobiales bacterium. Taxonomy (GTDB): domain Bacteria; phylum Pseudomonadota; class Alphaproteobacteria; order Rhizobiales; family Xanthobacteraceae; genus Pseudolabrys. Next base: position 17,486 of record CAIYTE010000087.1, read on the forward strand.
CACGGGCTTTGCGGGTTCGAGCAGCCAGAAAACGAAGTCGAGATCGTGCGTCGATTCCATGACGACCGGCGACAGGCGCACGCGGCCGGCGATCTTCTTGCCGAGGTCGCGCGACAGATGGCGGCTGACTAGCACCGACACGACATTGCCCAGCGTGCCGTCGACGATCTTCTTCTTGGCGTAAGCGATCTTGGTGTTGAAGCGCTGCGAATAGCCGATGGTGAATTTCAGGTTGTTGGTCTTCGACAGATGGATAAGCTCGTCGGCTTCCCATAGTTCCAGCGCGATTGGCTTTTCCAGCATCACATGCTTGCCGCCCTTCAGGCAGTCGCGGGCGATCGGATAATGATTGGCTTCCGGCGTGGTCGAGACATAGACCACCGAGATGTTCGGGTTGTTGATGATGTCGTTGTAGTCGGCGGTCGCGGTGGCCGGCTTGTACGCCGCCTTCACTTCGGCGAGGCGATCCGGGCGGATGTCGCACAGGTGGAGCTTGTCGACCAACGCGGTCCGCAACAGCGCTTCCGCGCGCAGACCACCAATCCAACCGACGCCAATGACCCCAACTTCGACTTGCTTCACCGTGCGTATTCCTTGCGTATTTATTGACGTTTCAAGCGATTTTGACGCGGCGATCCGGCCACGCGGCGGCACCCTATATCAGGGTCAAACTGACGGGAAGGGTAAGATTTTTCAGGGCGTCAAAGCGTTTTCGCCGACACCGAACACCTGACGCGCGAACTGCGGATAGACCTCGGCCAGTTGCTGCGCCACGGTTCCACGCATGAGCGCAAGCGTGCCGGGCGAGGGCGCCGGAGTCTGCGGCACAGTGTCCGGGCGGTCGAAGTCGAAGCCGGTGTGCTCGATCACTTCCTCGACCGTATGGCCGGGGTGAACGCTCGCCAGCGTGAAGCGGCCCTTGGCGAAAGAGAACAGGCAGCGGTTGGTGACCAGCGCGATTGGGCCGCCCGGGCGGTAGACATGGCCGTCGTTGGCGCCCGGCGCGCTGACGAAGTCGACCTGCGGCACCAAGGTGCGGCGCGAATGCTCGGTGCGGAACAGGATGACCTTCGGCACGACGTAATAGAGATGCGCCGAACCGAACGAGCCGGGGAATCGCACCTTGGGATGCTCGTAGTCGCCGATGCTGACGAGATTGATGTTGCCGTGGCCGTCGATCTGTCCGCCCGACAGAAAGAACACGTCGATGCGGCCTTGCCCCGCGCAGTCGAACAATTCGCGCGCGCCGTCGGTGAAGAAGTTGTGCTTGCGGCTTTGCAGCAGCGACACGTAAGGCCGCCCGTTGCCGTTGCGCTCGCGCGCCAGCAGCGAGGCGGTAGCGGGAATCGGCGACGCATTGCCGACGGCGACATGGCGCACATCGCCGATCAATCCAGCGATGACGTCGGCGAGCAGTTCCTCGTCGCGGAAATCCACTTAATCCCTCCCCTGAAAGGGGAGGGTTGCTCCGCGCGTCAGCGCGGAGTCGGGTGGGGTTAAAGTGGATGGTCGCGCGAAACGCCCCCACCCGGTCAGCCATAGCGCGTCGAAGACGCGCGTAAACGCGCTTGAGGCTGCCCACCCTCCCCCTGCGGGGGAGGGATAAGAAAGTAAATCACGCGGCGCGTTTGGCATGCACATATTTGTCCAGATATTGCGCGAAGCCGTCCGGCGTCGCCGCCATCCTGGCGTACTCGGCGAGATGATCGCCGTCGGCGGAATAATAATCCGGCAGGCCGAGCGGCCAGGCGCCGCGTTCGGCCACCGCGACGCGGTCGATGTAGAAGCCGGGCAACGTGCCCGCCGCCATCACCGGATCGTCCAGCAGATTGCCGTCGTGGATTTTTTCGACGGTGGCGACGGTCTTGTCCGACGCATGGGCCATGGTCGCCAGTTCGCGCTGCCGGCCGATCCAGACATTGCCGAAGCGGTCGGCCAGCGGCGCGTGAAACAACGCCACGTCCGGCTTGATGGCGGGCAGCAGCACGATCGGATCGCCATCGGCGAACGGACTATCGACCACTTTCCAGTCGTCGCGGTATTTCAGAATGTCGGAGCCGATCAGGCCGCGCAGCGGCATGAAGGGCACGCCTTTTTCCGCGGCCTGCAACGCGGTGTGCAAAGCCGGGCATGTGGCGTCTTTCATCGCGATGGTGCCGCCGGTGATGGCGGCGGAAAAGCGCGGCGCCGGGCCGTATTCGCCGAGGCTCACGGCGGAGGTCTCCAGCGTGGCGACGCAGCCCGCGCCGATCAGCAGATCGGCTTGCAGGCTTGAGGTGGGCAGCGCGACGAGATGCAGCTTCTTGACGCCGCGCCGGATCAGCGCGCGCGTCGCTTCCATCGGCACGCCGGACACTTCGCGTGGGACGACGACCATCATCCCATCGGCGATGATGGAAAGCGCGTCGTCGAGCGATGTCGCGGTGTGGGCCATATCCCCCGCATAACATGCTTGCAAGCCCCGGACAATTTTGCGAACTGCAATGCAAGGGTTTGGAATGCCAATGACCTTGCAGGACACGCTTGAGGCCGGACGTTTCGCCTTCACCGCGGAAGTGACGCCGCCGGTGTCGGCGTCGCGCGATGAATTGCTCGACAAGGCGCTGCCGCTCAAGGGTCTCGCCGACGCGGTCAACGTCACCGACGGCGCCGGCGCGCGGGCGCATCTGAGCGCGCTGACGTCGGCGATGATCCTTGTCGAGCAGGGCATCGAGCCGGTGCTGCAATTGACCACCCGCGACCGCAACCGCATCGCGCTGCAAAGCGACTTGTTAGGCGCCGCGGCCTGCGGTGTGCGGAATTTGCTGATGCTGCGCGGCGACGATCCGAGCGCCGGCGATCAGCCCGACGCCAAGGCGGTGTTCGATCTCGATCCGCGGCAATTGATGGAAACGGCGCGGCGGCTGCGCGATGCGGGCGAACTGCCGACCAGCCGCAAGGTCACGGGCCGGGCGTCCTTCTATCTCGGCGCCGCCGACAATCCGATCGATCCGCCGCCCGGCTGGGCGCCGGCGGGGCTTGAGGCCAAGGTCAAGGCCGGTGCGCAATTCGTGCAGACGCAATTCTGCATGGATGCCGATGTGGTGCGCCGCTATATGGCGCGGCTCGATCAGCACGGCCTCGGCGGCACATTGAAATTCCTGATCGGTGTCGTGCCGCTGCGCTCGGCGAAGTCGGCGCGCTGGATCAAGGAGAAGCTTTACGGCGCCGTCATACCCGATGCGCTGATCGCGCGCATGGAGACGGCCATTGATCCGGCGGCGGAAGGCCGCGCCATCTGCGTCGATGTGATCCGCGCGCTCAGCGAGATTCCGCACGTCGCCGGCGTGCACATCATGGCCCCCGGCAATGATGCCGCCGTGCCGCTGGTCATCGCAGCGGCACGCCAGAGTATCAAGCGATAGAGCCACGCTGTCATTGCCCGCGCAGGCGGGCAATCCAGCTCTTTAGTGCTGGGTCCCCGCCTTCGCGGGGACGACGACTACGACAACGCCGCCTTCACCCGCTCCGGCGAGAACGGCACGCGGCGGATGCGCACACCCGTGGCGTCGAAGATCGCATTGGCAATCGCCGCCGCGATCGGCCGGATCGACGGCTCACCCGCGCCCGACGGCTCGATCTCCGGCCGGTCGATGATGACGACGTCGATCTGTCCCGGCGTCTCGGTGATGTCGAGGATCGGATAGCTGATCCAGTCGACGCTGGTGACCGCCTTTTTGTCGAAGGTCACTTCCTCCCACAACGTGCGCGACACGCCCTGCACGATGTTGCCCTCGACGCACTTTGTCAGCCCGTCCGGGTTGATGAGCTGGCCGCAATCATGCGCTACCGTGAACTTGCGCGCGAAGATCTTGCCGGTCGAACGGTCGACATCGACTTCCGCGACAATGGCGACGCGCGTGCCGTTGCGTTGCGAATAGGCGATGCCGCGGCCCGACACCATGTTGCCGGTCTGGTCCTTGCGCGGCGAGGGCCGCGTGTCCCAGTTGGCTTTTTGCGCCGCCGCCTTGATGACGGCGATGTCGCGCGCATCCTTGATGTAACGCAGCCGGAATTCGATCGAGTCGAGACCGGCGGCGGCCGCCAGTTCGTCCATGAAGGACTCGCTGGCGAAATGAATCTGCGGCCCCACGGGATCGCGCAGATGCGAGGTGCGCAGCGGCGACGACCGCTCCAGCAGCGGCGGGATCGTCTCCCACGACGCGCGCTTGTTCTCGAAGGCGTAGGACTCCGCCGGAATGCCGAAGCCGTCGCCGGATTTCAGCGCGACGCCTTGCGTCTGGCCCGCGAGCGTGTCGAACAGCTTGCTGCCATTGGTGTCGACGTCGACACGCGAGAACGCCTTGCTCGAGAACTCATAGGCGATGATCTTGCCGCTGGCATCGAGCGCGGCACGCGCCTTGTGCACGGAGGCGGGGCCTTTCGGGTCCCAGCCGGTGCCCTGGTCGCGCATATATTGCAGGCGCACCGGCTTGCCGACGGCCTTGGCGAGCGCCGTGCAGTCCGCGGCGCAATCGTCGGCGTCATTGCGGCCATAGGAGCCGGGACCGGTTTTCCAGATGGTGCGCACGTTTGCGAGCGGGATGCCGAGTTGATCGGCGATGCCCTGCTGCACGAAATGCGACTTCTGCGTTCCGCTCCAGCAGGTGACCTGCTTGCCGTTCGGACCGTCCTTGATCTCGACCAGCGCACAGGCCGGGCCCATGCTGGCATGCGACTGGAACGGCCATTCGTATTCGGCCTCGATCACCTTGGCGGCGGTCTTGAAGGCATCGTCGACATTGCCGGTGTTGGTTTCGACCTGCTTCTTGCGCACCGGCGCCTTGCGGATGTGATCGTAGAGCGAGGCCTGTTCCGGGAACGGATCGGGGCCTTGCGACCATTCGACCTTGAGTTTTTCCGACGCCTTGATCGCATCCCATTCCTTGGGTGCGACGACGCCGAGGAAGCCCTTGTCCCAGACGACCTGCACGCCCGGAATGTCCTTGACCGAGGACTCATCGACCTTCACCGGCACAGCGCCGGCAACGGCGGGTCGGATCATGCGGCCGTGCACCATGCCCGGCACTTTGACGTCGGTGACGAAGTCCTCGATGGCGAACACTTTCGGCGCGACGTCCTCGCGCTTGATCGGCTTGCCGACGATCTTGAAGTCCTTCGGGTTCTTCGGCTTCGCCTTGCCCGGGGCGTAGAGCGTGTTGCCCTGCTGCTTGTTCCAGTCGAGCTGAACGTTGAAGTATTTGCCGCCGATCATCTGCGCATAGGAAATGCGCTTCGACGTGTCGTCGGTGGCGCTGACGACGCCGTCGACGACGGTGAGCTTATCCGCCGGCACCGACAGCAGACCCGCCGCCATTTCGACCAGCACCCGGCGGGCTTCCGCCGCCGCCACGCGCATCTGCTTGCCGCCGAACTGAATGCCGGTGGAGCCCGACGCGCCGCCCTGGTTCACCGACGTGCCGGTGTCGCCCATGTAGACTTTGACGGCCTTGAACGGCACGTCGAGCTCTTCGGCGACGATTTGCGCCACCGCGACATGCAGGCCGTGGCCCATGTCCATCTTGCCGAAATAGGCGGCGACGGTGCCGTCGGCGTTGACGGCGATGTAGGACGAGAGCTGATCGGGCGTCAGCGCGGGCTTGGCGCCAATGGACGTCCCTTGCGCATAGGCTGCCTGCATCGACACCATGGTGTCGATCGTCATGGCTGCGCCGACCGAGACGACCAGCGCGCCACCGCCGAGCAGAACCGAGCGGCGGTCCACACCACCCGTCATTCCGGGACGGCGCGCAGCGCCGGACCCGGAATCCAGCGCTTGGCTCTGGATTCCGGGTTCGCTCGTTTCACTCGCGCCCCGGAATGACAGCTTTTTGGTGAAGGACGACAGTTTTTGAAATTTTGTCACGGTGCCCTCCCTCAACCCATCATCGTCGCGGCGCGCTTGACCGCCTTGAGGATGCTGACATGCGTGCCGCAGCGGCACTTGAGGCCGGACAAGGCGTCCTTGATCTCGGCTTCGGTGGGCTTCTTCTTGTCACGCAGGAAGGCGGCGGCGGTCATGATCCAGCCGTTGATGCAGTAGCCGCATTGCGGGACCTGCTCCTCGACATAGGCGGTCTGGATCGGGTGCGGCTTTTCCGGCGTGCCGAGACCGGCGAGCGTGGTGATCTTGGCGGTACCGACGGCGGAGAGCGGCGTCGCGCAGGAGCGCGTCGGCTGGCCGTCGAGGTGCACGGTGCAAGCGCCGCATTGCGCCAGGCCGCAGCCGAAATGGGGATTGTTGAGCCCGAGTTCGTCGCGCAGCGCGTACAACAGCGGCATGTCGGGATCGCCGTCGATCGTATGCGACTTGCCATTCACCTCGAGCGTGAATTTCTGATTCATAGCGTTCAGCTCCCTGAACTAAGTGTGTGGGCAGGGGCTTACGGCCCGTTGCCTTGTCGCGGTGCGCGCGAGCAGCACTGTTGACTCAGCGCTTGCGGCGCCAAGGCTAGACCCGCGCCGCCCACTTTGGAACGGCTCCAGACGTAAAAAATGATTTTAATATATTGCGCTGCGGCAGCGCCTACAGCGCCAGAGCCTTCACGGCATCGAACAGAGTGCGGACCTGTTGTTCCGGCATGTTGCGCGTAATGAAGACAACGCGGCTTTCGCGGTTGCCGTCGGGCCAGGTTTCCAGTTCCACCGGCGGCGGCGCGAGATGCTGCACGAACTGCACCAGCACCGGACCCTTGCAGCCCTCGACGTCGAGAAATCCTTTGACGCGCAGCAGGTCGGAGCCACGCAACGTGATGAGCGTCTCCATGATGCGCGAGAAGGTCGCCCACTTGATCGGTTTGGCCTCGGTCAGCACGAAGCTGCCGATGCCGTCGCTGTGGTCGGCCTCGGCGACGAAGGTATTGCGCAACGTATCGGCCGGTTCGATCAGCCGGTTCGGATCGATCTTGCCGCTCACGGCGGTGACGATATCGGCGGCGGCGTTGAGCTTGCGCAGTTGCGCGGTCAGCGCGTCGGTCTGATCCTTGGCAATGTCGGTCTTGGTGACGACAAGGCGGTCGGCGAGGATCACCTGCTTGCGCGCCTCCGACGACCAGTCGAGCGTCTTGACGCCGTTCTCGGCGTCGACCACGGCGATCACCGCCTCGACGTGAAACACGCCGCCCAGTGCGCGGTCGGTGGCGAAGGTTTGCAGGATCGGCGACGGATCGGCGAGGCCCGAGGTCTCGATGACGATGCGGCGGAAATCCGGAATCTCGCCGCGCTCGCGCTCGATCACCATGCGCCGCAACGTGTCCTGCAAATCGGTGCGGCTGATGCAGCACAGGCAGCCATTGCCCATCAGGATGGTTTCGTCGGCGCTGGCGCGCAGCAGCGCGTCGTCGATGCCGGCCTCGCCGAATTCATTGACGACGATGGCGGTGCCGGCGCCTTCCGGCGTTTCCAGAAAGCGCTTGAGCAATGTGGTTTTGCCGGCGCCGAGAAAGCCGGTGATGACGATGACCGGCACTTTCGCGCCGCGCTCGCGGCGCATGCGGCGGCCGAATTGCCCGGAGGCCTTGGACGGGAAGACTTGATCCATGGCTTGAACACTACACCAAAACGACAACACCGGGCCCGCCTCGCGGCGGAACCCGGTGCTGGCTTAGACCAAGCGGTTCCTTAGAAACCGCACTCCAGGATGTACAGGCCGCCCGAGAAACGGTCGACCGTGTAAACGATCTGCCGCTCGTCGACATAGACGTCGTTGAGCTGGATGGCGCCGAGCTTGGAGCCGTTCGGTGCCGGCGGCACGAAAGCCGCGATTTCCTTTGGCTGATAGGCGTTCGAAATATCGAAGGCGCGCATGCCGCCGTTGAAGAAGGTGCCGAACACCAGTTGGTCCGACTTGAACGACGTCGGCACCGGCACGTTTTCGTGGATGTTGTGGGCGCCGAAGCGGCCGCCGCGGTTCTTGTAGGCGTCGACCGGCGGCATCGGCAGCGTCGAGAACGACACGGGGTGCGTTTCGTCGCGGGCGTCGAGCATCCAGATCAGCTTCGGCCAGTCCTTGGCATTGTCCTCGGTCGACTCTTCCGTCACCAGGATCAGGCCGCGATCGAACAACGGCACCGCGGTGTGGGTGAAGCCGGTATAGGGCGGCGAGTTGGTCCAGTGCGAGATGACCTTGGGCTGCGACTTGTCGGCGATGTCCATGATGTACATGCCGCCATCGAGGTAGCAGAGATACATGCGGTCCGGACGTTCCGGATAGACGTTGCAGTTATGCGCGCGGTAGCCCTTGTCGAGCGCGTGGCGCGGCGGCGGCGCAACGTTGTCGCCCTTGCGCGTACCGGACAGCCACCAGCGGCCGATTTCGCGCGGCTTGGTCGGATCGCGCACGTCGATGCAGCGGTAGAACTGATCGTCGTTCGGATCGACGGCTTCGAAGTCCGGGCTGCCGGCGGCCATGTGGACGTATTCACCGTCGCAGAACCAGAGCTGATGCACGCCGCGTGAGGTCGGGCCGGAGCAGTCGAAGAACGAGATCGACTTCGGATTCTCGGGCACCGAGCAGTCGAACAGTTCGAAGCCGGCCGGCTTCATGCCCTTCTTCTTGGTCTGGTAGGCGACCGCCAGGATGTCGCCGGACATTTCCAGCGAGTTCGAGCGCACGTCGGCGTGCGGCAGCGCGGTCTGCACGATCACCTTCGGATTGCGCGGGTCGGAAACGTCGACGCCGGTGAAATTCTTCGGCGCGCTTTCATGCGCCAGCCACATGATGCGGCGGCCGTCCTTGGCGATCTGCATCGCCATGCCTTCGCCCATGCCGCCGAAGCCGCTCATGTTGTTCTGCGATAGCAGCTTGAAATTCCAGGATACGGGTTCGCCGCTGTGCAGCGGGTCTTGGGCGGACATTCGCGTCTCTCCGAAAGGTTGTTGTTTTTGGCAGGTGAACGAAACGGCCGGCGTAGGGTGCGCCGGCCGCGTGTTTAGACCAAATGAGGTGGTCCCGTCACCGGGGGGGTCTCGGAAGCGTCAGGCCCCGGCCTGCTTGAAGAAGTCGGTGCGCAACACCTTGGTCCAGTCCGGGATGGCCTTGATCTTCTTTTCACCCAGCAGAATTTCAGCCTGCTTCTGCATGTAGGGCACGAGGTCCGACGGCCAGCCGGGGCCCACTTCGACGCGGGCCAGCGCCTTTTTGAAGGTATCCTTGGACATGGTGTAGCCTTTGGACGTGTAGAAGCCGTAGATCGAGTCCGCGACCTTGTCCGGGCTGTCCTTGAAGTCCTTGGCGACGTCGATCCAGGCCTTGAGATAGGCGACGACCGTTTCCGGGCTCTTCTGGATGAAGTCCGGCGTCGCCGCCATGAACACCGGCATCTTGTCGAAGTCGTAGAACTCCGCGAGCGTGGTGCCGAGCCCGTCGGCGTCGGCGATGGCGTTGTAGGGCTCGACGGTGCACATGGCGTCGACCGTCTTGGCCGCCAGCGCCGCGACCATGTCGTCAACGTTCATGCGGACTTCCTGCCAGTCGCTCTTGGCAAGGCCGGCCTTGGGCATGATCTGGTCGGTCAGGATGTTGCCGGTCGACGAACCGGTCTGGTTGGCGACCTTCATGCCCTTGAGCTGCTCGACCTTGGTGAGGCCGAGCTCCTTGCGCGCCATGACGCGCGCGGTCTTGCCGACATATTCGATGAAGGCGATTGCGACCATGCCGCCCTTGTCATGGCCGAGCGCCAGCGACGGGCCGGCATAGGTGCCCATGTCGACCTGCCGCGCCACCATCTGCTGCATGGTGAGGTTGCCGGACGGTACGGCGAATTCCTCGAACTTGACGCCGTGCTTTTCGAGATAACCCGAGCGCAGCAGATAGTAGGTCGGCATGCCCCACATGTTGGTCTGGTAGCCCTGCCGCACGGTTTCCAGCGCGGCCGAGGCCGGACGCAGGCCGAGGCCTGCCGCTGCGACACCGGCGCCGATGCCGGCCACCGCGGTGCGACGCGTAAGAATGGTCATTGTGATCCTCCCTTTGTTTCTTGTTTTGTCGTTCAGTGTGGTGTCGTGTGGCCGAGCTGGCCCATCAGTTCCTTCTGGCAGTCGAGAAATTCCACGCTGAGCGGATCGCGCGGCCGCGGCAGGTCGATCTTCATGACGGTCTTCACCGTGCCGGGATGCGCCGACATGACGACGACGCGGTCGGCAAGATAGACGGCCTCGGCGACGTTATGCGTGACGTAGATGACGGTCTTGCGCGTTTCCTTCCACACATCGGCGAGCAGGCGCTGCATGTCGTCGCGCGTCATGGCGTCGAGCGCGGCGAAGGGCTCGTCCATCAGCAGCACCGACGGATTGTAGGCCAGCGCCCGCGCGATCGCGACGCGCTGCTGCATGCCGCCGGACAGATGATGCGGGAACGAGTTGGTGAACTTCTCCAGCTTCACCAGCCGCAACTGCTCGCGGGCGATCTTGTCGCGCTCCGGATTGGCGACGCCTTTCATCTCGAGCCCGAAAGAGACGTTGCCAAGCGCGGTGCGCCACGGAAACAACTGTGCGAAATCCTGGAAGACAACGCCGCGATCCATGCCGTGGCCATCGACAGTCTTGCCGCCGATGGTGATCTGGCCGCTGGCCGGTGTCAGAAAACCGGCGATGATATTGAGCAGCGTGGACTTGCCGCAGCCGGACGGCCCGACGATGCAGATGAATTCCGACGCGTCGATATCGATCGACACGTTCGACACGCCCTGCACCTTGCCGGCCGGCGTATCGTAGTTGAGGCTCACATCACGGATCGCAATCGGTTGCATTCGTTTCCTGCCGCTTTTCTTGTCGCCGCCTTTTGAAGTTTTCTTGTCGTCAGCCCTTCGCCACCCGCACCATGCCCCAGCGCTGCACCGTGCGTTGCTCGAGCGTGCCGAACACCAGCCGCTCGAAGGCAAAACCGATGAAGCCGATGACGACCAGCGCCGCCAGCATCACGTCGGCATTGAGAAATTCCTTGGCGTCGAAGATCACCCAGCCGAGGCCCCAGTCCGAGGCCGCGATCATCTCGGCGCCGACGACGCCGATCCAGGCGCGCAGGAAGGCCTGCCGCATGCCGGTGATGATGAAGGGCGAGGCGCCGGGAATGATGACTTTCCAGAACAGGCTGTTCTCGTCAGCGCCCATGGCGCCGGCGGCGCGCAACCACAGCGGATTCACCGAGCGCACGCCGGACCAGGTGTTGAAGGCCATCGGGAAGGTGGCGGCGTAGAACACAATGAGGATGGTCGTGACGTTGCCGATGCCGAACCACAGCATGAACAACGGCACCAGCGCGAAGGAAGGAATCGGCATCAGCGCGCTGATCAGCGGCAGAAAGAAATGTTCGACGCGCGGAAACCGCGCCATCAGAATGCCGAGCGGCAGCCCTACCACGACAGCGAGCGCAAAGCCGAACAGCACGCGGTACAGCGTATAGAGCGCGTGCCACAGCATGGTGCCGTCGGTGATCGTCGCAATCAGCGTGTCGACGATGGAGGGAATGGTCGGCAGCAGCACGGCGGGGAACAAGCCGCTGCGCGCCACGCCCTCGTAAAGCGCGGCAGTGACGAGAAGCGACAGGGTGCCGCGGATCAGCGTGCGGCGGCGTTGCTGGCTGTCGTTCATATCGACGTTCTCATTTCGTCATGCCCCAGCGCACCACGGTGTAGTTCTCGATTTTCTGGAACACGTACTTCTCCAGCAGAATGCCGATGATCGCGATCACGGCGATGCCGGCAAGCATGGCGTCGGTGTTGAGAAACTTGCGCGCGCCGAAAATCAGCCAGCCAAGGCCCCACGGCACGGCGGCAAGCATCTCGACGGCGACGAGAATGCGCCAGGCTTGCGCCAGGCCGAGCCGTAAGCCTGTCAGGATGTAGGGCAGCGCGCCGGGAATGATGACGTAGCGGAACAGCCGCTTGTCATCGGCGCCCATCGACAGCGCCGAACGCACCCAGATTTCCTTGACCGCCTTCACGCCGGTCCAGCTGTTGAAGATGATCGGGAAGGCGGCGACAAAACCGACCAGCAGGATCGACGAAAAATTGCCGAGGCCGAACCACAGCAGGAACAGCGGCGCGTAAGCGAGGCCGGGGATCGGCGCGCCGATCGACACCAGCGGCAGCAGGATATCTTCGGCGCGGCGCGAGCGGCCCATGATGACGCCGATGAGCACGCCGAACACGGCGGCGAGCGCGAAGCCGCTCAGCAGCCGGACGATCGTCTCGACGGCGTGGTGTGGCAGGATGCCGGAGATGGTGAGTTGCCAGGTCGACAGCGCGACCTGTTCGAGCGGCGGAAACAGCCGCTTGGGAAAAATGCCGGCCCAGGCGACCGCTTCCCACATCGCGCCGACCACGACGAAGGGAAAGATGTTGCGCCAGACATGGCGCCAGCGCTCCGCCGCACGGCTTTCGCCGGCGGCTTCCGCCGCGGAAATGGTGCCCGCATCGTGCATCGCTGCCGGCGCTCCTCCCTGATGTCCCTTATTGCGCGAGGCCTCTTTGGCGGGCCTTGGGACCGGATCAGGATAGCCCTTTGATCCGCGACTACAAGCAGGACGGCTGCCTGTTCGGTGGGCCGTTCCCACCACTGGCGATTTGGCGGCAAAACGGCTAAAGCCGCCGGGAATTGACCAACGCGGCCTGGCGCCGCGAACAAAGTTTCACAGGGAGAGTTTCGTAATGTCGAACAAGCAGAAGATCGGTTGGATCGGTGTCGGCCGCATGGGCTACCAGATGGCGGAACGCCTCGCGAATGCGGGCTACGACATCTCCATCTGGAACCGCACCAAGTCCAAGGCCGAGCCGCTGGCCAAGTCCGGCGCCAAGATCGTCGACAAGCTGGCCGATCTCGCCGGCGTCGACATGCTGTTCGCCATCGTGTCGGAAGGCAAAGACCTCGAGGAGGTCTACTTCGGCGCCAACGGCATCGTGACCACGGCCAAGGGCCCGCTGCCCAAGACCTTTGTCGACTGCTCATCGATCTCGGTTGAGGATAGCGAGCGCATCCGCGCCCGCCTCAAGGAAAAGGGCATCGAATTCGTCTGCGCTCCGGTGTCGGGCAACGGTCTCGTCATCAAGGCCGGCAAGCTGTCATCGGTCGTGTCCGGTCCGGAAGCGGCGTCGAAGGCCGCCATGCCGGTCATCGAAGTGTTCGCGCCGCGCGGCGTGTCCTATGTCGGCGAAGGCGAATTGTCGCGCATCTGCAAGATCGCGCACAACGTCATGCTCGGCGTCGTCATCGCCAATCTCGTCGAGATCACGCTGCTCGCCAACAAGATGGGCGTGCCGCGCGAAGCCTTCCTCGCCTTCATGAACAACGGCGTCATGGGTTCGATGTTCACCGCCTACAAGACGCCGGCTTTGGTCAATCTCGACTGGGCCGCGACCTTTACGCCGGAACTGCTGCGCAAGGATCTCGATCTCGGCCTCGAACTCGGCCGCGAGCAGGATGTGCCGATGCCGGTGACGGCGGCGACGCGTGAGATGGTGCAGATGCATATCGGCAAGGCGCTGTCGCAGGCCAACAGCAAGGAAATCCTCGCGCAGGATTTCGCACGCATGGCGGAAACGATGGCGGAACTGTCCGGCATGAAGCTGAAGTCGGAAAATTCGAACGTCGGCACCGGGCTGTAAAAAGAAGTTGCTGTCGTCCCCGCGAAAGCGGGGACCCAGCTCTTCTTGTCAAACGCTGGATGCCCGCCTTCGCGGGCATGACAACTGAATGTTCAGCAAATAAAAAAAAGGGCCCCGTGAGGGGCCCTGTGTGCATGAGGTGGAGGATTCACGCTGCCGTTCAAACCAAAAGGGAGGAAAAACGGCAGCTGCGCACGAGTGTCAGTCAATCGGTAATGGCTGGTTGCTACAAGTAAATTGCCCATAAATTCATCTGGCTTTGTGTCTGCCCACTTACGCAGCGTAGACTGCGACAAAACGTCAAAATGGGGATGGGAATGGCCTTCACGCTTTATAACGCGCCGCAATCCACTTGCAGCCAGCGCGTTCGCTTCGTGCTCAATGCCAAGAAGCTGCCTTTCGCCGAGGTGAAGCTCAATCTGCTCGAAGGCGATCAGCTCAAGCCCGACTATCTTAAATTAAATCCGAACGGTGTCGTGCCGACGCTCGATCATGACGGCGCCATCATCACCGACTCCACCGTCATCACCGAATATCTCGACGAAGTTTTTCCCGGCAACAGTTTCACGCCGGAGAACGCGGTGATGCGCGCCCGCATGCGCGCGCTCATGCACTTCGCCGATGAAATGCCGGCGGCGTCGGTGCGCGTGCCGACCTATAATCTCGCTTTCCTGCCGCGCTTTGCAAAAATGAGCCGCGAGGAATTCGTCGCGCTCGCCGACTCCAAGCCGCTGCGCCGCGAATTCATGATGACGATGGGCCAGACCGGGTTTCCCAAGGCTGAAATGGACGCCGCCCTCGGCCGCCTGCGCCGCAGCTACGAGCGCATGGACCGCGAGATCGAAGCCAGCGGCGGGCCGTGGCTGCTGGGCAAGGAGATGTCGCTCGCCGACGTCGCCATTATGCCGGCCGTGGTGCGCATGGACGATCTCAATTTCGCCGACTGGCAGGATCTGCCGCGCGTCATAAACTGGTTTAACAAGGTCCGCGAACATTCGGCGTTCGCGCCGACCTATTATGACGGCTCGTTGCTGTCGCAGCGCTTCCCGCATCTGAAGGCAAAAGCGCCGGCGTGATTATGACAGCGCTGTATTACCAGCGTTAATCAAACGCCAATGAGTTCTGGTTAGCAAAGTATGACCGTACCTTACCTCCGGGTGTCATGCTGGCTTTCCCCCGATTTCGTTTCAAGATGGCAGCCAAGGCGGCGGTGCTGATCGCCGGTCTCGGCGTCATGTCGGTGCTCGCCAACTGGCTCGTGCTGCAGCGCCTCGATCGTCTCGACGCGCTCAACAATGTTCTCGTCAATCACTCGGCCCCCGGCCGTCTGGCGCTGACCGAAGCCAAGACCTCCGTGTCGGCGATGGGGCTGGCGGTCTACAAGATGACCGGCACCGGCGACATCGATGTGGTGCGCGAAGCCGTCGACGAGCGTCAGGGGCAATTCGTCAGCGCGATGTCATGGCTCGGCGGCGCCGCCGGTTATATTCCGGAGCGCCGGACGGACATCCAGCGCATCGTCGACCGCATCAACAACGTCAATACGCTGGCCGACGAGATCGACAGCTTCAACAAGCACAACGACCGCGAGCACGCCCGCGTCACCATCGAACTGAAATTCGACCCGGCGCTGGTCGTCGCCACCACCGAGCTCAATCGACTGATCAATATTCTCGGCGGCGAAATCAACGAAGCCGTCGCCACCGCCGCGGCGGAGAAGGCCTGGACGCATAACGTCATCGTCGCCGGTCTCATCGTCGGCACGCTGGCGACGATCCTGTTTGCGATGTTCCTGGCGCAGCGCTCGGTGGCCGGACCGTTGCACCGGCTGGCCGGCGTCATGCACCAGATCACGCAGGGCGAGGTGGATGCGCCCATCGCCGGGCTCAAGCGCGCCGACGAGGTCGGCACCATGGCGCGCGCCGTGCTGGTATTCCGTGACAATGCCATCGCGTTGCGTGAGGCGCAGATCCAGCGCCAGCGCGGCCGCGAACAGGCCGCCATTGAAAAGCGCCAGGCGCTCGACACCTTGGCCGGCAGTTTCGAAACCAAGATTCTCAGCGTCACCGCCGCGCTCGCCAGCGCCGCGACGCAACTCGACGCTTCGGCTCGCTCGATGAGCGGCGCGGCCGATGAATCCGGCACGCATGCCCGCGCCGCAGCCGAGGTCGCCGAGGAAACCACCGCCGCCGCCAGCACGGTGTCGAGCGCGATCGATGAGCTGTCGATGGCGATGCGCGACATCGACGGCCAGCTCTCCAGCGCCGCAAATGTGGTGGTCGAAGCGACGCGCCGGGCCGATGTTGCCGTCACCAATGCCGATGGCCTGAGCCTCGCGGTCGGCGACATCGACAAGGTCGCCAGCATGATCCAGGCGATCGCCAGCCAGACCAATCTGTTGGCGCTGAACGCCACCATCGAGGCGGCGCGCGCCGGCGACGCCGGCCGCGGCTTCGCCGTGGTGGCGCAGGAAGTCAAAACGCTCGCCGCGCAGACCACGCAGGCTTTGTCGGACATCAAGGACAAGACCCGCACCGTGCGCGAGATCATCGACGGCGTCTGCGGCGCCACGCAACTGATGTCGAACGTCATTTCGCAGATCGAGGGCGTGTCGCGCGCCATCATGAACTCGATCACGCTGCAATCACAGGCGACACAGAAGATTGCCGAAACCGTAGACGGCGCCGCCGATCGCTCGCGTCAGGTCGCCACCAGCGTTGCGGGCGTCAGCGCTTTTGCCGACCGCACGAACCTGAGCGCGCATCAGATTCTGGACGCGGTCGAGGACCTCAACCGCCAGGCCGTCGCCTTGCAGGCCGAGGCGCAGTCCTTCGTGGCGCAGGTCCGGGCGGCCTGACCCCTTGCCGATGGATATGCCGGGGCTAGGCTAAGGCCTGGTTGAACCCTTTCCGGTCCGCCGGCGACAAAGGAACGGCGGCCGTGAAGCCGTCTTTCGTTGTGGGAGACATCCATGCGCCACGCCGCGCCTTTGCTTGCGACCGTCTGCATTCTGGCGGCGTTTTCCGCGCCGCCGGCTCATGCCCAATCGACCACCAATAACGACATCTGCGCCGCCGCCGAGGACGCCCCGGTGTCGCCGGAGCAGCGCATCGCCGCCTGCAGCGCTCTGATCGCCGCCGCCAAGGACGGCGCGGCGGCCGAGACCAGCGCGGCGTTGACCAACCGCGGCGCGACCTACTGGTACATCAACAAGATGACCCTGGCCTTTGCTGATCTGGACCGCGCCATCGCGCTCGATCCGAAAAACGTCCGCGCCTTCCGCGAGCGCGCCACGGCGTACCGGACCGCCGGCCGTCTCGACAAGGCGCTGGCCGACGCCAACGAAGCGGTGCGGCTCGATGCCAACGACGCCAAGAGCTTCGATGTCCGCGGCAACGTCTTCAACAACAACCGTCAGTTCGACCGCGCCATCCAGGACTACAACGAGGCGGTCCGGCTCGATCCGAAGTTCTCGCTCGCCTTTATGGACCGCGGCGTCGCCTATTATTTCAAGGCCGACTACGAAAACGCCATCAAGGATTACGACAAGGCCATCGAACTCGATCCGGCGCGGTCGCGCGCCTTCACCAACCGCGGCGCCGCCTACAAGAAGCTCGGCCGCACCGACCGCGCGATTGAAGACGAGAGCGCGGCGATCAAGCTCGATCCGACCGCGCCCGAATATTTCGACAATCGCGGCCTGTCGTATCAGGACAATGGCGACTACGACCGCGCCATCGCCGATTTCAACGAAGCCATCCGGCTTTCGCCGCGCGCCAATTTCCTCACCAATCGCGGCGACAGCTACCAGGGCAAGCGCGACTACGATCAGGCCATCGCCGACTATGACCGCGCCCTCAAGCTCAATCCCGGCTTCTATCTGGCCTACAACAACCGCGGCGCGGCTTACGGCCACAAGGGCGATCTCGACCACGCCATCGCCGATTACGAACAGGCTTTGCGCATCAATCCCAAGCTCGATTCAGCCGCCGAGAATCTGGCGGAGTCGCGCCTGCAGCGCGACCGGCGCAACGAAGCCGGCGGCCGCGGGCAATTGCCGACCTTCGATTGCGCGAGGGCGAAGCGCGCCGTCGAAAAGGCGATCTGCTCCGATCCGGATCTGAGCCGGCTCGATCGCGAGATGGATGAGGCTTACAAGGCGGCGCAGAGCAAGCTCAATGGCGACGGCATGGCCCGCCTGCGGCGCGAGCAGCGGGCGTTCAATGTCCGCCGCGACGAACGCTTTGGCCGCCCGGACTTTCAGTTGAAGGCCGAGTTGCAGAAACGCGTTGAAGTGTTGCGCGGCAAGAGCGGCGCGAACTAGCGGTCTTTACCGGCTGCCGGCCAAAGCCAGGTCGCGCGCCTCGCGCGCGGCCTGAAAGCCGTGCATGCCGCTGAACCACTGCACCGCGACCACGGCGCCCTTGATCGGCTGCAAGGCCCCAAGCGACATGGCGAGCGCCAGCGCCGGCCACAACGTCATGCTCAGCGCCAAAGGCGGCATGTATTCGGTCTCAATGGCGAGCACGAACGGCACAAGCAGGTGGCCGACAATGACGATGTCCAGATAGGCCGGAAAATCGTCGGCGCGGTGGTGATGCAGTTCTTCGCCGCAGGCTTCGCAGGCGTCGGCGACCTTGAGGTAGCGGCTGAACAAAGTGCGCTCGCCGCAACATGGGCAGCGGCCGCGCAGGCCGCGCATCAGGGCTTCGCCCGGGCCCTTGGGCAGGCGCATCTGCACTTCGGCGCGGCTCAGTGTCGGCGTGGTCATGGCTTGATTCTCGCGGTGACTCTGTCACTGCAGAAATAGCGCTGACGGCGCTTGCGAGCCACATCGCCGCTGCACGGCTGCCCTGCGGGACCGCCGTGTGCGGCATAACGTCCGGTTAATACCGATGACTAGCTGCGCCCTTTCAGCATCGCCAGGACGCCGAGGTCCTCGTCGATAGCCGGCCAGTGAATTCCCATTGGCATCAGTTCAAACCTGGAGCGCTGTTCTGCGGACGCGTTCTTGAGCCGGGGATACCAGTCGATGGGCGTCGCGATCCGGCGGCCATCCGCCAAGGTGACCACCAGCTCGGAGGCGGTAAATTCCACCCCGCGCGGACGCAGATCGCCGACATCAATTTCCAAAGTGCTCATTCCAAGCCGCCAACAGTTGGTCGCGATTCGACTTGAGGTGACGAATAATATCGCTCAGTTCGTGCGCAGCATACCCTGCGTTTATGGCGACAGTTAAATCGTGTAGCCAGAATTTGGCTTCTCGATCGCCGGCCCGCACATGAATGTGGGCGGGCTCGGCGCCTTCATTTGAATAAAAGAACGCGCGGTAGGGTCCCCAACGCAGAATTGTTGGCACCGTCCTGATCCCCGCTGAAAAAGAGCCCCTCCCGCGGGAGGAGGGGCTCTTTTGCTTTTAGTACCGGTTCGAAATCGGCAGTTCTTCCGCCGGGAACAGCGAGATCACCTTGCAGCCCTTGTCAGTGACCACGACTTCTTCCTCGATACGCGCGCCGGAGAAGCCGTCCTTCGAGGGGCAGAAGGTTTCGATGGCGAACACCATGCCTTCCTTGATCTCGGTCGGGTGATCCATCGAGATCACGCGCGAGATGATCGGACGCTCGTGCAGCGCCAGGCCGAGGCCGTGCGCGAATTGCAGGCCGAAGGCCGACAGTTCGTCCGGGAAGCCAAACTCGCCGGCCTTCGGGAAGGCTTCGGCGATATGCGCGGTCGAGGCGCCCGGCTTGATGCGCGCCATGGCGTTGTCCAGCCATTCGCGCGCCAGCTTGTAAGCATCGTGCTGCTGCGGCGTCGCGCGGCCGACAGCAAAGGTGCGGTAGTAGCAGGTGCGATAGCCGACGAAGGCCTGCAGGATGTCGAAATAGGCCATGTCGCCGGGGCGGATCATGCGGTCGGTGAAGTTGTGCGGATGCGGATTGCCGCGCTCGCCGGACACGGCGTTGACCGCTTCGACGTCGTCGGAGCCGTTGCGATAGAGGAAGTCGTTGACCATGGCGACGACGTCGTTCTCGCGGATGCCCGGCTTGAGCTCCCGGTTCACGAGGTCATACGCGCCGTCGACCATCGCGGCCGCGTGGTTGAGCAGCGCGATTTCGTCCTGCGATTTGATCTCGCGGGCTTCCAGCATGATCTGCTGGCCGTCGGCGACCTTGATACCGGCCTTCTCCAGTTCGAAGAGCATCGGCGGCTCGATGATATCGACGCCGATCGGCATGTCGGCGACGCCGTGTTCGCGCAGGATCGATGCGAGCTCTTCGGCGTGCTTCTTCATCAGGCCGAAGGAGGGGGCGACGGTGCCGCGCAGGCCGACGAGGCCGGCCTTACAGTTTTCCGGGGCAAGCCACGGCGCATAGAGCTTGTGATGCACGGCGGCAGAACCAAAGTCCCAGAGGATCGGCTCGCCAGTGCGGGTCAGCAGCGCCCAGCGCGCCAGCTTGTCGCGTTCCCACTCGCCGATCTTGGTCGAGGTCAGGTAGCGGATGTTGTTGACGTCGAACACCAGCAAGGCGCCGAGTTCGGACTTCTCCAGCGCCTGCTTGGCGCGGCCGAGGCGGTAGCGGTGCAGGCGGCGGAAATCGACGCGTTCTTCGAAGTCGACGCCCATGATGCCGAGCGAGGGCAGCGCGCGGCCCCAATTGTGGCGCGGGTTGATGTCGTCGGCGCTGATCTGGCGGACTTTCTGATCCATGGTCGTCTCCCTTTCCAATTGCTTTGCAGGGCTTATAGCCGTTGAACCGCCCGGTTTATAGGGGCCGGACGCGACGTCACGCGCTGCCCGCCCATGCCCACGCTGGCTTACCCTCCCCTGGAGGGGGAGGGTCGCGAGCGTCAGCGAGCGGGGTGGGGTGAACGTGCAGTCGTTGAAGCTCACCCCACCCCGACCGCTTTCGCTTCGCTCAAGCGGCCGACCCTCCCCCTCCAGGGGAGGGTGAAAGAAAGGCGGGACGTGGAGCTAAAAAATATTCCTAACCTATATTGACTTTAATCCCTCACTAGGCCTATATGCTCTCCATCCCGCCCAATCTAACGAGGGGCGTTTGATCAGCGTCATCAGACGTTGGGCGGGACGCGGTGGCCGGCGGTGCGTTGGAGATGCGACGCAAACAAACCGCCGGCGGTCCAAGCCGCGTTGCCGTGGCGTGCCGCCGCACGCATGGGCTTTCTGATGGCCGGTAGGCCTGAGGCGTTCTGTCAGACGAACGCCGGCTGAGATGCCTGGCCCAGGGGTGGAGAGTTCTTATCGCCTGTAATGGGGTGTGAGGACGAACGGGTCGTTCACCCGGGGCAACGCGGAGCAAACCTACAAACATCGCGCGCGGGACGCCGGGGATCCGGCAATTCCGTGGTGACTAACTCGTGTGAATCCTAACTCATACTCACACGAGGCTGCGGGGTCGTTCGGGCCCCGGCGTTCCGCGCGCCCTCGTTTGAGAGGGCGGAGTTGGAAGGCACTTCGAGACGACGGCCTGCCCGGGGCCGGTAAGAATACGGGCGATGAGTCACGTCTGTCATTCCGGGGCGCGCGTGAAACGCGCGAACCCGGAATCCAGGGCTACAACGAACCGCTTGGCTCTGGATTCCGGGTCCGGCCTTCGGCCGTCCCGGAATGACACTCAATTCGCCGGCACGTTGGCGGCCTTGATGACGCCGCCCCACAATTCGGTTTCATGCTTTATGAACGCGGCCGCTTCTTCCGGCGTGCTCTTCGACGCACGGAGATTAAGCTTGGCGAAGTGCTCGGCGGCTTCCGGGCTTTGCAGCACCTCGGCGATCGCCTTGTTGAGCTTGCGCACAATGGCGTCGGGCGTCTTCGGCGGCGCCGCGATCGCATTCCAGGTGCTCGATTCGAACCCTTTCACGCCGGCCTCATCGAGCGTCTTGATGTCCGGCAAAGAGGGAATGCGATGCGTGGTCGCCACCGCGAGAATGCGTGCAAAACCGGATTCGTGCAGTTTGATCGCCGACGCGAACTCCATGAAGATGATGTCGACATGGCCGGCGATGATGTCGTTGAGCGCCGGTGATGTGCCTTTGTACGGCACATGCACCAGCCGCGCGCCGGTGACGGTCTCGAACAGCGCGCCGGTCAGATGCGATGTCGTGCCGATGCCCTGCGACGCGTAGTTGATCTTGCCGGGGCTCCTCTTGGCGTATTCGATGAACTCCTCCGGTGTCTGCGCCGGAAAGTCCTTGCGCACCAACAGCACATTATCTACCGTCGTCATGATCGTGATCGGCACGAACAGGGCCGGATCGAAATTCAGCTTCTTGTAGAGTAGCGGATTGATGGTGAGCGGCGCGGGCTGCGCGGCGAGCAGGGTGTAGCCGTCGGGTTCGGCATTGAACACGACCTCGGCGCCGATATTGCCGGCAACGCCGCCGCGGTTTTCCACGATCACCGGCTGGCCGAATTTCTTCTGCAAGCCGTCGGCGACGATGCGCGCCACGGTATCGACGCCGCCGCCGGGCGGCACGCAGACGATGAGGCGGATCGGCCGGTTCGGATATTCGGCGGCGCTCTGTGCGAAAGCATGTGGCGCGAATGCGCCGGACGCGAACAGCAGGGCCGCGACGAAGGTAAGAAAGCGGGTCAAAACAATGCGCACGAAAAGTCCTCCCGGCGTGCGCCGCTCTTGATGTGGCGGCTGCTACGGCAGAGCGAGATTAAACACCCGCATGGCGTTGCCGCCAAGGATATTGCGCTTGGCCTGTTCATTCAGGAACGGCAGATCGTAAATGGTGGAGGGCAGGTCGAAGTCCCAGTGCGGGTAGTCCGACGAATACAGCAACTGCGTCTCGGCCTTGATCATGCGGAAGGTCTGCTCCAGCGCCGCCATGTCGGTCATTTCCATCGGCTGCGACGAGTAGAACATGTCACGCATGTAGTCGCCCGGCAGCTTCTTCAGCGCCGGCGCTTCCGAAGAGCGCATCATGTATTCGTTGTCGAGCCGCTGCATCATGAAGGGCAGCCAAGCCAACCCGCTTTCGATCCACAGTACCTTGAGTTTCGGAAAGCGCTCCGGCAGGCCGTTCATGATCCAGTTGGTGAGGTGGACCATGTTGAAGAACACAAAGCCGATGGCGTGCACCGAGATGAACTTGTTCATCATGCCCATCGCCTGATCGTTCCAGTTATAGCCTGCGTGGAACGCGAGCGGCAGGTTCATCTCCTCGAGCAGCGCGTAGGTTTTCATGTAGCCGTTGTGCTGCACAGGGCGGTGGCGCGCGCTGGTGACCATGAATCCGGTGACGCCCTTGGCGCCGCCGAACTCCTTGACCATCTGGTACGAGGCTTCCGGATCGTTGAAGGGCAGATAGAGCATCGAGCGGATGCGCGGTTCGTGCGTCAGCACGCGCTCGACCAGCCAGCGGTTATAGGCGCGCGACAGCGCAACTTCGACTTCGACCTGCGGATGCAGGCCGAGCTGCAGCATCGGCGAGGGAAACATCACCGCGACGTTGATGCCCATGGCGTCCATCCAGCGCTTGGTCAGCGTGATGTCGCGATGCTTGCCGCCGTCGGCTTTCTCGATCTTGCGCAAGGGATAGCGCGTGACGCGGCCGCCCATGTCCTGATAGCCGACGCCGCCCGGCATGACGCCGTTGCCCTTGGCGCCGCTCTGGCTCGCGCTCATCGCGAGTTGCTGCAGCACCGGATCCTCCATGTATTCGAGGATCTCGTGAAAGGATTCGAGCTCGTAGTGATGCGAGTCGATGTCGACGATCGGGAAATTCTTGTAGCCGCGCTCTTCCGCCTGCTTCGCCGCATGCGCGAGCAGCTTGGTGGTGTCGAATTCCTCGACAGCCATCTTGCGGAAGTCGGAGAGGGGGAGATCGAGACTCATCACTTATCTCCTCTCGTCCCGGCGAAAGCGGGGACCCAGGAGTGGCGGACAACAGGGCGTGCAGCTCTGTATTCCAGCTTGCGCGGGAATGAGCGGGAGAGAGCAATCATCAAGCTTTTCCGCTCCACGATTGCCACATGCCGAGCTCGAACACCTGAAGATTGACCGCCTTCATCATGGCCGTGACCGTTACCATGACTTCGGTGGCGGTTGTTTCCTCCGGCCGGAAGGCGGGCATGATGCCGTTGCCGTCTTCAGCGTAGTCCTGCGCACGTTCGGCAAAGAGCCGCACGGCGGTGGCCAGCATGGATTGAATTTCCGCGTCGCTTAGGTTCGCTTTGGCGCGCGCAATGTCAGCTTGAAACGACATAGACGTCCTCCCCCCGTTTTACGACTTCGAAGCTCTTGAGTTTCAATTTGCGGTCGGCGGCGCATTCGCCGGTTTTCAGGTCATATTCGTAGCCGTGCCAGGGACAGACGAAATGCATCGTGTCCTTGGAAAATTTCTGGCCGCCCCATGTCTTGTCGGCGGCGATGACGTCCTCGACCTTGTGCATCATCACGCCTTCGCAAGCCGGGCCGCCCTGGTGCACGCACATGTTCTCGTAGGCGTAGAATTTTCCCTGCCAGTGAAACACGCCGATCTCCGTGCCCTCATGGGCGATGATGCGGCGCTCGCCGTCGGCGAATTGCGCGATCTTGGCGACGTGAATTTCCGGCATATCGTTCGTCCGTTATCGATTTCGATGGACAGGAATCGTCAAAATCGTAAGGTGCCATACTATTAGAGTCAATTACGGTCCGCTAATGTCGACGCTCGCCCGGGATCAAGATACGGAAATCACGGCGGAATCACTGAGCACCGGTTACCTGGTGCGCTATGCGCACCGGGCGCTCGTCAAGGCGCTGGCCGACGAGCTCGCGCCGCACGGCATTCTCTCGGCGCAGTGGTCGGTGCTGCGTATCCTGTGGGACATCGAGGGGCTGAGCCAGGTCGAACTCGCCGAGCGCATGCGGGTAGAGAAGGCGTCGCTGACGGGCGTGCTGGAAGGAATGGAGCGGCGAGGCCTCATTCTGCGCGTGCGCAACGAGGACGATCGCCGCAAGATCAACATCACACTGACGGTTCAAGGCCGCCGCCTCAAGCCGCAACTTTATCCGCATGCGGCGAAAATCAACAGCAAGGCCATGCGCGGCATGACCGGCGCCGAGAAGGCTCAGCTTCGCACCTTGCTGGAGAAACTGATCCAGAATCTCGAGCGTTGAGTCCTTCGTATTTTCTGGAGTCTGGGTTGCGCCAAAGCGCATTGCGGCGCCGGGCGCGCACGCGCATGGTCGCGGCCTCTGACGAGCGAGGACCGTGCCGGTGACGACTCTTTTCATTCTCAGCGTGACGGCCGGGGCGTTTCTGCTGGCCGGCTTTGTCAAAGGCGTCATCGGCCTCGGTCTGCCGACGGTGGCGATCGGATTGCTCGGGATCGTGATGACGCCGTCGCAGGCGGCCGCGATTCTCGTCGTGCCGTCGCTGGTGACGAATGTCTGGCAACTCGCGCTCGGCGGCGATGTGATTCTTCTGACGCGGCGGCTGTGGCCGATGCTGCTCGGCGTTTGCGTTGGTACGGTGGTCGGCGCGCTGACCATGCCGGCGAATATTCCGGGCGCCAGCGTCTGGCTCGGCGTCGCGCTGATCATCTACGCCTCGCTGTGTCTGGCGAAGGTACAGTTCAAGGTGCCGCCGCAATCGGAAACCTGGCTCGGTCTTGTCGTCGGCGTGCTCACGGGCATCGCCACGGTCGCGACCGGCGTCTTCGTCATTCCCGGCGTACCCTACATCCAGGCGATGGACTTCGACCGCGACAGGATGGTGCAGGCCCTGGGTCTGTCTTTCACGGTATCGACCATCGCGCTGGCGGGCGCGCTCGGGTACCAGGGATATCTGGGCGCGTCGGTTGCGTGGCCGGCGCTGCTCGCGCTCGGTGTTGCCCTCATCGGCATGTGGGCGGGGCAGATCGTGCGCACCAAGGTCAAGGCCGAGACGTTCCGGCTATGCTTTTTTCTCGGGCTGCTCGCGCTGGGCCTGCATCTGGCGTCCCGCGCCGTGCTGTGATCAACTAGGCGCAATCTTTAACGGGACTGCGCCAAAGGATCACGCATGAAAATCGTCGACCTCACCCATGTCATGAACGTGCATACGCCCGGCTGGGTCGGGTACGCCGGCAACAAGATGTATTACGCGCAGAACCTGCAGACGGTGCGCATCGTGGCGCAGCGCATCGATACCGCGCTGCATGTCGGCACGCATTTCGATGGCGCGATGCACGCGACCGATAATCGCAAGGGCGATATGGCGCATCTGCCGCTCGACTACCTGATGAACCGCGGCGTCGTCGTCGATATTTCCAAGCACATGCATGACTGGGCGGTGATCACGCCGGAAATGATCGAGAGCGCCGGCGCCGACATTCGCGAGGGCGACATCCTCATCCTGCACACCGGCTGGCACAAACATTACGAAGGCCAGTCGCAGCAGGATCTGGTGAAGTACTTCTGCTATCACCCCGGCCCGAACCTCGACACCTTGCACTGGATGCTGAAGAAGAAAATCAAGTGGTGGGGCATGGACGCGGGCTCGTGCGATCACGCCATGAACACCTCGATCAGATACATGCGGCCCGATCTCGCCGAGGAGTTCACCAAGAAGCACGGCAAGACACCGGCTGAATTCTTCGGCACGTTCACCTATACGCACAAGAAGTCGGGCCGCCAGGTGTCGGCGGACGTGTTTCCGTTCCACAACTGGGCGTTCCAGGAAGGCCTGCTGCATGCCGAAAATCTCGGCGGCGACATCGAACTGATGCTCGGCAAACGCTGCATCATCGGCGCCTTCCCCTGGCGCTATGAAGGTCTCGAAGGGTGTCCGTGCCGCATTGTCTGCTTCGTCGACGCGGGCGAGTCGGTCGAAGCGATGGGCGATGCCGCGAAGGCGATCCTGCACGCGTACTAGCGATCAATAGCAAACCATCCGGGCGGTGCCAGCCGCCCGGATCTCATCAAAAAATTCATCGAAGGCGTCGCGGCTCGTGGTGTGTTTGTACCTCAAGCCGCTTTTGCAATGCGTGCTGCGCAATGCCAGCGCGCGATAGCGAATTTTCTTCCATAAAACTTTCCACACCTTCTGAGCGAATGTCCTCTTAGTCACGATGATACCGTCGTGCTGGCTGCTCAAAATTTTCAGTGATGATTTCAACGAGTTAGAAAAGCGGATTCAGCCCATTTTCATTGGGAAAAAAATTCCAATGTGCGTTTCTGCACACCCAGGCGTGATTTTGATCTCATCATTTCGGGGCGCGCGCTCTTGAAACCTTGTTAGTTGAAAACTTACGGGTAACTGTTGGGTCACCATCACTGGTTGTTTGCGTTCGTGTTTCGAAATTTTCGAAATAGCTTTGTAAAAATAATAAAGACGAGGTGAGGAATGCGGCGCGCGACTGTTCTTTCCGTTGGCTTCACGCTGGCAATGGTTGGCGCTGCATACGCGCAATCGCCCGTGCAACGTCAGGCGCCGCCGCAGGCGGTCGAAGGATGGGCGCCGACAGCACCGGAACCCGAAAAGCAAAAGCCAAGCGCCGATCCGTGGCAGGCTTTCTCGCCGGTGGCGCCTGGTATTCGCGCGGGCAATTTCATCTTTTCGCCCGCGGTGACGGCGGCGGCGTTCTACGACGACAACGTTTTTGCCGCGCCGACCAACCGGCAGGGGTCGTGGGGCTACATCGTGCGGCCCGAATTGGGCTTGCGCACGGCCGGGCAGAGTTATGCCGTCGGCGCGCGCGGTTACATCGAGAAGAAGGGTTACGAACGCTTCGGCAGCGAAGAGCAGACCAATGGCGGCTTTGCCTTCGAATCGGTGGTGATGCCGGGGCCCGATACGCAACTCGTCGGCAAGGCGCGCTATACGCGCGGCCATGAAGACCGCGGCAGCGGTGAATCCGAGCTGCTCGGCTTCGACCGTCCCGTCGGCTACAATACATTCGAGGCATCCGGCGCTATCAACCAACGCTTCAATCGCTGGTGGACGTCGCTCGGCGTCGCTGGATCGTGGATGAATTACGATACGCCGACCATTGGCGGCATTCCGATCGACCAGAGCTATCGCAACGGCAATGTCACTGTCGGCACCGGCCGCGTCGGCTATGTGGTCGCGCCGCTGACGAGCGTGTTCGTCGAAGTTGCCGCCAACCGCCGCAACTTCCAGGTCGATGCGTTCGATTCCCGCGGCTATCGCGTGGTCGGTGGCGTGCTGCTGGAGCCAGGCGAGGGCGCGCGGCTGCGCGGCGAGGCTTTCGCCGGTTACATGCATCAGGACTACACCGGCATCACGTTCAATACCGTATCGACGTTCACCTATGGCGGCTCGCTCTCCTGGCTGGTCGCGCCGCGCTGGACCGCGGTCGCCGAAGGCCGCCGCAACGCGCTGGAATCCGGTTTGAACGGCGGCGTTAGCCTCGTCGAGTCGCTGGCGTCGGCGCGGCTCGATTATCTGGTGGCGCCGAACTTCGTCGTCGGCGCCGGCGCCAGCTATCTGGTCGATGAATTCCTTGGCGCCGGGCGTACCGACCGGACGTTGAGCCCATTGGTGTCGTTGAAGTATCTGATCAATCCGTTTCTCACCGTCGGCTTCGACTACCGTAACGTCAGCTTCGGTTCGAATGGTTTGGGGACGTCGAGTTACTATCGCAACGTCTACCTGTTCTCGATCAACGCCCGCATTTAGCGGACGCAATCACCCAATAAAAAAACCGGCCGCATCGCTGCGGCCGGTTTGCTGTTCGGCGATGAGCGCGATCAGCCGGGTCCGGCGCCGACCTTGGGAGCGACACTGGCGGGCTTGCCGATGGCGGCGGGTTTCGCCTTTTCCTTCACCACGACCAGACGGCGGCAAGTGTCGAGGATCTTGCGGGCGTAACCCTTGGGATTCTTGAACACCTGAAGGCAGCGCTCGCGCAGGCCTTCGTCCGTTCCCGCGGCATAGGTGCCGCTGAAGCCGCCGATCTCGACGCCGCCGCCACCACCTCCGCCGCCGTTGTTGTTATTGACAGCGGTGTCACCGCTGCCACCCGAACCATCGGTGCTGCTGCCGCCCGGCGTCGTTGTCCCGCCACCCGTATCGCCGCCACCAGTCGTGCTGCTGGTGCCGCCGACCGGGGTGGCGACCGCGACCACAGCGCCGAGCGGATCGTTAGTCCCCGCGCCGCCACTGTTGTCGCTGCCGGTCGATGCCTGGTTGGCGACAGCAACGAGAGCCGAACCGAGCGAAGAGCCGCCGGGCGTGCCGTCGCCGGTATTGCCGGTGCTCGTATCGGGGGCGTTGAGGATGCCGGCGTTTGTCGTCGTCGCGGAATTGCCACTGCCATTGCCGCTGCTGCCGGTCGTCACGCCCGAGGCGTTGAGAATACCGGCATTGGTTCCGGCGATACCGCCGTCGGCGGCGTTGCCGCTGTCGCCCGTGGTGTTGCCTGCCGCGTTGAGAATGCCGGCATTGGTCGAGGCAACACCGGCGTCGCCCGTGTTGTTGGCTTGGCCTGTGCTGTTGCTCGGCCCATTCAGTATCCCCGCGTTCGTCGACGCCGCTCCGCCGATGCCGGAATTGCCGCTGTCCCCGGTGTTGTTACCGGCCGCGTTCAGCAAAGCGGCATTGGTCGATGCGAGGCTCGGCGTGCCGGTGTTACCGGTCTGGCCGGTGGTGCTGTTGGCGCCATTTAGGATACCGGCGTTTGTTGCGGCCAGGCCGCCATCGCCCGCGTTTCCGCTGTCCCCGGTTTTGTTTCCGGCGGCGTTCAGGATGCCAGCGTTGGTCGAGGCGAGACCACTGGAGCCACTGTTACCGGTTTGACCAGTTGTGGTGTTCGCGCCGTTGAGAATACCGGCGTTCGTCCCCGCCAATCCCGCGGCGCCGGTGTTGCCGGTATCGCCGGTCGTGCTGCCGGGGCCATTGAGGACGCCGAGATTCGTATTGGCGACGGCACTGTTGGCGTTACCGGAATTGCCTGTCGTACTGCCGGCGAAATTGAGAATGCCGATATTGGTGTCAGCCACCGGCACGTTGGTGCCATTGTCGCTGCCGACCTTCGTATTCGGCCCGTTCAGCAGGCTGATATTGGTGTTCGCCACACCGGCGTTACCGGTCGAGCCCGTGGTGCTCGACGGCGCGTTCAAACCGTCGACGGTCAGGGCGACCGGCGTTTTCTGGCCGGTCAGATCGATATTCGCGCCGACTGTCGCGCCCTGCGAATGGCCATCGCCTAACGTCACGAGAACTTCGGGATCGTTCACCACCTTGGCGTTGACTCCCTTCTGGCCTGCGACGCTAGCAGTCTCCTGTTGCGGACTGGTGGTGAGCTTGAGGTTCTTGACGCCGATGGATTTCTGCGGAATGACTGACGAAACGCGCGTCGTCACGTGCTTCGCAGCCTGACGTACACGCGGAACCGGACCAATCGTGTTGCCGCGGCTGACCGCCCGATTGACGCGGCTCGTGGTGCGAGTGGCGGGCTGATTGGTGAAGCTTGCGGCGCCGGAGAAGAAGTTGGGGCTTGCCACGTTGCCGCGGCCGAGGGCTGAGCCGCTTCCGGTCTGGCCCGCGCCGTTGACACCATTGCCGACGGTCCCGCTCAGCCCGCCGACCGCACCGCTGAGTCCGCCGGTCACCCCGCCAACGGTACCGCTCAAACCGCCCACCGTGCTGCTCAGGCCGCTGCTCACGCCACCGACGGTGCTGCTCAAGCCGCTCGTCAATCCGCCGACCGTGCCGCCAAGCGCGCTACCGACGCCGCCCAGCGTCGAGCCGAGCGCGCCGGTGCTGACGATCGTGTGCCCGCCGATGCTGACGCCGACGCCGCTTCCGGCGTGCGCTGGCGACACAGAGCTCAGCGCGCCGACCGCGACGCTGGCGAGAAGCAATTGACGGAAGCGAGAGTGAAATTCACGACCCGAGTCTGTATGCATGATGGCGTTCCCTGTGTTTAACGTGACATCGCACGTCGTCTTCACCGGGCAACGGAGCAGTAGAAGAGTCCGTTCGGGATGCGTAAAAATTGAATCGTCACGAATGCGTGAGATCGCACAATTCGGTAAAACCGTATGGCGCACAGAGATGCAAACCAAGGAACTGCTGCTGCGTCGAAGTTCTGCGGTGTCGCGACACCGTCGCTCGCGCGCGTATTATGTAAGCGACTGTTCCAGTCGTGGATCGGGCTTGTTGTTCTGCAACGTGAGCTGGATCGCTTCGCGTAGCACGCCGTATTGTTCCTTAGGCCATTGCGCGACATGAATGTCGGCGAGCAGCGCGGCGGATTTTCCGAACACCACGACGCGGTCGCCGACGCCGATGGCTTCTTCAAGTTGATGCGTGATGAGAATAGCGGTCGATCCGCATTCGCGCGCCAGTGTCAGAAAAGTCTCGCGCAGTTCCGCCGCGGTCACCTCATCGAGGTGACCGAAGGCCTCGTCGGCCAGCAGGATTTCGGGCTGCACCACGAATGCGCGCGCGATGGCGACGCGCTGGCGCATGCCGCCCGACAGTTCATGCGGGTAGGCGTTGATGAAATTGCCAAGGCCGAGCCGCTTGAGCCACGTCAGGGCGCGATCGCGCTGTTCCGCTTCGGGTAGGCCGATCAGCTCGAGCGGCAGCTTGGCGTTGTCGATCGCGGTGCGCCACGGCAGCAGCCGGTCTTGCTGAAACACGGTTGCGATCTTGCCACGGAAATAATCGAAGTCGCCATGCGGACTCTTGTCGCCGATGCGCAGTGTACCTTCGGTCGGCGGCTCCAGCCCGATCATCATGTCGAAGAAAGTGGATTTGCCGCAGCCGGTCTGGCCGACGATGGCGACGACTTCCTTCGGCGCGATGGTGAGATCGAGCCGGTCGATGGCGACAACGGCTTGCCCGGATGTGGCCTGCCAGAACAGTTTGCGCAGGCCGCGCACCTCGATGGGAGGAGGGCCGTTTTTCACCGCGGCGCTCATGTGCGCCACCGCAACAGCCGGTGTTCGACGCGCGCGACGACGGCCTCCAGCATGAACAGCAGCGCGACCAGCACGATGGTCCACGCAAAGACATCGGCGACCGAGAATAATTCCTGCGCCACCGATAACTGATGGCCGATGCCGGTGACGGCGCCGACCAGTTCGGCGATGGTGACGACGCGAATGGCAAGGCTGATGTTCACCTTCCAGCTCGTGAAGATGGTCGGCACGATGGCCGGCAGCATCAGCTTGATGAAGAATTGCAGCGACGTCGGCCGGAACGATTGCATCATGTGCCGCAGTTCACGCGGCACGCTGCGCATGGCGTCGAGCGTGTCGATCAGGAACACTGGGCCGCACACCACGACCAACACGAAGCCGATGCGGAACTCTACGCCGGGAAACCACAGCACCGCGAACAGGATCCACGACACGACCGGAACCGCCATGAACAGACGGATGATCGGGTGCAGGTATTTGTCGAGCGTCGGCGAGCGGTACATCGCCATCGCGAGCGCCAGGCCGAGCACGAAAGATGCGATCAGCGCGCCGACCACCCGCGCCAAAGTGACGGCGATATCGACCCAGGTGATGGTGGCGATGCTTTTGGCGATCTTCACCAGGCTCGGAATAGCGAAGGGCGGAATGCCGAGCGTTGGCGCCAGATAAGACAGCGCTTCCCAGAAGACGCAGAAAACGAGCAGCGAGACAATCGTATGCCGCGGAAAGGTGAAATTCCGGAATGGCTCCCGCAACTCGTCGTTCGATACGGTCATTGCACGCGACCTGGCGACCGGCTACGGCGCGTAAATGATCTTGTCGTCCGGCATCTTTTCGTAGAACCCGGCCTTCACCGCGCGCTCCATCATGTCGGTGATGGTTTTTCTCGTTGCGGGTTCCCAGGCGGGCTTCACAATCATGGTCAGACGTTTGCTCTCGACCGCGGCGGTGAGGATGCCGGGCGGCAGCTTGAGCGTCTCGTTGGCGATCTTGTCGGCGGTCGCGGAGTCTTTCTGCATGATATCGGCGACGTCTTGCAGCGCGGCCAGCAGCATCTTCGGACCATTCGGGTTCTTGGCGATGGCATCGGCGCGCATGGCCGGTACGATTTCCCAGCCGTCGGTGCCGGTGATGTCCTTCCAGCCTTCGGCGCCGTTGAAGATCATCTTCCAGTCCGGGTTCTGCTTGGCGATGATGCTGGCCAGCGGCTCGATCACCAGCGCCGCGTCGACACGGCCCGCTTCAAGCTGGGCGCGGGCCACGGCGAAGTTGGCGTTGACGACGGTGATGTCCTTGCCGAGGTCGAGACCCTTGGCATTGGCGTAAATCTTGACGACCTGGAATTGCGAGCCGCCCATATCGACGGCGAGCTGCTTGCCCTTGAGATCGGCGAAGGACTTGATCGCCGGGTCCTTGGCGAAGATCACGAGGTCGGCGAGGGTGAAGCCGGTGCCGATGATCCGCAGCGGCACGCCTTCCTGATAGAGCTTCTGGAAAATCGTCGGTCCGCCGATCAGCACATCGGTTTCGCCGGTGGCGAAGGCGGCATAGAACGCCGAGATCGAGGGATAGGCGTGAATGTCGAGTTCGAAGCCGTGCTTGGCGTCGATGCCTTTGGCCTTCATCACGTTCCAGACCAGCGGATTGAATATCGGCAGGGTCAGGCTTGAGACTTTGATGACGGGTTTTTGCTGAGCCTGCGCCGGTGACAACGTGCTTGCGGCGGCAAAGGTGAGCGCGGCAATGAACGCAGCAACGCCGCGCCGAGACAGTTTCGACATGACACATCCCCCTGAATTTCCGGTGCGGTCGTTGCCGCAGTGAGCATTTCTTGCTTCGGACAATGCCATCAGGCCTCGTCCAAAGAGATCGTGCAATTAGACTTCCCGCCGCGACTTTACTCTGCTTTCATATGTGTGCAAATAATTGCGTGCGATCAGTTGGAGTACGAGATGCCGCATATTGCCGCGCGGGATGGCACTCGATTGTATTACGAGGAGGCGGGCACAGGGACGCCGGTCGTCTTCGTGCACGAATATGCAGGCGATTATCGCACCTGGGAGCCGCAGATGCGGCATTTCTCGCGCTCCCACCGCTGCATCACCTATAGCCAGCGCGGATATCCGCCGTCCGATGTGCCAGAAGACGGCGCCAAATACAGCCAGGACATTGCGCGCGACGACGTCATCGCCGTCATGGATGCGCTGAAAGTCGATAAGGCCCATGTCGTCGGCCATTCGATGGGCGCGGCGACCGCGCTGCATGTAGGCATTCACCACGCCAAGCGCTGTCTCTCGGTGACGGCGGCAAGCTGCGGTTACGGCTCCAGCGCCGATCCCAAACTGGTCGAGGAAGGCCGCGAACAATCGCGCCAGACCGGCAAGATGTTTGCGGAAAAAGGCATCGCCGCGACCGCGCCCATTTATGCCGATGGCGCGACGCGCCAGACCCACAAGAACAAGGATCCGCGCGGCTTTGCCGAATTCGCCAAGATGCTCAGCGAGCACTCGGCCACCGGTCATGCGCTGACCATGCTGCATTTGCAGGCCAAGCGCCCGACTCTGTGGGACATGGAAGCCGACCTGAAGAACTTCGCGCCGCCGCTGCTGATTATTGTCGGTGACGAGGATGGCTGGTGTCTCGACGCCAGCATCTTCCTCAAGCGAACCGCGCCGACTGCGGGCCTGCTGGTCATTCCACGCTCGGGCCACACGATCACCAGCGAAGAACCGGCGGCGTTCAATGCCGCGCTCGCCGATTTTTTCGCCAATGCCGAAGGCGGCAGTTGGATGTCTCACCGGCCGCGATAATTCCGATTTCGTCCGAACAGGAGAGTGCAATGGATCTCAAGCTCAAAGGCAAAACCGCGCTGGTTACCGGCGGTAGCGAAGGCATCGGTAAGGGCATCGCCATCGCGCTCGCCAAGGAAGGCGTCGATGTCGCGATCTGCGCCCGCCGCAAGGAGCCGCTCGAAGCCACGGCCAAGGAAATTGCCGCGGCCACCGGCCGCAAGATCGTGCCGATCGCCGCCGATCTGCGCTCCGACAAGGACGCCAAGAATTTCATCGAGGAAGCGCACAAGGCGCTCGGCCGCATCGACATCATGATCAACAATGCCGGCTCGGCTGCCGGCGGCGTCATCGAGCATCTCACCGAAGACGACTGGGAAAAGGGCCTTCAGCTCAAATTCATGGGCTATGTGCGCTGCTTGCGTTACGCGCTGCCGATCATGGTCAAGCAGGGCGGTGGCCGTGTCGTGAACCTCATCGGCAATGACGGCGTCAAGCCGTCCTACTGGGAAATCTGCCCCGGCGCGGCCAATGCCGCCGGTCAGAACCTGACCCTCTCGCTCGCCGGCCAATATGGCCGCGATAAAATTTCGTTTGTCGCGGTCAATCCGGGCCCGGTGCGCACAGAGCGCTGGGCGGGCCTGGTCGACGCCATGGCGCGCGACATGAAAATTCCGCGCGAGCAGGCCGACAAGTTGGCGCCTGCTTCGATCCCGATGGGCCGCATCGCCGAAGTCGAGGAAGTTGCGAACCTTGTCGTCATGCTGGCGTCGCCGATGATGGAAATGGTCAATGGCACCATGATCGAAATCGACGGCGGCCAGGACAAGGCGCTGATGGACCGCTTCCGCGATCGGCCGAAGGCATGAGTCCGAAAAGGGGGGGGGGCCGGTTTTCGGAGAAGCTCATGCCAAGCCTAAAAGGCTAAAAAACACGCGCAAATGCCGCACGGTTGAATATTTCATGTGCTTGACAAGATAGGGCGTGCGGACGGACTATTTGCGTACAAACGAAATTACCAACGAGATCGCCTAAAGAGATCAATAAGCCGGAGGCGACGAGAGCTTGCAGCATTTGACAATCGCGGGGCCGCGCTGAAGATCGTGGTGAGCCGCTTCCAGGGGAGTTTCAGTCATGAGCACGTTTTTCACGAGCACTCGGCATCTCACTCTCGCACTCGCGGCTATGATCGGGCTTGCCTCGCAGGCGCACGCGCAAGACACGATCAAGATCGGCGAACTCAACAGCTACAAGACGCAGTCGGCCTTCCTCGACCCGTACAAGAAGGGCATGGATCTCGCGCTCGAAGAGATCAACAGCAAGGGCGGCGTGCTCGGCAAGAAGCTCGAACTGGTCGTACGGGATGACGGCACCAATCCGGGCGAAGCGGTGCGTGTCGCCGAAGAGCTCGTCACGCGCGAAGGCGTCGTGATGATCGCCGGCACGTTCCTGTCGCATATCGGTCTCGCGGTCACGAATTTCGCCGCGCAGAAGAAGGTGTTCTTCCTCGCCGCCGAGCCGCTGACCGACAAGATCACCTGGCAGAACGGCAACAAGTATACCTATCGTTTGCGCGCCACGACCTACATGCAGACGGCGATGCTGTTGCCGGCGGCGGTCGCCGCGAAGAAAAAGCGCTGGGCGCTGGTGTATCCGAACTTCGAATACGGCCAGTCGGCGGCGGAAAACTTCAAGGCGCTGCTGAAGAAAGAGCAGCCCGACGTCGAATTCGTCACCGAGCAGGCGCCGCCGCTCGGCAAGATCGACGCCGGCGCCGTGGCGCAGGCCATCGATGACGCCAAGCCCGACGCCATCTTCAACGTGCTGTTCGGCGGCGATCTCGCCAAGTTCGTGCGTGAAGGCAACACCCGCGGCGTGTTCAAGGACCGTCCGGTGATCAGCCTTCTGTCGGGCGAGCCGGAATATCTCGATCCGCTCAAGGACGAAACGCCAGTCGGTTGGATCGTCACCGGTTATCCGTGGGACAAGATCAAGACGCCGGAGCACACGGCGTTCCTCACGGCGTACCAGAAGAAGTTCAACGACTATCCGCGCCTCGGCTCGATCGTCGGCTATTCCACGATCAAGTCGATCGCCGCCGGCATCGCCAAGGCGAAGTCGACGGACACCGAGAAGCTGGTCGAAGCCTTCGCCGGACTGGAACTGGATTCGCCCTTCGGCAAGTTCAGCTATCGCGCCAGCGATCATCAGGCGACGATGGGCGCTTACGTCGGCAAGCTCGCGCTTGAAGGCGGCAAGGGCACTATGGTCGACTTCAAGTATGTCGACGGCAAGGATGTGCTGCCGAGCGACGCTGAAGTGAAGAAGCTGCGTCCCGCGGAAGCGAACTAACAGATGTATCGACGTGTTCCGTCACCTTCGCCCCGTGCGGGAGAAGGTGACGGGCGCAGAACGAAAGCGAGCACGGGTGCGGCCCGCGTAAAATGACCTTCAGCGCCTTTCTCTTCCAAGCGCTCAACGGGCTGTCGACCGCCTCAGGCCTGTTCTTTATCGCCGTCGGCTTGTCACTGATTTTCGGCGTCACCCGCATCATCAATATCGCGCACGGGTCCCTCTATATGCTGGGGACCTACATCGCCTATTCGTTCGCGACGAAAATCGGCGGCGTGTTCGGCTTCTGGGGCGGTATTGTTGCCACGGCATTGATCGTCGGCGTCATCGGCGCGCTCATCGAAGTCCTGCTGTTGCGGCGGATTTATC
>CAIYTE010000088.1 GCA_903929045.1 uncultured Hyphomicrobiales bacterium
CGACAACGACGCCGACTATGTCGATCCACTGGATATGCTGGCCGAGCTGCGCGAGGACAATCAGCGCGTCGTCGCCGCCATGCGCGAGGCGCACGAACTGTGCGACGAGCACAATGACGTTGCCACCGCCAGCCTGCTGGAGAACTACATCGACGCGGCGGAAAAGCGGGTCTGGTTCCTGTACGAGATCTGCCGCAAGGGCGACCCGACCGGGCATTAGAACGGCGCAGCGTTTTTCCGCTCGTCCCCGCGAAAGCGGTGACCAGGGTCAAAACAACGAAAGTTATTGCCGCCCTGGATTCCTGCTTGCGCGGGAATGAGCGGCGTTAAGGTGCTGGCGCCGCCGCCCGCTTGTTGAACTTCCACAGCAACAGCGCGATCACCAGCATCAACACACCGCCGGCCACCACCGAACTCGGCGACGCGCCGAGGATTTCGAACCACTGCGTATAGAAATGGATGGCGCCGAAGACCGCGGCGACATTGACCACCCAGCGCCGGTTGGCCTTCACGCCCCAGACCCCGACCGCAATCAACGCAGCCGCCCAGCCGATACTGAAGACCCAGTCCGGCACCGCCACAGCGCGAGATTCCGAATGGGTCAGTCCGCGCAGCAGCAGCAGGCGGTCGCCCCACAGCGAGCCGATCCAGAAGCCGAAATTGACCATCAGCACCGACGTCCGCGCCGCCATCAGCGCCAAACGCTCATGATCGGCACGCAAACGGCCCGACACCACGTAGGTCGCCAGCGCCAGGGCGGAAAAAATAACGATCGTAAGGAGCGGCTCGTAGATCGCCAGCGCATAGGTCGCGTGCCAGTAACCAGCCTTGGCGCCGAGACAGGCGCCTAGCGCCAGCACGCTCGCCGCGATCAGAAGACCCGAGTGCGCGATCACCCCGGCAACGGCCAGCAGCGCCGTGACAATCAGCATGGCCGCAAGCGCGCCGACGGCATAGGTCAGGATCGCGCCGCAGAAGATCAGCGCGCCCAGTACGGTGCACATGCTCGCGAGCAGCGACCACTGCTGCGTCCGCGAGAATGTGAGCGCGAGTCCCAGCGCAAAGATCGCGCCGCCGAGGATAAATGCGGTGATGACATCCGGCACCAGCGCGGCAAGGCCGCCGGCCACCGCCACCACGCCAAACCCGACCAGAATATTGATGCCGAGCGAGCCGGTATCATGCGAGGCCAAAGTCTTCAGCCGCTCGGCCTCGGCCGGCGTCAGTTTGCCCTCTTCCACCAGCTTGGAAATATCGAGTGTGATTTTCATGGTTGTCCCCTGCCCGGGACAAGCTTATCAGACTTTGGCGAGCGTTAGCACACGCACCGCCGCATCGTAATCGGCGCGGCGGAAAGCGCGGCGGGTAAGCGCTTCCTCGTCGCGGCCCCAGGCTTCCATTTGCCAATCCTCGTCGACATGCGCCGCGATCCAGGCCGCTTCGCCGTCGATCGCGCCGGCGTTGAGCGCCAGCGCCAGCAGCGCCGAGCCGGTGATGGCGGTGAGCGACGCCACCGCGCCGAGCCGCCACGCATTCTGCGGGATGGCGGCACGCATTTTAGCGATGGTGTCGTCCGGCTGCCGGGTATGAATGATGCCCTCGACCAGCACAAAGCGCGCGCCGAGACTATCGCGCGCCCAGGCGATGACAGGATCCCAATGCTGCGCCTGACGCGCCACCAGACCGGGTGGTGAATCGGCACGGTAGCAGAGCAAATCGGTGCCGAGATACTTCACCACTTCTTCCGTCACTGCCGCAGCCTGTTCGCCGACGCCATCGATGATAACATTGGCAAGCCGCGTGGCCGGCATGCGCGCCGGATCGATCAGCGTCTCCTGCGCCTGCCATTCCTGCGCGATGACTTCGGCAAGCGCGCGTGACGGCGCCGCAAGCGCGCGGCGCTGCGGCGTCTTGATCGGCTTGCCGTCGAGCATGACAGCAAAGCCGCCCTCGCCCGCGTCATCGACCGACGCCTCTTTGTAAAACCGTTTGCGCAAGGACGCTTTGGCGCCCTGGCGCGCCGACACCATCGGATCGACTGGCTGATTTTCGAACAGATCACCGAGAAGGTCACGCATGGCCGGACAGTTCTTTCGTTACGCGGTTATCGGGCCAGACTTTGTCGAGCGCGGCCGGCAGCGCCGCGAAATCGTCGATCACGGCTATCGCGCCGGCGGCATGCAAATCGGCGACCTCATGATAACCCCATGCCACGCCGATGCTCGACGCACCGGCGGCGCGCGCCATCTCCATGTCGAACGCGGTATCGCCGATCACCACCGTATCGGCCGCAGCGATGCCGGTCTCGGCCATCGCCTGCAACACCATGCCGGGATGCGGCTTCGAAGGCGCGGTGTCGGAGGTTTGAATGGTCGCGAAGGCTTTCATGAAGCCGTACTTGTCGAGCATCGCGGCGACGCCGCGTTGCGACTTGCCGGTGGCGATGCCGAGCACGACGTCGGAACGCGCCGCGAGGTTTTCGATGGCCTGCTGCACACCGGGATAAAGCGGTGCGTCGTATTTGCCGGCGGCACGCAACGTAAAGAACGCGTTCCTGTAGCGCTCCGCGAGACTCTCGACCGGATGGGCGGCGCCGTTGGCGAGTTCGATGAAAGCCTTTTCGAGCGACAGGCCGACGATCGACAGCACTTCCGCGCGCGGCGGCGACACCAGACCATGGTGTTCATAGGCCTCGGCCATGGCCGCGCAGATCATCTGCTGGCTGTCCACCAGGGTGCCGTCGACATCGAAGAGTATAAGCCGCATCACGCTTCCGTCATTGTGCGCCGCAATAAGAAGGAACTTATCGGCGATAAGCAACCCGCCATGCGGGTTTCGAAGGCCTCCTTTAGTGGTCTTGGACGCTGCTGTCACCGCCGCTTTCAGGACGCGAAAAATGCTGCGGTTGCTTGCGGTTGATGACCGTTGGTGCGGCTCGCAGAACAGTAGCTTTGAGCATTTCTAAGTCATAAGATTGGAGTCGGTCTTATTCGAATGAATGGGGCCCAAGGGAATCTGCAGCCTTCCGGCGCGCCCGAAGGACTGCGAAGCGAAGCCGTGAAGGTTTTGTTTCCGGCACGGGACGCGTTTCGAGGAAGCGAATGCAGAACACTGACATCTCCAATCCCGAATACTTTCACAAAGTCGTCGATTGCCAGTACGCCTGTCCGGCGCACACGCCCGTCCCCGAATATATCCGGCTGATCTCGGCGGGCCGTTACTCCGACGCCTACATGATCAACTGGAAGTCGAATGTGTTTCCGGGAATTCTCGGACGCACCTGCGACCGCCCGTGCGAACCGGCCTGCCGTCGCGTGCGCGTCGAAGACGAGCCGGTGGCGATCTGCCGCCTGAAGCGCGTCGCCGCAGACTTCAAGAGCGACATCACCGAGCGCCTGCCCAAGCCGGCACCGCACAAGAACGGCAAGCGCATCGCTTTGGTCGGCGCCGGCCCCTCGTCTCTCACGGTGGCGCGCGATCTGGCGCCGCTCGGCTACAGCGTCACGGTGTTCGACGGCGACAAGAAAGCCGGCGGCATGATCCGCACACAGATCCCGAAATTCCGCCTGCCGGATTCGGTGATCGACGAAGAGACCGGCTACGTCCTCAATCTCGGCGTCGAATTCCGCGCAGGCACCCGCGTCGACAGCATGAAGGCCTTGCTCGCCGAAGGCTGGGACGCGGTGTTCGTCGGCTCCGGCGCACCGCGCGGCCGCGATCTCGACATTCCGGGCCGCAAGGAAGCCGCCGCCAATATTCATATCGGCATCGACTGGCTGTCGTCGGTGTCGTTCGGACACATCACATCCATCGGCAAGCGCGTTGTTGTGCTCGGCGGCGGCAACACCGCGATGGATTGCTGTCGCTCGGCGCGCCGCCTCGGCGGCGACGAGGTCAATGTCGTCGTGCGCTCCGGCTTCGACGAGATGAAGGCCTCGCCGTGGGAAAAGGAAGATGCCCAGCACGAAGGCATCCCGATCCATAATTTTCTGGTGCCGAAGGAATTCACACACGACAACGGCAAGCTCACCGGCGTTGTGTTCGAGAAGGTGAAGGCCGAGTTCGACGCCAAGGGCCGCCGCAAGCTGGTCAATGCAGGCGAGCCGGACGTTCACTTCCCCTGCGACGACGTTCTCGTTGCGGTCGGTCAGGAAAACGCCTTCCCCTGGATCGAGAAGGACTGCGGCATCGACTTCGACGAATGGCACATGCCGAAGGTCGATAAAATCACCTTCGCTTCGACCAACCCGAAGGTGTTCTTCGGCGGCGACGCCGCGTTCGGCCCGAAAAACATCATCTGGGCTGTGGCGCATGGTCACGAGGCCGCGGTGTCGATCGACAAGCTGCTCAACGGCGAGGACATCACCGACCGCCCCGCCCCGGCCGTCGATCTGATGAGCCAGAAGATGGGCATCCACGAATGGTCCTACGACAACGAGATCGAGCCGGATAAGCGCTACAAGGTGCCGCACCGCGACACCGTGGTCGCGCTCAAGGACATCAAGGCGGAAGTCGAACTCGGCTTCGACATTCAGTTGGCGGTGAAGGAAGCCGGCCGCTGTCTCAACTGCGACGTCGAGACGGTGTTCTCGGCGCAGCTTTGTATTGAATGCGACGCCTGTGTCGATATCTGCCCGATGGACTGCATCACCTTCACCGAGAACGGCGAGGAAGCGGAGCTGCGCAAGCGCCTCACCGCGCCGGCCGACAATCTCACGCAGGACCTCTACGTCGAGGGCGGGCTCAAGACCGGGCGCGTCATGGTGAAAGACGAGGACGTCTGCCTGCACTGCTCACTCTGTGCCGAGCGTTGTCCGACCGGCGCCTGGGACATGCAAAAGTTCTTTCTGGATATGACCTACGCAGGGAATTCATGTCGACCGCCACGCCGATCAGCCGCGTAAACGACTTCGTCGTCCGCTTCGCCAACGTCAACGGCTCGGGCTCCGCCTCGGCCAACGAAATGTTCGCGCGCGCCGTCATGCGCATGGGCATCCCCGTGGCGCCACGCAACATCTTCCCGTCCAACATTCAGGGCCTGCCGACCTGGTACGAGGTGCGCGTCTCGGAAGCCGGCCATCTCGGCGCCCGCGGCGGCACCGACCTGATGGTGGCGATGAACCCGCAGACCTTCGACAAGGACATCGCCTCGATCGAGCCCGGCGGTTACCTGTTCTACGATTCCACCAAGCCGCTGCCAGCGTCGAAATTTCGTTCGGATATTTCGGTCGTCGGCGTGCCGCTGACCGCCATCTGCAATCGCGAATACACCGACCCGCGCCAGCGCCAGCTGTTCAAGAACATCATCTATATCGGCGCGCTGACGGCGCTGCTGGAGATGGACGTCGACGTTGTCGAGAAGCTGATCGGCGAGCAGTACAAGGGCAAGGACAAACTCATTGCCCCCAATATCAAAGCGCTGCACATCGGCCGCGATTACGCCACGCTCAATCTCGAATGCCCGCTCGGCCTGCGGCTGAAGAAGACCGACAAGATCGGCGACCGCATTTTCGTCGAGGGCAATTCGGCGGCCGCGCTCGGTGCGGTCTATGGCGGCGCCACGGTC
This sequence comes from uncultured Hyphomicrobiales bacterium, assembly GCA_903929045.1. GTDB lineage: Bacteria > Pseudomonadota > Alphaproteobacteria > Rhizobiales > Xanthobacteraceae > Pseudolabrys. Next base: position 5,567 of record CAIYTE010000088.1, read on the forward strand.
TGCGCCTGGTATCCGATCACGCCCTCCTCCTCGGTGGCGGACGCTTTCACCAAGCATTGCGCCAAATTCCGCATCGATCCGGAAACAAAGAAGGCCAAATACGCCATCGTGCAGGCCGAGGACGAGCTCGCCTCCATCGGCATGGTGATCGGCGCCGGCTGGAACGGCGCCCGCGCTTTCACCGCCACCTCGGGCCCCGGCATTTCGTTGATGCAGGAGTTCATAGGCCTCGCCTATTTCGCTGAAATTCCGTCGGTGATCTTCGACGTGCAGCGCGCCGGTCCCTCGACCGGCATGCCGACCCGCACGCAGCAATGCGATGTGATTTCCTGCGCCTACGCGTCACACGGCGACACCAAGCACGTGCTGCTGTTCCCGGAGAACCCGACCGAAGCCTTCGAATTCGGCGCGCAGGCCTTCGACCTCGCTGACCGGCTGCAGACGATCATTTTCGTCATGCTCGATCTCGACATCGGCATGAACACGCATCTGTCAAAACCGTTCAAATGGGACGACAGCCGCGTCTATGACCGCGGCAAGGTGATGACCGCCGAAGAACTGGAATCCGGCAAGGATTTCGGCCGCTATCTCGACGTCGACGGCGACGGCATCCCCTACCGTACCTATCCCGGCACGCACCCGACCAAGGGCTCGTTCTTCACCCGTGGTACGTCGCGCGACCGCTACGCCAAATACACCGAGGAAGCCGCGCCCTACGTCGACAACATGCAGCGGCTGATCCGCAAGTTCGACACGGCCAAGGACATGGTGCCGCGGCCTTTGATCGCCACCGCCGACAAGGCGACCAAATACGGCGTCATCTACTACGGCTCCACGGCGCCGCCGATGGACGAAGCGATCCATATGATCGAAGCGCGCGGCCATGCGCTCGACCGCATGCGCATCCGCGCCTTCCCGTTCCACTCGAGCGTCAACTCGTTCGTCGCCGACCACGACTTCGTCTTCGTCGTCGAACAGAACCGCGACGCGCAGCTGCGCTCGCTGATCGTCAATGAATGCGGCATCGACCCGGTGCGGCTGGTGCCGATCCTGCACTATGACGGCACGCCGATCACCGCACGGTTCATCGCCAAGGCCATCGGCGATCACCTCGATGCCTTGAAGGTCAAGCCGATGAAGGTGAATTCATGACCTACCTCGCCAAACCGAAATTTCATCACCCCGGCCTGCCCCGCAACGAGCTGGGCTACACCCACCGCGATTACGAAGGCACCGTGTCGACGCTCTGCGCCGGCTGCGGCCACGACTCGATCACAGCCTCGATCATCCAGGCCTGCTTCGAGCTGTCGATCGAACCGCACCGTGTGGCGAAAATTTCAGGCATAGGCTGTTCGTCGAAGACGCCGACCTACTTCCTCGGCAATTCGCACGGCTTCAACTCCGTGCACGGCCGCATGCCGTCGGTGCTGACCGGCGCCAATCTCGCCAACCGCGACCTGATCTATCTCGGCGTCTCTGGAGACGGCGATTCAGCCTCCATCGGTTTCGGCCAGTTCGCGCATTCGGTACGCCGCGGCGTCAACATGACCTACATCGTCGAAAACAACGGCGTTTACGGCCTGACCAAAGGCCAGTTCTCCGCCACCGCCGACCGCGGCTCGAAATCCAAGCGCGGCGCCGTCAACACCGACAATTCCATCGACCTCGTCGCCATGGCGCTGCAGCTCGGCGCCGGCTTCGTTGCCCGTTCCTTCTCCGGCGACAAGCAGCAGCTGGTGCCGATCATCCGGGCGGCGATCCAGCACAAGGGCGCGTCGTTTATCGACGTCATTTCACCTTGCGTCGCCTTCAACAATCACGCCGGCTCGACCAAGAGCTTCGACTTCGTGCGCGAGCACAACGAGGCGGTGAACAAGCTCGATTTCATCTCGTCGCGCATGCCGATCGAAGTGCAGTACGAGCCCGGCACGGTCGAGATCGTCGAGCAGCATGACGGCTCGAAGCTGGCGCTGCGCAAGCTCGACGCCGATTATGACATCCATGACCGCACGGCGGCGATGGGCTTCCTGCAGAAGCATGCGTCGAAGGGCCAGATCGTCACCGGCCTGCTCTACATGGACAAGGACGGCGAAGACCTGCACGCCCATCTCGACACGGTCGATACACCGTTGAACGTGCTGGAAGCCGCCGAGCTCTGCCCCGGCCAGGCGACGCTCGACAAAATCAACGCCAGTTTGCGGTAGCCTTCATCGCGCACACTCTCTCTTCACCTCCCCCTGGAGGGGGGAGGTCGCCGGCCGAGCGCAGCAAGGCTGGCGGGAGGGGGTGAAGCGCTTTATCAAACAATTGCAATCACCCCACCCCGCCCGCCAACGCGCTGCGCGCTTTGGCGGACGACCCTCCCCCTCCAGAGGAGGGTAAGAAGAGGACACGCCATGGAACACCGCCAACTTGGCCAATCCGATCTGCGCATTGCGCCGATCATGCTCGGCGGCAATGTGTTCGGCTGGAACGCCGACGAGAAGACGTCGTTCGCCCTGCTCGATGCTTTCACCGAAGCCGGTTTCAACGCCATCGACACGGCCAACTCATACTCACGCTGGGTCAGCGGCCACACCGGCGGCGAGTCCGAAGCCATCATCGGCCGATGGCTGAAGAAAAGCGGCAAGCGCAACAAGACGGTGATCGCCACCAAGGTCGGCGCCGACATGGGCGACGGCAACAGCGTGAAAAAGGACTACATCCTGCGCCAGGCCGAGGACTCGCTGAAGCGGCTGCAGGTCGACTGCATCGATCTCTATCAGACGCATTTCGACGATCCGCAGACGCCCGTCGAGGAAACGCTGTCGGCTTACGCGCAGCTCATCCAGCAGGGCAAGGTGCGCGCCATCGGCGCGTCGAACATCACGCCCGAACGGCTCAAGGAGTCGCTCGCGGCGAGCGGCCTGCCCCGCTATCAAAGCCTGCAGCCGAACTACAATCTCTATGACCGCAAGGATTTCGAGACCCGGTACGAGCCGATCTGCCGCGCCGAAAAAATCGGTGTCATCAGCTATTATTCGCTGGCGGCGGGCTTTCTCACCGGCAAATACCGCTCAGCGGAAGAAGCCGCGAGAAATCCCAACCGCGGCGGCAAGGTGAAAAAGTATTTCGACGCCCGTGGACTCGCTGTGCTGAAAGCACTCGATGCGGTGTCGGCGCGTCACGACGCAACGCCCGCGCAGGTGTCGCTGGCCTGGCTCATCGCGCGGCCGAGCGTAACCGCGCCGATCGTCAGCGCCACCAGCGTTAAACAGCTCGAGGATGTTCTGAAGGCGGCGGCGCTAAAGCTGTCCGCTGATGATATCGCGGTGCTGGATCAGGCCAGCGCTTAAGCCGCGCGAGCGGCAACGACAAGGGGCGGCGTCAATTCACCGATGATAAGCTGATCGCGGCCACCAGCCTTGGCGGCGTAGAGAAGCTTGTCGGCATAGGCGACCAGCGCCAGCGGATCGCCGGACATATCGATGGCGGTCGCGGAGCCGACGCTGATGGTCAGCCGCGGGCCGAGCGGCGAACGCGGATGCGGAATGTTGGCGTGCCGCACCGCGTCGATCAGCTTGCCGGCGACCATGCTGGCGCCACCGACGCCGATCCCCGGCAACAGACAGACGAACTCTTCGCCGCCGTAACGCGCGACCAGATCGCCGGGACGCTTCGCACCCGCGCCCAGCAATTTCGCGACCTGGCGCAGCGCCTCGTCGCCCTGCACATGGCCGAAGTGGTCGTTATAGGCCTTGAAGTGATCGACATCGATCATCAGCAGCGACAGCGGCATACCGGCGCGCTCGCAGCGACGCCATTCGCGCGACAACTCGTCGTCGAAGCGGCGGCGATTGGCGATGCTGGTGAGGGAGTCAGTGGACAGGAGGTTCTGCAACAACAAGCCTTGCGCGAACTGGATGCGCAGGCTGCGTTGAAGAGAGTTCGCGGCGATGAAGCCCAGCGCGTTCGCCAGCACGATCCAGAGGAAGCCCCGCGCGAGCACTTCCGTCGGCACCCTGCCCTGCGCCACCGTGAACCACCCCGACACCGCCAGCACCGAGAGCGCCGCGGTCAGCACGATCGAGGTCACGAACCTCACTGGCATATAGAGATAGACGATCAGGATCATCGCTACCGCCATGGTCGGCCACATGGCGATTTCCGGCGGCTGCAGCGTCAGCAGCGTCAGGCGTGAACAGCCGCCGACAAGACCGCTGATGACCATCAGGACTTCGAGCGACACCGGCGAGGTCATGCGCCGCACGATGTAGAGGACGACCAGCGGCACCCAGATCGACGCAAATGACGGAACGAGCCGGACGGCATCGGTGCCGTGCTCGAGGTAACGATTGAGCTCGATGAGAAAATTGAAGGCGCTGCCGGCTGAGACCAGCACCATCAAAATGCCGGCGCGGCGCCGGTCGTCGGCGAGCCGGTATTGCCGGAAGTCCCGTTCGCATTGCGGATCCGCCAATTGTGCCGTCCAACGGGTGACCGCGGCCGGTTTCAATTCCGCCGCCGCCGGTGAAAGAGCGGCAGGCGTGGCGCTGGCTCGCGGGTCCATCGATACTCCGGAAAAAATCTGTAGTACCGGTATAGGGCTAAGGCGTTGATAAATCCCTAGCGGAACTTTTATTTTAATGCCGCAGACCGACACTTTTCCTTATTTTTTCAATGCTTTAATGGCCTCCATCATCGCCACGGGCAGCGCCATTTTGATCACGAGAGGGTTACCGGTTTCCAGCAGCGCCGGTGTCTGCTGGGCCTCAACAGCAAGACCGCCGAAATAACGCTCCGTGAACGCGGCGTCGGTCAGCGCCGCCACTGACGTCGATCATCGCTGGCTCAAGACACTTTCTGCCTGAGCGCGACATCGCCGGTTTCCACCAGCGACTTGACGTTCGACAGAATGCGTGGCCAGCCGCCCGACACCGCCTCGATCATTTTCGGCCCGCTGGTTTCGTGCGTCACAGTGAGTTTCACGGCGTCGTCCGTTTCGGACTCGATCGTGATCGTACAGCGCGACCAACCCTCTTCCTTGATTTCCGGCTTCCATTCGTTGCGCCACTTGAGGACCAGACGGCGCGGCTTGTCGATCTCGACGATCTCACCGGAGTCGGCGAGACGGCCATCGGCCAGAATCAGACGCCACGCAGCACCGGGCTTCCATTCGGTTTCATGACGCGCGCCGAACCATGTCTTGGCGGTAAATTCCGGGTCCGTCAGCGCGGCCCACACCTTGTCGGCGGTTGCACGGATATAGGTGACGTAGACGTAGGTCGGCTTACTCATAACGCTTCTCCTGTTCGAGTGCATTTTTCAGGTCGTTGAGCGCCTCAAGGCGTGAGCGTTCGAATTTTCCGATCCAGCGTTCGCCGATCTCGTGGATCGGCACCGGATTGAGGTAGTGCAGCTTCTCCCTGCCTCGCTTCACCGTTGCGACCAGGTTCGCCTCTTCGAGGATGCCGAGATGCTTGCTGACCGCCTGCCGCGTCATGCCCGGCAGTGCCGCGCAAAGCTGTCCCAGTGTCTGGCCGTTGTCGGCACGCAGGCGATCGAGAAGATCCCTGCGGCTTTCGTCGGCCAGCGCCTTGAAGACGGCATCCATCCCTGTATCGACCATGGACTCTATATGCAACCTTTTGGTTGCCTGTCAAGGTGCCGCAGTTCCGCATACGGAACCGCGACTGCCCGGTGACGTTAGAACTTCAGTCTTCTCAGGGGTTTTGCGCCATGACGGCTGCCAGCAAGGCCCCGAAACGCGGTGCCAAAGGCATCACGGAAAAGGAAGTCCACGACGTCGAGGAAATGTCGACGCCGCGCACACCCGTGATCTACGAGGTCGTGCGGCGGCTCGGCGACGACGAGATGGCGCGTCCCGCCACCTCGCTGTGGTGGTCGGGCGTGGCGGCGGGACTGTCGATCAGCTTCTCGCTGCTGGCGCAGGCCATTCTCGAAGAGCATCTGCCGGAAGCGGACTGGCAGCCGCTAGTATCAAAACTCGGCTATTGCGTCGGCTTCCTCATGGTCGTGCTCGGCAATCAGCAGCTTTTCACCGAGAGCACGATCACCGCTGTGCTACCGGTACTGAAAGACCTGACGCTGAAGTCGGTCTGGCGCATGGCGCGGCTGTGGGGGATCGTGCTCGGTGCGAATTTCTGCGGCACCTTGTTCGCCGCCCTCTTCTGCACCTTCACGCCGGCGCTACCCGCCGAACTGCTGCAGGGCATGCAAGCCATCAGCCGCGATCTGCTGGCGCTATCCTGGACGGAGATGGTGTTTCACGGCATCTCCTCAGGCTTCCTGATCGCGGCGATGGTGTGGATGATCCCGTCCGCCGAGAGCGCGAAATTCCTGGTGATCACGATGATGACCTACGTCATTGCCATCGGCGGGTTCACCCACATCGTCGCCGGCTCGATGGAAGCCAACATGCTGATGCTGGCCGGAGATTGGCAGCCGTGGCAGATGCTGGGACAGTTCTTCGTACCGGTGTTGATCGGCAACATCGTCGGCGGCACGGCGCTGTTCGCCGTGATCTCCTACGCGCAGGTGATGGAAGAGATTTAAGTGCCGTCATCCTGGGGTGTGAGCCGCGCTTGCGGCGAGCCTCGAAGGTTGGCGGGCCGTCGCCCTTCGAGGCTCGCTTACGCTCGCACCTCAGGGTGACGGATTACTGATTGATACAACTGTTCACGTAACTGCTGGGATTGCCGGCGTTCGCACCGTAGACGCCCGCCTGGTTCGCGCAGCGCACGGCGCGATCCTGCGACGTTTCGCGGCCGCCGGGACCTGCGCCGTTGATCACTGGCATGTTCGGCAACACCTGCCCGGTCTGCGGCACCAGCATCGGCGGCGGCGTGGTCACCTGCCGTTGCGGCACATGAATGCGCGGTGGCGCGACCTGGCGCTCTGGCGTGCCGCGCGGCGAATGGTATTTCGGCGGCAGCCACGGTTCGGGCCGCATGATGCTGTAGCGGTCGTCGTCAGCTGATTGCGCGCGCGCATGGCTGGACAGCACCAGCGCACAGAGCATCATTGTAAGGATCACCCGATATTTCATGCCTGTCATGGCCGGGTTTATCCCGGCCATCCCGTTCAGGAAACTAACACTCGGGGCCGCTATCGGGATCGCCGGGACAAGCCCGGCGATGACAATTTCACGTTACTCTTCCTCGGGCGCGTCTTCAATCGGATCGTAGCGCGTATTGTCGAAGCCAAGCAGGTTCCACGATTGCTGCATGTGCGGCGGCAGCGGCGCGGACATATCGATGGTGCCGCCGCGCGGATGCGGTACGACAATGCGCCGCGCCAACAAATGCAGCTTGGCCTGGATGCCGCCGGGCAATTCCCAGTTCTCGATATTGAAGTATTTCGGATCGCCGACAATCGGATTGCCGACATGCGCCATGTGCGCACGCAGCTGATGCGTGCGGCCGGTCACGGGCTTGAGCGAAATCCAGGCGAGCTTTTGCGCCGCTGTTTCGACCACGGCGTAATAGGTCACGGCATGCACGGCGTCGCGTTCGCCGTGCTGCGCGATGCGCATATAGGAGTCTTCCTCCTCCTGCTGCTTCGCCAGATAGGTCGAGACGCGGCCCTGCTTCGGCTTCGGCACGCCGGCGACCAAAGCCCAATAGATCTTGCGCGCCGCGCGCGTGCGGAACGTCTTGGCGAGCGCCGCGGCCGCAAAACGCGTCTTGGCGACGAGGAGACAGCCCGCCGTGTCCTTGTCGAGACGATGCACAAGGCGCGGGCGCTGCGCATCCGCATGCTGGCCGCGCAACGCACCAAGCATGCCGTCGATATGCTGCGTCGTGCCGGAGCCGCCCTGCACTGCAAGCCCCATCGGCTTGTTCAGCACCATGACGTCGTCGTCTTCGAACAAGGTGATCGAGCGGATGAAGTCGCGATCCTTCATCGCCTGCGGCGCGTCTTCGCGCGGCACCGGACGCTCAAGCTGCAACGGCGGAATGCGCACCACCTGCCCGGCTTCGAGTCTGTTCTTGGGCTCGGTGCGCTTGCCATCGACGCGCACTTCGCCTTTGCGGATGATGCGCTGGATGTGGCTGAACGACAGACCGGAAAACCGCGCCTCGAAAAAGCGATCGACGCGCATGTCGTTTTCATCCGGCGTCACGGTGATGTTCTGCACGGCGGAGGAAAAGAACGCGGGCTTGGCGGGTGCCGGAGGCGGCGCGACGACAACCGGCTCGCGCCCGACGAAGGGACGGCCCTTGCCGGCGCCACGCTTCGGCGCGCTTTTAGTGGCGCGGTCCGACTGCCGCACCGTCAGGCGATCCTCGAACCGCTTTTTCGAGCGCTCCTTGTTGCGCTCGTCGCGATCCCGACCGTTGCCCCGGCCGCGCGGCGCCGACTCCTTGCGAATGGGGGCCTTGCCGAGCTTGCGCTCGGGCCTGTCGCTCTTGCCGCCGCCGTAACCGCCCTTGCGCATTCTCATCTCAAAACTTCCACTTCAAATTCAAATCGTCACGGGCAGCGCTGCAGATCCGCGTGCGCGCCTCTGTTCCAGACCACCGCCAGCTTGCCGGCTTTTGGGGTCATCGACACCGGAATGGTGCGCTCGCCCTCCACGCTCCAGCAGAAGGCCTGGACGTGGACGGTTTCGCCGGTCTTATACATGCGTCCGACCCGGCATGTATCGCCCAGCCAGCGCACCGCGTAACTCGATACCACAAAGGGCGACTCGGCGGGCGTACTGCCCCCACCCCAGCAGGAATCCGCGTTGGCCGCCCAGCGGCCCAGAACGCTTTCCGAGGCCTGGCCGGCGGACGCGCCGAGCCCCAGCACCACCACCGCCGCCAAAAGCCTCATTCGCCCCGTTCCTTGCGTAGCTTGTCCCAGTAATCGAGGCGCTTGCGGATTTCGCGCTCAAACCCGCGCTCGACAGGCGAATAGAACTGCTGCCGCGGCAGTGCGTCCGGGAAGTAGTTCTGGCCGGAAAAGGCTTCATCCTGATCATGGTCGTAGGCGTAGCCGCGGCCATAGCCCTCGTTCTTCATCAGCTTGGTCGGCG
>CAIYTE010000089.1 GCA_903929045.1 uncultured Hyphomicrobiales bacterium
CCCTGCTTGCGCATATGCGGTGTGACGCATTTGGCCAATTCCCAGGCGCCGATCACCTTGGTTTCGAGATGCTTCAACAGCGCCGCCGTCTCGACGTCTTCCATGCGGCCCGGCAGATGCGTCCCGGCATTGCTGACGACGATATCGATACGGCCGAATGCCGCGACCACGTCATCGACGAGCTTCTTCACCTGCGCCGGCGCACGCACATCGCCGGAAAACGCCTTCGTCCCCGGAATGCCGGCGGCGGCCGCGTCCAGCTTCGCCTTGTCGCGTCCCGCAATGGCGATCTTGCAGCCTTCCGCCGCGAGCTTCGCCGCGATCGCTAAACCGATGCCGCTGCTGCCGCCGGTAACGAGCGCGATCTTGTCTTTGAGTCCCAAGTCCATGGCGCTTACCCGAACACGTAGCGGTGATAGCCACCGTCGATGCTGACGGCACTGCCGGCAATGAAATTGGCGCTGTCGGACACCATGAACGACACGAGATCCGCCACCTCTTCCGGCGTACCTGTGCGACCGAGCGGATTGGCGCGCGAGAATCCGGCGGAGGCCGTGGCGCGATCCACCTTGCGTTCGCGCATTTCCTTGTCGATCAGCGACGCCAGCAATTCCGATTCAATATATTGCGGGCACACGGCGTTGACGCGGATGTTGTCGCGCGCCACGGCGTCGGCAACCGACTTGGTCAATGCCATGCAGGCGGCGTTGGTCACGCCGGACGGAAAGCGATCCGGATGCGGGTGCCGGGCGGCCTGTCCGATGACATTCACAATCCGTCCGTCTTTCTGGCCGCGCATGATCGGCAACACGGCTTGGATCATGGCGAAGAACCCGAACACCTTGTCGCGCAGTTGCCGGTTGAGAATGTCGAGCGTCGTCGTATCGACCGTGCCGCGCAAATGAGTACCGGCGTTATTGACGAGGATGTCGATGCGGCCAAACGTCTTGTGCGCCGTCGCGACGAATTGCTGCACTGCAGCTTCATCGGTGACGTCGGTCGAGACTCCAATCACGTCGCCATTATTTTTGCCATGTGAAAGATCATGAACCGCAGCGCGCAAACGTTCGCCATCGCGCGCGCAGATCGCAACGCGGCATCCTTCATTGATCAGTGTTTGTGCGACGGCTTTGCCGATTCCGCGCGAGGCGCCGGTAACCAAGGCAACTTTGCCCTGCAGGCCGAGATCCATCCCTCCCCCTATCGTTTCTTATGATGTATGAGGTGGCCGAATACTCTATTGATGAGCCAATGGCGTCAAGCGAGTACAAGCAAGAAAGTAAGGGAAGGAACGACACAATGGATATGGGCATCAAGGGCAAGCGCGCGATCGTCACCGGCGGCGGCAGCGGCATCGGTTTTGAAACCGCGCGGCAGTTTCTCGAGGAAGGCGTACGCGTATTGATCGCGGGCCGGACCCTCGACAAGGTCAACAAGGCGCGCGACGAGCTGGCCAAGAAGACAGGTGGCGAAGTTCACGCCGTGCAGGTCGACATGCGCAACGAAGCCGACATCAAGCGCATGGTCGAGACCGCAAAGGAAAAGCTCGGCGGCGTCGACATTCTCGTCAACAATGCCGGCACGATGTATTCGGGCCGCTTCGAAGCGCTCAAGGACGATGAACTGAAGAACCAGCTTGAGACCAAGCTGTTCGGCTTCATGCGCGCCATCCGCACCGTCTATCCGCTGATGAAGGCGCAGAAGTGGGGCCGCATCGTCAACACCATCGGCGGCGCCGGCAAGGAACCGGATCCGTACATGTTCGGCAGCGCCATCACCAACAGCGCCCTGCTCAACCTGACGAAGTCGCTGTCGGAGGAATTCGGCCCGGACAACGTGCTCGTGAACGCCATCTGCCCCGGCTGGGTCGCGACCAATCTCTGGGTCATGAATACCGAGGGCCTGAAAAAAGAGCTCAACGTCCAGTCCGAGGACGAAGCCCGCAAGCTCGCCGCCAAGAAGAATTCCTTGGGCCGGATGGGCAAGCCGGAAGAGCTCGCCAACGCCACCGTCTTCCTGTGCTCGGAACGCGCCAGCTACATCACGGGCGTGTCGCTGAACCTTGACGGCGGCCGGTTGAAGGGTCTCTGGTAGTCCCCAAAAAAACCGAGGGGGAAAGCGATGCAGGTCTTCAAAGTCGGCAAAGCGACGATCACGCGGATCGAGGAAACCTATCTGCCGGTCTATCCGATCGCGGATATCTTTCCGGAATTCTCGGAAGCCGACTTGAAGGAGCATGGTCACTGGCTGGCGCCGGACCACTACGAAATCGCCAGCAAGAAGATCAAGCTCAGCGTCCACAGCTGGCTGCTCCAGGTCGACGGCAAGAAGATCCTGATCGATTGCTGCTGCGGCAATCACAAGCCGCGGCCGACCCGCCCCCACTGGAACATGCTCAACGAACCGTGGCTCGACCGCCTTGCGGCGGCGGGCGCACGGCCCGACGAAATCGATATGGTCATGTGCACGCATCTGCATCATGACCATCTGGGCTGGAATACGCAGTTGCGTGACGGCAAGTGGGTGCCGACCTTCCCGAATGCGCGTTACGTGTTCTCGAAGGTCGATTTCGATTATTTCCAGAAGGACGATGCCGATCCGGCGACGCCGCCGGCGGAGTTCGGCACGTTCCGCGAATGCGTTGTGCCGGTCGTCGAGGCCGGCCGCGCCGACCTCGTCACCGGCCCGCACAAGCTCAACGAGTTTATAGACATTCTGCCGGCCGGCGGCCACTCGCCCGGCCACTTCGTCTTCAAGATGAATTTTGGCAGCAGCACCGCGATGATCACGGGCGACGTGTTTCATCACCTGCTGCAGATCTACTATCCCGACTGGAATTTCCCGAAGAACTCGAACGTCAACGAGGCCCGCATCAGCCGGCGCCGTGTGTTCGAGGATTGCGCCGCCACCGGCGCGATGGTGTTCCCGGGCCATGTCGGCTCGCCGTTCGCCGGCTTCATCGACAAGACCGACAAGGGATTCCGCCCGCGCTTCTAGTGCGCCGCGTCGCTGAAGTCCTGCATCACGGTACTTTTCGCGACGCGTACGCGCCGGATTCCCTCCGGCGTGTTGCGGCTGCGGCCGACGAAGCGCGGGATGCCGTCGGTCATGACGGTACTTACGGCGGCTACGTCACCATTGGCCAGCGCCGACAGCGCGTCGTCCTTCGAGCCGCCCGAACAGGCGTCGATGACGGCGATATCGGCATCCTTGCCGGGCGCGATGAATCCTGAATTCAGCCGATAAATCATAGCGTTATTGCCGGTCGCCGCGGCGATGGCCATCTCCGGCGGCATGTCGGCGAGGCTCGCCAGATGCGTGATCGTGTACATCATGCCCAACGGCATGATGCCGCTGCCGGTCGGCGTATCGGTGGCGATCAGAAGCCGATCGAACTGGTCGGCTTCGCGCACAAGCCGACTCAGCCACAGGGTCGTCCGCAGATTGCCGGCGGTGCAGACCTGCAGCGCGACCTTCGATTCATTCACCAGCCGGGGAAATCCCTCGTCCGGCATCGCCACCGGGCCGCCATTGACGTGAAACGACACGTCCGGATCGAGCGCCAGAATGTGCTCGGCCCAGATTCCGGACGAGCCCGGAATGGACGAGCCACCGGTATGCACCGTCGTCACCATGCCGCGCGCCTTGGCCCAGGCGATCATCGGCTTGTAGTCGTAGGGCGTCTTGAAGGCGCCGAACCCGGCCTTGGCGAGCCAGACGCCCTTGGCCTTGAGCTCGTCGAAATCGCTTTCCTTCAACCCCGGTTCGAGGATCACCGAACCGGCATGCACGCGCATGCCGCCGGGCCTGAAATTCTCGAAGCTCTTGAGCGCGGCGACCGCCAGCGCCTTCACCCCTTCCGGATCCTTGGGTCGGCCCGGCACATGCACCTCGGACGCCGTGATCGACGTCGTCACGCCGCCATGCGTATAGCTTTCGAGAAAGCCGACCGTCTTCTGCCGCGGCGTGTAATCGCCGAACGCGATGTGAACGTGCGAGTCGATGAGGCCGGGCATGGCGACGGCGCCGTCGGCATCGATCACGACGTCGCAGTCCGCCAGCAACGCCGCGTCGGCGGTGCCGACATGCGTGATCTTGCCCTTGTCGCTGATGATGGTGTCGCCTTTGGCAAAAGGCTTCCGCCAGTCGCCGCTGACGATGGTCTTAAGATTGACGATCGCGGTTTTCATGGAAGTGCATTCCTTTTGCGCATGATCTTGTCCGAAAACCGGTTCCCACTTTTCGGGATCATGCGCTCTTCTTCTGCGCTTCGTCGAAGGTCATGCCGCCGACACGCGCGTTGAGACGGCCGCGATTGGCGATGCAGAAGATGATGGCGATTTCATCCGGCAACGGCGCGTCGGGCAAAACCAGTGTCATGCCGTCGTAATGCGAGCGCACATAAACGTCGTCCTTGCAGTTCATCGGAATGTCGATCATCGCGCCCGGACCCGCGACCCTGGTCATCGACGACACCCAGGCCTCCGCATTGCCGATCTGGTCGCGGATGGGATTGGCGAAGGCCGTCGTCAGCAGCGCGTTGGCATGCTCCTGCTCGCCGGCCGTGCCGACCAGCCCGCCTTTGCCGTAGCTTTGCACCTTGAAGGGCGCGAGCGCCGCCAGCGCCTGTTCGCCAATGGATTTGCCGAGCCCCCGGCTGGCCTCGATCAGCGCCGATAGATCGTCGACGTATTTCCCGGCGTACGGATTTTCCAGAACGCAGACCGCGGCGACCTTGCGCAGCGGCGTCTCGGCGACCTTTCCGGCTTCGATGGCGCGTTCTTCAACGATCGTAAAACGGCGACGAATCTTCAATTCCACGGCCCAGCCTCCCCGGCAGTCTTTTTGTTGCCGGCGATCCTAGACCAATCCGGTCAGGGCCGCACAGCCGGGGTTTCGAGATTCAAGCCGCGGGCGCGCCACATCAGATAGGTCTCGAGCGCCACGCTTTCCGGCGCGCCGTAGTCGTAGGGCTCGGCGCGCATCCCGATCATGCAGTTGCGCAGCCGCCGCTGCAGCGAGCCGAGGTTCTGCCACTCCAGCCGGTAGATCGGATAGCCGGTCGGATGGCCCTGCGGCACCAGGCTGCTCGACAGCTGCTTGCCCCAGTTGTCGTCGTGACATTGCGCGCAGCTCAGATTGATCTGGCCCATGCGCTGCGTGAACAGTTTGCGCCCGGCTTCGATGGCCGGCGTCAGGCGGGTATCGGATTGATCGATCGGCAGACCGCGCGACTGGCGGCCGAGATAGGCCGTCAGCGCCAGCAATTCGCGGCTTTCATTGGCCAGCGGCGGCGCTTTCTGCTGCCCGGTGCGGCACATGTTGACGCGCTGTTCGAGATCGACCGGGCCCTTCCGCGCGATGTCGAAGGCCGGGTAGCGTGCGGCGACACCCTTCATGCTGGCCGTCGCGTCGCCGTGGCAGTCGGCACAGGCTTTGCCGGCAGCACCTGCTTTTTGATTCCACAACGTCTCACCATCCTGCACCCACAAGGTCGCGGGATTAGAGGTGTCGTCGTCCTGCATGGTTTTGGTATCGCGGCCGAGATCGGCGTAGCCGGAGCGGCGCTGGTCGAGCGGGATATCCGTGCTGCCAGCCGGGCCCGAAACGGCAATGAGCGCCAACGCGCCCATCAGCGCACGAAGGCCGGCGCGTCTCATTCCACCGTCACCATTGCAGTGGCGGTTTCGAGAAACCCGTTGTCGCCGCTCCAGGTGAATTCCAGTTTTCCGCTTTCTTCCGCGACGGTGAAAAACGTCAGGAAGGGATTGGCAGCAATCGCGGGATAGAGGTCGGCGCGAAAAATCTCCTCGCCGTTATAGGTGCAGGCGAAAGACGTAATGATGTTGCGCGGAATGCGGTCGCCGGTTGTCGTGTAGCGGTAGCCGGTCTCCATGGTGTGCGAGATCAATGTCTTGATCTCGAACACCTGGCCTTTTTTGACCTTGGCCGGAACGTTGACGAGCGGACGGGCCAGCAGAAGGTCTCCGTACAGGCGGCGAGCGTGACGATCATTTCCGCCGACGCCGACCAGAACGTACCATCGCTCATTTCCGCGATGGCCGTGATGACTTGCGAATCCGCAAGGCGGAAGCGTGTCGATATTTTCGCTTTGCCGGCGCGCGGCCCGAGATGAACGCCGATGACGTTCGGCTGCGGGTTCTTCTCGTTGAAGACGTGAATGCTTTTAACGTAGTCGGTTTTGGTCATCGGACTGTCGACCGTGATGACCATCGACACCGTATTGCCGTTCTCGACCAGCGGCGGCACGTCGAGATCGACCTTGCCCTTGCGGACCTGCGCCGTGCCGACCAGCTGGCGGATCGCCGAGCGCATCTCGTCGGGGGTCGCCCGTGCGTCGGAGATGCGAAACGTCGCAACCAAGCCGCCGGCCAACGTGCCGATCAAAACGTCGCGCCGTGTGGTGCCGCTCGCTGTCATCTAGTCCCGCATCGTCTTGAGAAAGGCCACGACATCCTCGATCTGTTCGGCGGTCAACAGCGGCTTGCCGCGAAACGCCGGCGCCACCCGGTTGAGCCCGTCGAGCTGATAATAGGCCGGCATGATGGTGTCAGGATTGAGCCTGTGGCTGTCGACCATGCGCAGCCGCAACTCCCCTTCGGACCAGCGGCTGCCCGCCCCTTTTAAATCCGGCGCCAGATTGCCTTGAAACCGCTCTTCGGGGAACGGCCCGGAATGACAGAGCAGACACAGCCCCACGGTTCTGGCGACCACAATCGTTCGCCCACGGGCGGCATCGCCCGGCTTGCCGGTCAGCGAGGTAGCGATGGCGCCGTTTTCGACCCGAACCGGCGGCAGTTCATCGGCATAAGCCGCGGCGGCTGCCAGACAGAGCCACAAGGCTGTCAGGCCCGCGCGCTTCCTCATCCGAAGACCTCGGTCGTGGTCGCGGTGAACCAGGCGTTCGCGGCCTCCGCCTCCTTGGCGCGTACGTCCTGCGGCGCGTCGACCGGGCTGATGACCGTTTCAATCTCGGTGTAGTTCTCGCCCGAGGGGCGATAACGGCCGGTTTGCGAAATCGCATAGTCCGGCGCGATCAGGCTGAAACACGAACTCTCGAGCGTTGGCGGCGGCGGGCTGTTTCCCGCCAGCAAAGCCGCAATGCCGGTGGCGCAGATTCTCGCCTGGCTGACCGCCGACGAGGCCGAACGCGGCATGGCGCCGGCAATGGCCGCATCGCCGATGACATGAATATTGGGCTGCAACGTCGATTCAAACGTCACCGGATTAACCGGACACCAGCCGGTGCGATCCGCGACCAGCGCGATCTCCGCGAGACGGCCCGCCTTCTGACGCGGAATGATATTGGCGACCGCCGGCGTGTATTTATCGAAGTCGGTCGTCACCGTCATGGTGGCAGTATCGACCTGCGTGACCAGGCCGCCGTCCGACAACGACACATATTCCAGCACGCCCGAATAAAGCTGCTTCCACGCGGCCTGAAACTGGCGCTGCATGGTGAAGCTGTCCTTGGCATCCAGCACGATGACCTTGGAGCGCGGCTTGCGCGTCTTGATTATGTGCGCGATCAGACTGGCGCGTTCGTAAGGCGCCGGCGGACACCGCGACGGCGTCACCGGCGCTGAAATCACCACAACGCCGCCATCCTCCATCGCCGCGATCTGCCGCGTCAGCAAGGCGAGCTGTTCGCCGCCGGCCCAGGCATGCGGCATGATTGTCGCGGCCTCGCGCGAGTAACCCGGAAGCGCGTCCCACATGAAGTCGATACCCGGCGCCAGCACCAGACGGTCGTATTCGATCATCTGCCCGCCGCCGACCATGACGTTGCGCGCCGCGGCGTCCACCGCTTCAACCGCCGATGCCACCAGCTCGATGCCTTCGGCCTGCAGCCGGCCGTAGCCGAATTCCTGGCTCGACAGCACCCGCAAACCGGCGATCGCCGCGTTGCTCATGGGACAGGCGGTGTAGACGCGGTTGGGCTCGATCAGCGTGACGGCGATTTTGGTGCCGGTTCGCTTCAGCGCGCGGGCGCAGGCCGCGCCGCCGAAACCGCCGCCGATGACGACGACACGCGGCGACGCCGCTTGCGAGAGGGCCGGTGAAGGAAAAATGGCGGCCGAAGCCGCCATGGCCGCTTTCAACGCGGCAGTTTTCAGAACGTCGCGTCTTGTCGCGCGATTTTTATTCATGGGCGCACCATACACTCTGATGACGCCCCGTCATGACAAAAGAATGGCGCGGGCGGTAACCGCCCGCGCCAGCTATCACACCAATGTGAGCCCGTGGTTCTTCAACGGGAACGAACGATAGCGCTTGCCGGTCGCCGCCGTGATGGCATTGAGCACGGCCGGCGGCGCCACGCAGATCGTCGGCTCGCCGACACCGCCCCAGAAGCCGCCACTCGGCATGACGATGGCTTCAACCTTCGGCATCTGGGCAATGCGTATCGAATCGTAGCTGTCGAAGTTGGTCTGCTCGATCGCGCCGTCCTTGACGGTGCACTCCTGAACGAACAGGCCCGACAGACCGTAGACGAACGAACCGGCGACCTGCCGCTCGATCTGCGCCGGATTAACCGCATAGCCCGGATCGGTCGCCGCGACGATGCGGTGCACCTTCACATTGTTGCCGTTGACCGACACTTCCGCGGCGGCGGCGACGTAGCTGCCGAAGCCCATGTGCTGGGCGATGCCGCGGAACACACCGGGCGCCGGCGGTTTGTCCCAGCCGATCTTTTCCGCCACGGCGTTGAGCACGCCGAGGTGCTTCGGATACTTCGCCATCAACCGGCGCCGGAACTCCAGCGGATCGACACCGGCTTCCTTGGCCAGTTCGTCCATGAAGGTTTCGACGTAGATGGCGTTGTGGTTGACGTTGACGCCGCGCCAGAAGCCCGGCGGCACATGCGGGTTGCGCATCGAGTGATCGATCAACAGGTTCGGCACGCCGTAACCGAACGCGGCTTCGCCGGACGGACCGAGACCCTGGAACGTGGCCGGGTCCATGCCGTTCACCATCGCTTCCGGACGCAGCGCCGCCAGAATCGACTGGCCGGAAATGCGCATGTGAAGCGACGTCAGGTTGCCCTTCTCATCAAGGCCGCCCGTCATCCGGCACTGCGTGATCGGATGATACGAGCCCTGCGCCATGTCCTCTTCGCGCGACCAGATCATCTTCACCGGCGTGCCGGGCATCTGCTTGGCGATGAGGACGGCTTGCGTGACGTAGTCGGAGCGCCCGCGCCGGCCGAAGCCGCCGCCGGGCATGATCTTGTAGAACTCGCACTTGCTCGCCGGCAGACCCGAGGCCTCGAGCACGGCGGCGAAGGCCGCCTGCCCGTGCTGCGTGCCGGCCCAGGCTTCGCACTTGTCCGGCGTGTAGAGCGCGGTGGCGTTCATCGGCTCCATGCAGGCGTGGTTCTGGTAGGGATAGGAGTATTCGGCGACGACGGTCTTTGCCGCCGCGGCCAATCCCGCCTTCACGTCACCGTTCTTGTTGCCGACGAAAGCCTTGTCGGCGTCGAAGCCTTCCTTGAGCCACTTCGAGATCGACTCGCTGGAGACCTTGTCGTTGTCGGTCTTTTCCCAAACGATGGGCAGCGCTTCGAGCGCGGTCTTGGCGCGCCAATAGCTGTCGGCAACGACCGCGACGGCGTTGTCGCCGACCTGCACGACCTTCTTGACGCCTTTCATCTTCTCGACTTTGGCGGTGTCGAAGCTCTTCACCTTGTTGCCGAACACCGGCGCCGCCTTGATCGCGGCGTAGACCATGCCCGGCAGCTTGACGTCGATGCCGTACACCATCTTGCCGGTCGTCTTGTCGACCGTGTCGAGACGCTTGACGCTCTTGCCGATCAGTTTCCAGTCTTTCGGATCCTTCAGCGGCACGTCGGCCGGCGCTTCGATTTGCGCCGCGGCAGAGGCGACCTTGCCGTAGGTCGTCGTCTTGCCGGTCGGCTTGTGGGTGATGACGCTGTTGGCGGCAGAGCATTCAGACGCCGGCACCTTCCACTCCGCCGCGGCGGCGGCGATGAGCATGGTGCGGGCGGTGGCGCCGCCCTTGCGGACGTAATCGTGCGACGTGCGGATACCGCGCGAACCGCCGGTGCCGAAATCGCCCCACGGATTCTTGCGGGCGACGCTCTGGCCGGGGGTCGGATATTCGGTCGTGACCTTCGACCAGTCGCATTCCAGTTCCTCGGCCACCATCTGGGCGAGGCCGGTCAGCGTGCCCTGCCCCATTTCGGTGCGGGCAATGCGGATGACGACGGTGTCGTCGGGCTTGACGACGACCCAGGCGTTGATTTCGGGCGCGCCCTGCGCGCTGGTCGAGGCGGTGAACGGCACGTTGAAGCCGAGCGACAGGCCGGCGGTGGCGGTGCCGACGACGAAGCTGCGGCGGTTGAGTTTGGGCATGTAATTCATGATGTCCTCCCTCAGGCCTTGGCCGCTTCGTGGATCGCGGCGCGCACCTGCTGGAAGGTGCCGCAACGGCAAATATTGGTGATGGCCGCGTCGATATCGGCGTCGGTCGGTTTCGGCTTTTCCTTGAGCAGCGCCGAGACGGCCATGATCATGCCGCTCTGGCAGTAGCCGCATTGCGGCACGTCGTTCGCGACCCAGGCCTGCTGCACCTTGGTGGGCACGCCGTTCTGCGCCAGGCCTTCGATGGTGGTGATCTTCTTGCCGACCGCGTCGCTGACCTGCATGCCGCAGGAACGGGTGGCCTCGCCGTCGATATGCACGGTGCAGGCGCCGCATTGCGCGATGCCGCAGCCATATTTCGTGCCGGTCATGCCGATGGTGTCGCGGATCACCCAGAGCAGCGGTGTATCCGGCTCGACATCGACGCTATGCGATTTTCCATTGATCGTGAGATTGATCATGTCGTGTTCCCCCTCGGGATTCGTATTTTGCTCATCGCCGGACAGGCGGATGAGAACAGATAAAAACAGCGTAGTCGGACCACGCTCAATCAACAATCGTTCTAAAGAGAAATTCCCGCACGACCGCGCGATTTGATGCAATGCACAATAAAAATAAATACGCCGGCGCCACCCTCAGGTCGCGCCGGCGTGATGTCCTATAAAATCGAGCGAAGCGTCAGTCGCCCTTCTGATGATGCGCGGTTTCCCAGAACAGCTCTTTCCAGTCGCCGACCTTCGACTTCATGCCGCCGGTGCGGTTGAGGAACGCCGCGAAGAAGGCGATGCGGTGCGGCTCGGCGGTAAAGGCAAACCCCGGATCCGAGAGCAGCGCCGTGAGTTCCTCGACGCTTTCGCTTGCCTTGTTGGCTTCTTTCCAGAGCACGGCGGCGGCGCGCTTGTCGGCGTTGGCGACCTTGATGGATTCTTCCAGCGCATTGGCGACTGCCTTGAACAACACCGGGTTCTTTTCTTTGGTCTGCTTGGTCGAGAGCAGCGTGATCTGGGTCAGCGGGCCGCCGAACACTTCGCGGCTGTCGGCAATCACGTGCGCGCCGGGAAGTTTCAGGCCGCGATCGGTGAAGGGCTGCACGGCGATGTGCGACGTGATCGTCGCCTTGCCGTAACCGCCGGACAAAGCGGCCACCGCATCCGGATGACCCAAGCCGACCGTGAGGTGATCGAGCTTGTTGGGATCGCCGAATTCCTTTTCCGCCGCCATCTGCAGCATCATGGCGTTGAACGAGATGCGCACCGACGGCACCGCGATGCGGTCCTTGTCGGTGAAGTCCTTAATGGTCTTCACATTCGGATTGATGGTGTAGAGCACCATGGCGCCGTTCGACACCGCGCCGACGGCTTTCACTTCATTGGCGGTGCCGTGGGTTTTGTCCCACAGGGTCAACAGCGACGGCAAAGCCGCCGTGCCGTAATCGGCGGCGCCCGACAACAAGGCGTCGGTCACCGGACCGGGTCCGCTCAACGTCACCACGCTCGATTCAACCTTGCCGAGGCCGAGCTTGGTCGCTTCCTTTTGCAGGATGCCGCCGCTGACCATCATGTCGATGGGCAGATACAGCAGACCGCGCTGCTGGACGAACTTCACCGTGAGCGGCGCCTGCGCCTGGGCGACAGTGGGTGCGGCAAAAACGCCCGCGGCAAATCCCAGCGCCAGCGCGCCGGACAGAATCGTCTTGTTGATGGACATTGCTTGCATCTCCCCTGTCGCCCGTTTTTTGGAAGGGCTTGTTGGCGGCTTGGGCCGCCTGCCGCGATGATAGGCACAATCGCGGCTTTCAACAATCGCCGCGTACTCAGTGGGCAGGGTTCCGCAGTGCCCATTCGCCTTGTGTTTTTCGCGGTCTGCGCATGCCGTTCGGAGGCTTGACCGCATCCGGGGCGTGGCCGAGATCAGGACGATGAAACTCGAACTCGTTTCCATCGCGACCGACACCATCCCGCTAGACGGGATTTTCTATACGCCCGACAGCGGCCCGATCCGGTCGGTTGCCATGTTCCTGCACGGCAACTGTCACAACTTCTATATGGGGCCGTCGCGCTTCATGCCGGAGACGTTGGTCGCTGCGGGCGTCGCTTGCCTCGCCTTCAACCGGCGTGGCCACGACATGGTGACGTCGCTCGGCGGCCGTGACATCGGCGGCGGCGCCTTTCAGCTCACGCACGAGGCGCTTGCCGACAGCGACTACGCCGCCGGCTGGCTCAAGGCCCGCGGCTTTACCAATCCTATCGTCATCGGCCACAGCAATGGCGGCGTGCTCGCCGCGCATTATGCCGCCACGCATCCGGAAACGCCCGCGGTGGTGCTGATGTCCGCGCATATCGGCGGCAAAGGCATCACAAAGCGCATGAGCGCCAACGGCCTGTACGGACGCGACCGGTTGCCGGCAATCGAAGCGCAGGCCCGGCAGATGATCGCCGAGGACCGCGGCAAGGAGTTGATGCTGCTACCGGGCTGGTGGTGGGTTGCGAGCCCGGAAAGCGTGCTCGATTACACCGACAACATGCCGGACACCGTCGAATGCGCCGGGCGCACCAAAGTGCCGGTGCTGTTCACGCGCGGCGACAAGGAACCGGCCGACACCTATCCGGCGGAAGCCTATGCGGCCAATTGCACGAGCCCTTGCGAGGTCCGCATCCTGCCGGATTGCGATCACTTCTATACCGGTCAGGAAGAGACCGTCTCTCAGCTTGTCCTGACGTGGCTGCGGCAGGCGACAAAGGGCGCGGTGACCGCATAGGATTGCGCGGCACAGAGGACTGAACATGACGGACTACGACCGCGCGGCCTTCGACCGGACTTTCAAAAAGCGGCGCGTCACCGCGCATGGCGCCGAACTTCAGGTCGTCGAAGGCGGCAGCGGACCGCTGGTGCTGCTGGTGCCGGGATGGCCGCAATCGCTGCACGCGTGGCGCAAGGTGATGCCGAAGCTGGCGGCGCAGTATCGCGTCGTGACGTTCGATCCGCCGGGCATGGGCGACTCCGCGCCGCCGGTCAAAGGCTACGACACCGCGAATATTGCCGATCACATCAATCCGCTGCTCGACGATCTCGGCGCAAAAGATTGCTTGCTGGTGACACATGATATCGGCGCCTGGCTCGGCTATTCCTATGCGGTGCGCAACCCATCGCGCGTGCGGCGGCTGGTGGCGATCGACGCCGCCATTCCCGGCATGGCGCCACCCGCCGTTTATACGATGACGCCGGCGCAGCTGACCAAGACGTGGCACTTCGCCTTCAACTATTTGCCCGAGCTGCCAGAGCTGCTGATCAGCGGGCGTGAGCGCGAATTCCTGACATGGCTGTTCAAGTCCAAGTCGGTGAATTTCGACAAGGCTTTCGACAGCGACGCGATGGATGAATATGTCCGCGTCTATGCCAAGCCCGGCGCGTGGAGTAACGGGCTTGGCTATTACCGCGCGATTTTCGATTCCATCGATCAGAACAAAGCCACAGCGGAGACCAAGCTGACCATGCCGGTGCTGGCCGTCGGCGGGTCAGCCGGATTGGGCGACGCGATGCGCGGCACGTTTGCGGCGTTCTCGCCGAACCTGAGCGGCGCGGTCATTCCGGACTGCGGACATTATGTGCCGGAGGAAGCGCCGGACGCCCTGCTCGCGGCGATGCTGCCGTTTCTGGCTGCCGACAAGGACTAGCGCGCGGCGGCGACTTTTTGTGCGGCCTGAACGCCGGCCATGGCGCGGCCGAGCATGACCAGTACCGGACCCGGCAACGCGGCCTGCGCGATCTTTGCCGAAAGCGATGAGATCGGCGCCGAAACCACCTGCTGATCCGGCCGCGTGGCGCGCGAGATGGCAAGCGACGGGGTTTGTGGGTCGAGGCCTTCGGCCATTGCCTTGGCGACGAGCGCTTCCAGCGTCTTCACCGGCATATAGATCGCGGTCGTTGTCGTCGGATCGGCGAGCGCGCGCCAGTCGATATCGTCCGGCAACTTGCCGCTGCGGGCATGACCCGTGACGTATTGCAGCCGCCGCGAGTTGTCGCGGTCGGTCAGCGGAATGCCGAGCGTGGCCGCCGCGCCCTGCGCCGCCGTAATGCCGGGCACCACATCGACAGCGATATTCGCCGCCCTGCAGGCATCGATCTCTTCCGCCGCGCGGCCGAAGATAAAGGGATCGCCGCCCTTGAGCCGCACCACGCGCTTGCCCTGTTTGGCGAGCCCGACCATCAGCGTGTTGATGTCGGATTGCTTGCAGGACGGGCCGAAGCCGGTCTTGCCGACCAGCATCTTGCGCGCCTCGCGCCGGGCGAAGTCCAGCACGTCGCGGGACACCAGATCGTCGAACAGAATGACGTCGGCCGATTGCAGCGCGCGCACGGCGCGGAGCGTCAGCAGCTCCGGATCGCCCGGCCCCGCCCCGACCAGAGTCACCGAACCGTTCTCAACGGCGGCGCCCAGCCCTTTCACCTCGGCGACAAAGCGCGCGAAGTCATTCTCGCTTGGCTCGTTCTGCGGATTGGCAACGGCGTGTGCCGTGAACACCTGCCAGAACTTGCGGCGGCCGACGAAGGAAAGCCCGCTCTCCTTGACCTTCGACCGCCAGCGGCCCGCCGCGGCGGCCCAATGGGCAAAACCGTTCGGCAGAAACGATTCCAGCTTGGCGCGGATGGCCTGCGCGAACACCGGCGCCGCGCCGTCCGTCGAAATGCCGATCACCAAAGGCGAGCGATTGACGATGGCGCCGAAAGAAAAATCGCAGAACGCTGGCTTGTCGATGACGTTGACCGGAACGCCCACAGCGCGGGCCGCAGCGGCAAAGGCCGCCGCCTGACCGTCATCCTCGAATCCGCCGACCGCCATGGCTGCGCCGCGCAAGTCCTCCGGCGTCCACGCATCGACGGCAAAGCGCCACACCTGCGCGCCCGCTGCTTCAAGCAATTCGAGCTTCCACTCGACGCCCTGCCCGTCGCCGACCAGCACGCAGCGCTTGCCCTGCAACGCATAGAACACCGGCAGCCGCGCGAGCGCGCCCATGCGCTCCGGCGGCGCCTCAAGCGGTTTGCGGGATTCGCTCATTCGTCTTCTCTTGCTTCACTTGTTGCGCGACGATCTTCTTCAGTTCCGGCAGGCACGAGCCGCAATTGGTGCCCGCACGCAGCGCCTTGCCGATCTCCTCGACATTCGCCGCAGCACCACTGTCGAGCGCGCCGCGAATGACATTGAGGCCGACGCCGAAGCAGGCGCAGACCACCGGTCCCGCATCCGCCATGCCGTCGGTCGACTTGCCGGACAGCACAGCGCGGCGTTGCGCATCGCCGAGACTTTCGGCTTCGAACAACGCCTTCACCGTGTCCCATTGCGGCGCGGCTGCGGCCGGGCCGATGAACAAAGCGCCGATCAGACGGCCCTCGGCAAAAGCCGCCACGCGGTAACTTCCGCGCGGCCCGTCGACATATTCCGCAAGCTCGGCGCCCTCGAACATCCGTTGCGCCTGCGCGCGCCAGGCGTCCGGACCGTCGTTGCTCGCCAGCAGCCAGCCGGCGCCGCTCGCCACCGCGACCTTGGACCACCAGCTCCCGGCGGGCATCGCCAGCGGCGCGCGCGCCAAAGCGAAGCCGCGATAGGCGAACACGACCGGCGCCATCGACACCGGCGTTGCTTTGGCTTCCGGCTGGCCGGAAAACGGATCGTTGACCGGCGCGACCAGATCGCCGACGCGCGCCGAGGACGCCGTCTCGGCGCTCCAGTGAATGGGGGCAAACAGCGAGCCGCGCTGCTGGCCTTCGCTGACGATGGCCTTGAGCACGCAGACGCCATGCCGCGACGTGACGCGGGCAAAGCCGCCCGCCGTGATGCCGAATTTCTCGGCGTCGGCGGGATTCACTTCAACGAACGGCTCCGGCAGATGCGCGCCGAGGCGCGGGCTCAGGCCGGTGCGCGTCATGGTGTGCCACTGGTCGCGGACGCGTCCGGTGTTGAGGCGCAGCGGAAATTCTTTCGACAGGTCGGCGTTCGGCGCGGGCGGCTGCGGCGCGATCAGCCGCGCCTTGCGGTCCGGCGTGAAGAAACCACCGTCGGCGAAGAACCGGCTGTCGCCGCGCGGCTCGCCGACGCGCGCCGGCCATTGCACCGGATCGAGGCCGTTGAAAGCGTCGTCGTCGAGATTGGCGAGGCCGCCGATGTCGAAGTCGCGCAGGCCCTCGTTTTCGAAAGCCGAGAGCGCGGCGTGTTCGCGGAAAATCGCGGCGGCGCTGTCGTAGGCGAACGCATCGGCAAAGCCCATGCGCTGCGCGACCTGCGTCACGATCCACCAATCCGGTCTGGCCTCGCCCGGCAGCGGCAGGAACGAACGCTGCCGCGAAATCGTGCGCTCGGAATTGGTGACGGTGCCGTCCTTCTCGCCCCAGGCCGCAGCGGGCAGAAGAATATGCGCGCCCGCGGTGACGGTGTCGTTCGACAGCACGTTCTCGGAGACGACAAAGACGTCGAGCTTCGCCAGCGCGGCGCGCACGGCGGCGGCGCGCGGCAGCGACACCGCGGGATTGGTCGCCATCACCCACAGCGCCTTGATCTTGCCGCGCTCGATGGCGTCGAACATCTGCACGGCCTTGAGGCCCTCGCGCTGCGCCATCGCCGTCGCGTTCCAAAAGCGGCCAACGCGGTCGATGTCGGCGCCGTTGAAGTTCATGTGCGCGGCGAGCTGGTTGGCGAGGCCGCCGACTTCGCGGCCGCCCATGGCGTTCGGCTGACCGGTCAGCGAGAACGGGCCCATGCCCAGTTTGCCGATGCGGCCGGTGGCCAGATGGCAATTGATGATGCTGTTGACCTTGTCGGTGCCCTGCGCCGATTGGTTCACGCCCTGCGAGTAACAGGTGACGACGTTCGGCGTGTCGCGGAACATCGCGAAGAACTGCGCGACGTCGGATTCGGCAAGACCGGTCGCCTTCGCGGTCGCCGATACATCGGGCGCGATCTCGCGGGCGCGGACCAGCGCCTCGGTCAGACCGGACGTGTAAGAATCCACATACTGGTAGTCGAGCGTCAGCGTATCGGCGAGATGCACCAGCAGACCGGCGAACAACGCCGTATCCATGCCCGGTGCGACGCTGAGAAACAGGTCGGCATCCTCGGCGGTCGCCGTGCGGCGCGGATCGATGACGATGATTTTCGCGCCGCGCGCGCGCTTGTTGGCGATCATGCGCTGGTACAAAATCGGGTGGCACCACGCCGCGTTGGAGCCGACGAGGATCAGCAGATCGGCGGTGTCGAGATCCTGATACGTGCCGGGCACGGTATCGGCGCCGAAGGCGCGGCGATGGCCGGCCACCGACGATGCCATGCAGAGCCGCGAATTGGTGTCGACATTGGCCGAGCCGATGAAGCCCTTCATCAGCTTGTTGGCGACGTAGTAGTCCTCAGTCAGCAGCTGGCCGGAGAGATAGAACGCCACCGAGTCCGGTCCGTATTTGGCGACGGTGTCGGCAAAGCCCCGCGCTGTTTTATCCAGCGCATCGTCCCACGATGTTTTTGCCAGCGCGCCGTCGGCGCCGCGCAGCATCGGATGCAGCAGCCGGGTCTCCAGCGCCAGCGTTTCGCCGAGCGCCGAGCCTTTCGAGCACAGGCGTCCGAAATTCGCCGGATGCGCCGGATCGCCGGCAATCGCCGCGCCGCCACGCCCGTCGGGCTTGGCCAGCACGCCGCAGCCGACGCCGCAGTAAGGGCATGTCGTGCGCACAGCGGGCGGATGCTGCGCGGGCGCGTTCATCAGTAGACGTCCTGCTGATAGCGGCCGGATTTCTTGAGATCGGCGACGAACGCCGCCGCTTCCGCCGCGCTGACGCCGCCGTGCTGCGCCACGATGTCGACCAACGCGCGCTCGACGTCCTTGGCCATGCGCTTGGCGTCGCCGCAGACATAGAAATGCGCGCCGTCGTTCAGCCACGACCACAGATCGCGGCCGACCTCGCGCATGCGGTCCTGCACGTAGAATTTTTCCGCCGTGTCGCGCGACCAGGCGAGCGACAGCCGGGTCAGCACGCCCGCGTCCTTCATCGCCTTGAGTTCGTCTTCGTAAAAAAAATCGCTGTTGGAGCGCTGATGGCCGAAGAACAGCCAGTTGCGGCCCGGCGCCTTTGTAGCCTGCCGCTCATGCAGAAAGGCGCGGAACGGCGCGACGCCGGTGCCCGGCCCCACCATGATGACCGGCGTGTTGAGGTCTTTCGGCAGGCCGAAAGCATGCGCCTTCTGCACATAGACGCGGAGCGCGGCACCGGGCTCGATGCGTTGGGCCAGCATGGTCGAGCAGACGCCGAGACGGTCGCGGCTGCCGATCCGGTAGCGCACCGTATCGACGGTCAGCGACACCACGCCCGGCTTTGCTTTCGGCGAGGACGAAATCGAATAAAGCCGCGGCTGCAGCGGATCGAGCGCCTCGATGAACGCTTCCGGGTCGGGCCGGATGCCGGGAAACTTCTCGATGGCGGCCAGCACGTCGAGCGTCGCGGCGTCGCCATGCGGATCCTCGCCGGCGGACAGCGCGCGGGCCGTCTTCCGGCGGTCGCCGCCCGAGATGTAGGAGAACAACTGGAACAGCATGTCGGGCGCCGGCGACAGCGACACGCCGTCGGTCAGGCAGGCGCGCAACGTGCGGTCGCCGATCGGGAAGTCAGCCGGCGCGCCGAGCGCCTTGATGATGGCCTCCACCAGCGCCGGATCGTTCGCCGGAAACAGACCGAAGGCATCGCCCGCCGTATAGTCGAGGCCGGACGCCGACAGATCGAATTCGACATGCCAGGTTTCCTTCTCGGAGCCCTGCTTGTTGAGAAGCCTGCGCGACAGGATCGTGGCGGTAACGGGATTGTCGCGCGAGGTGCCGGCCGGCACCTGCACGATCTGCAAGGGCGCGGCAGGCTCCGCTTCGGCCGGTGCCGGAGTCGCCGTGGCAGGCGCGCTTTTCATTTCCTCAAAGAGCTTCTTGACCATGCGGGCGGTTTCCTTGCCGCCCGGCGCGCAGAGGTTCAGCCGCTCTTCCTTGCCGGACACAATTGCGCCCGAGTAATTCTTGCAGTCATAGCCGCACTGGCCGCAGTCCTGCTGCGCCATCGCCGCCATCATTTTCCAGCGCAGCGGCTTGTCATCGGCGAGCTTCATGCGGTCGGCCATCGGCAAAGTCTGGTCGTGCCACGGCGCGCCGCCGTCATCCTCTTCCGTGCTCTTCGCGTTCGCCGCATCCGACATCAGCGCCGCGCCCTGGTCGCTCGACAGCGGCGTGATGCCCTTGCCGTCGAGCGCGATCAGTCCGGCGAAGAAACCGTTTAGCCACGCACGCTGGTCTTCAGTGAAAGGCGCGGTTTCCGGCACCAGCGACGGGATCGGCGGCTGCATATTCTGTGTCATGCACCCTTCCCTTCGAACATCGCCTTCAGCACATCGATGTCATGCCGGCGCGAGAAGGTCAGGAACGTTTCATCGCGGCCGGCGCGGTTCGCCATATAGCCCTTCAACATGCGCTCGACGGTGCGCGGCGCGTCGGTCGCCTTGACGTCGCGGTAGATTTCGCGGCCGAGCCCGGCGTCGACGCCCGAACCGCCGCCGATGAGAATGTGATAGCCCTCGACCGGATCGGCATCCTCACCGACATCGACCTTGCAGGCGATCATGCCGATGTCGCCGATGTAATGCTGCGCGCAGGAATGATGGCAGCCGGTGAGATGGATATTGACCGGACCATCCAGCTCGACGCGCGCCTCGCACCACGTCGCGATTTCGTCGGCCTGCTCCTTGGTGTGCGCGGCGGCGAAGCGGCAGCCGGTGGCGCCGGTGCAGGCAATCAGACCGGCGCGGATCGACGTCGCTTCGGTCGACAGGCCGAGTGCTTCAATCGCGGCCTTGGCCAACGCGACCTTGTCGTCGGCGACGCCGGAAATGAGCAGGTTCTGCCACACCGTCAGACGGATATCGCCGTCGCCGAGATCGGCCGCGACCTTGGCCAAACCGCGCATCTGCATCGCGGTCAGCTTCGCCACCGGCAGCACGACGCCGATCCAGTTGAGGCCGGGCTGCTTTTGTTTGTGAACACCGATGTGGGCAGAGCGATTATAGACCGGGCGCGGCAGAAGCGCGTCGGCGGGCACTTTCAGCAGCGCGCGGCCGAGCTTCTCCTCGACATGCGCGATGAATTTCTCCAGCCCCCAGGCGTCGAGCACATATTTGAGCCGCGCCTTGTTGCGGTCGGTGCGGTCGCCGTGTTCGATATAGACGCGCACGATGGCGTCGGCGACTTGGGTGGATTCGTCCGGCTTGACGATGACACCGGTGTCCTTGGCGAAATCCCGGTGGCCGGTGATGCCGCCAAGCGCGAGACGGAAATAGACGCCCGCGTCTGCGCCGAAGCCTTCCTTCAGCTCAACCGCCTGAAAGCCGATGTCGTTGGTGTCTTCAAGCGCCGCGATGCGGCCTGCGCCGTCGAAAGCGACGTTGAACTTGCGCGGCAGACCGTAAAGCACGCGCTCATTGAGAATGTGATGGTGCCACGCGCGCGCATAGGGCCGCGTATCGAGCAATTCCTGCGGATCGATGCCGGCGGTCGGCGTACCGGTGACGTTGCGGATATTGTCGGCGCCGGTACCGCGCGAGCCGAGGCCGAGATCCATCAGGGACTCGACCATGATGACCGCGTCTTTCGGCTCGATCTCGCGCATCTGCAGATTGGCGCGCGTGGTGACGTGACTGTAGCCGTGGGCATATTTGTCGGCGAGATCGGCAAGCCCGCTCATCTGCCAGTGCGTGACAATGCCGTTGGGAATGCGCAGGCGGCACATATAGGACGTCTGCGTCGGCGCGACGTAGAACAGGCCGTAATAGCGCCAGCGGAAATTGTCGGCGGGCTTCGGCGCTTCGTTGTTCTTCGCCTGTTGCTTGAGCCGGTCGTAGGCGTCGAACGGATGCTGCTCGCGCTTGAATTTTTCCTGATCGACGAGCTTGCCGCCGGCGGCAATAACGCGCTCCTGCGCCTTGATGTGAATGGCGTCCGGACCTGACGGCTCCGCATTGCCGCCACCGCCCGCAGGAAGCTGGCCGCGGGCCGCGCGCGCCGCGGTGAGGCCGGAGGCGAAGCCTTCGAGGTAGCGTTTCTGGTCGGGGGAAAAATCGCTCGACATCACGCCGCCTTTTTCAGGCTGCGCTCGGCCATGGCGCGGCCGAACATGAGGTCGTCACGGAACGAGTTGATCGCGGCGCCGGAACGGATGAGCTCGAGATACCAGAGCCCATCGGCGGTATCGCCGAACAGCACGGCGCCGGACAGCCGATCGCCCGCGATCACCAGCTTCTTGTAAGTGCCGAGCCCCGGATCAGACAGGACAATCTGCTCGGTCCCGGCGCTGCCGAGAAAATCGCCGGCGGAGAAAAGATTGACGCCCGACACTTTCAGGTTCGTCGCCAGAATGCTGCCGGGATAGTGCCCCGTTTCCCCGCTGAGGCCGCGCGCCAATTCCCGCGCCTGCTCGTAGGCCGGCTCGACCAAGCCGTAGACGATGCCCCGGTGCTCGGCGCATTCGCCGATGGCATAAATGCCGGCTTTGCTGGCCTGCATCGTGTCATCGACAACGATGCCGCGATTGACGTCGACGCCCGCCGTGCCGGCGAGATCGGCGTTGGGGCGAATGCCGGCGGCAACGACAACAAGATTGGCTTCGATGACGCGTCCGTCTTTCAGAACGACGGACTCGGCGTGCCGGGTGCCGGTGATCGTCTTTGTCTCGGCGTTGAGATGCACGGGAATACCCATGTTCTGCATCTGCGCGAGCAGCATTTCCGACGCACGTTGATCGAGCTGGCGCTCCATCAACCGATCCATCAGATGAATGACCGAGACCTGCGCGCCGGCCTTGAAGAGGCCATAGGCCGCCTCCAGTCCGAGCAGACCGCCGCCGATGACGACCGCCTTGGTCTGCGGACTGGCCACCGCTTCCATGGCCGCGACGTCGCCGAGATCGCGGAAAGTCATGACGCCAGGCAACTCCATGCCGGGCACGTTCAGCCGGATCGGCTTCGAGCCTGTGGCGAGCACGAGATGCGCGAAAGGCAGGCTGGTGCCGTTGGCGAGCCGCACGCGGCGGATATCGGCATCGATGCCGGCCACGCGCGTCCCGTACAGCAGTGTAACGCCGCGATCGCGCCACCAGCGTTGCGGCTTCAGCTCGACATCGCCGCGCGTCACTTCTTTCGCCAGCACCGACGACAACAGCACGCGATTGTAAGCAAGATGCGGCTCATCACCGATCACGGCAATCGAGTAACGGCCGAGCGCGCGCTTGCTCAGTTCCTCGACCAGCCGCGCCGCGGCCATGCCATTGCCGACGATGACGAGCGGTTCGCTCATGCCGGTGCGCCCGATCCATAAGCTTCGGAAATCATGTAGCCGGACAAGGTCGTGTAGGCCGTGGTCCAGGCGGTCGCGAGTTCAGGCGTCCAGTCGGGGCCGAGGCCCTTTTCCAGCGTCCAGAGCAAGGCGGCGCCGACCGGCGTGTAGTCCGCCGCCTTCACGCCGTAACCAACGTGCTTCTTCGCCAGCGCACTGGCTGCCGGCAGGATGGTCTCAAGCTTGGTCAGACCGCCGACGACCACCGCGAGCGTGCCCATCAGCTTCTTGCCCTGCTCTTTCATGTCGTTCTTGAACAGCGGCTTGGTCTGCGGCGAGATCTCGAACAAACGGCCGTAAAAAAGCTCAGCCGCCTGATCGGCGATCGGCGCGACCTTGGAAAAGCTTTTTTGAACGAGTTCGACTTGGCCTGGTGTCATCGCCCCTCTCCATTGAAGCCCGGCAATTCGCTGCGTTACGCGGCCTCGACGTACTGATGGCGCTCGTAGAGGAATTCGAGGACGCGCTGGCGGCACTTCAGGAAGGCCGCGTCGGCGACGAGTTCGAGACGCTTGCGCGGACGCGCCAGCGGCACGTTGAGGATTTCGCCGATCTGCGCTTCCGGCCCGTTGGTCATCATGACGATGCGGTCGGACAGCAGCACGGCCTCGTCGACGTCATGCGTGATCATCATCACGGTGTTTCCGAGCTTCTGGTGCAGGCCCATCACGGTGTCCTGCAGATGCGCGCGGGTCAGCGCGTCGAGCGCACCGAAGGGCTCGTCGAGCAGCAGGATCTTCGGCTCCATCGCCAGCGCGCGGGCAATGCCGACGCGCTGCTTCATGCCGCCGGAGATTTCCGATGGACGCTTGTCCTTGGCGTGCGTCATCTGCACGAGATTGAGATTGTGCAGCGTCCACTGGTCGCGCTCCTCGCGCGATTTGGTCTTGCCGAACACCTTGTCGACCGCGAGACGCACGTTGTCGTAGACCGTCAGCCACGGCAGCAGGCTGTGGTTCTGGAACACCACGGCGCGATCCGGACCTGGCTCATCGACGTGCTTGCCTTCGAGGAAGACGCCGCCATTGGTGGCCGGCGTCAGGCCGGCGACGATGTTCAGCAAGGTCGATTTGCCGCAACCCGAATGGCCGATGATCGAGACGTATTCGCCCTTCTCCACATCGAGCGTGACGTTCTTGAGCACGAGCGTTTCGCTGCTGCCGCGCTTGAACGATTTGTCGACGTGATCGATCTTGCAATATGACGACATTGTTCGTTCCTTCAGCTTGCGGCCGTGCCACGGGTGACGATGGAAGCGACGCCGGCGACCATGCGGTCGAGCAGGAAGCCGACGATACCGATGTAAGCGAGCGCGACGAAAATGTCGGGCAGCCGCGACGAATTCCAGGCATCCCAGATGAAGAAGCCGATGCCGACGCCGCCGGTGAGCATTTCGGCTGCGACGATGGCGAGCCACGACAGGCCGATGCCGATGCGCAGGCCCGTGAAGATGTACGGCGCCGCCGACGGGATCATGATCTTGACGAAAAACTCGAACGGATTGAGACGCAGCACCGCGGCGACGTTGCGGTAGTCCTGCGGGATGTTTCGGATGCCGACCGCGGTGTTGATGATGATCGGCCAGATCGACGTGATGAAGATGACGAAGATCGCCGACGGCTGGCTGTCGCGGAACGCCGCCAGCGAAATCGGCAGCCAGGCCAGCGGCGAAATCGTGCGCAGGACCTGAAACACCGGATCGAGGCCGCGCATGGCCCAGACCGACTGGCCGATCAGCGTGCCGAGCGCGATGCCGATCACGGCGGCCAGGCCGTAGCCCATGGCGACGCGCTGCAACGAGGTCAGTACGCGCCAGCCGAGCCCGATGTCCTGCGGGCCGTTGCGGAAGAACGGATCGACGATCAGGTCGTAGGCCTCTTTCCAGATCTTGGTCGGCGGCGGCAAGGTCGCGCCGGGGCGCATACACAGCACCTGCCACACGATCATCAGCAGCGCGATCATGATCAGCGGCGGCAGAACCGCGGCGGCGATCTTGCCGAGCGTCGATACGAAGCGCGTGTTCATCGCCTTCTGCTTCAGCGGCAAGGCCAGCACCTTTGCGGCGGCGGGCGCCGCCGGCGCGGAGGGAATGCTGGCGGTCACTTCGGATTTCGTCACTGGCATGTTCATCGCGCGATGTTCCGGTTGAATGGGCAGATCGGGCCGCCCGCGAACGGGCGGCCCAAAAACGTCAGACCTCGACGCGCTTGATGCTGAGGCTCTTGAGGTAGGCCATCGGATTTTCCGGATCGAAGACCTTGCCGTCGAAGAAGGTTTCCTTGCCGCGCGAGGACGAGGCCGGAATGTCGGCGGCGACCACGCTCAGACCCTTGGCGGCATCGCGCCACAGGTCTTCGCGATTGACCTTGTTGACCATCGCCTTGACATCGGTTGAGGCTTCGAACTTGCCCCAGCGAATGTCTTCGGTGAGGAACCAGCTGTCGTGGCTCTTGAAGGGGTAGGACGCGTGGTCCTGCCAGAACTTCATGAACTGCTTGGTGCCCTTCTCGACGCGGCCGTTGCCGTAATTGATGTCGCCATTGGCGCGGCCGATGATGTCGGCGACCGGCACGTTGAACCACTGACGCTTGCCGACGATTTCCGACATCTCCTGCCGGTTCTCCGGCTTGTCGCACCACTGCTGGGCTTCCATCACCGCCATCAGGATCGCTTTGGCAGCATTTGGATTTTGGTCGACCCATTCGGCGCGCATGCCGAGCGCCTTCTCAGGATGCTTCGACCAGATTTCGCCGGTCGAGCAGGCCGAGAAGCCGAAGCCCTGATTGACGAGTTGTTCGCCCCACGGCTCACCGACGCAGAAGGCGTCCATGTTGCCGACCTTCATGTTCGCCACCATCTGCGGCGGCGGCACGACGATGGTCGAGACGTCCTTGTCGGGATCGATGCCGCCGGCAGCGAGCCAGTAGCGAACCCAGAGATCGTGCGTGCCGCCCGGGAAGGTCATGGCGACCTTCACTTCCTTGCCGGCCGCTTTCTTGGCGGCGAAGGCGGCCTTGAGCGCGGACGCGTCAGCCGTGACCTTGAGATCCTTGAATTCGTTCGAGACCGAAATCGCCTGCGCATCGAGATTGAGGCGTGCGAGGATGTACATCGGCGTCGGCACGTTGTTCTGCGTCACCTTGCCGGCGGAGATGAGGTACGGCATCGGCGTCAGGATGTGCGCGCCATCGATACCGTTGGCGGCGCCGCCGAGCACCAGGTTGTCGCGCGTCGCACCCCAGGAGGCCTGCTTGGCGACTTCGACGTCCGGCATGCCGTATTTGGTGAAGAGGCCCTTCTCCTTGGCGATCACCAGCGGCGAGGCATCCATCAGCGCGATGTAACCGAGAGTCGCCTTGGTCGTTTCGGGGCCGGCCGCCTGCGCGACATGAACGCCGAAGGGAAACTGTGAACCAACCGCGCCCAGCAAGGCGGCGGTGCTGGCGCCGGATTTCAAAAACGAACGGCGATCGAGTTTGAATGTGCCGTCGTTGGTCTTTTTCGTCGTCATTGGTCCCACAGTCCTTCTGATGCCTCGAGTGATCCGGTCGGTCGTGTCGTTCGCGCCTGCCCAAAACAAAAAAGCCGCAGCCTGAAGCGCACGACCCTTTGCGTGCTCCCCAGACAGCGGCATTGCTGTCAGCCCGACGTCGGGCTCAGCGCCGTTGTGGCGCTTCCGATCACTCTCTATTCAAGCGGCGTGCCAAGTCGGCGAATGAGAACAATTCGAATGTGATTCAAGGACTTAGGAGATATGGGCGCAAACGCCGCAGGCGCGCATCATCGGGCCCATGCTCATCGCCACCGCAGACTGCGAATAAATTGTGCAGCGCAATAATTAACGCACAATCGATAGCCGGGGCCGGTCCGAGCGGCGCGTACGCCATGCCGCGAGGTGTCCGGCAATGTCGGTTGGCGCGAACGCGGGACCGACGAAGGCGCCGATACCATCGGCGGGTTCACCGCCGTTCGGCGATGGCGCAGCACCAATGACCGCGTCGAACAGATCGGCGCGGAACACCGCCTGCGCGAGCGCGAGCGACTCTTCCGTCAGCAGCGCCTGCCCCCAGCGCACCATCTGCGCATAGATCCACGCGGCCTGAACGGGATCGGGCCGCATCGCATTGTTGCGGCCGATAAGAATGTAGCGATCGCTGGCGCGCGTCGTGCCTTCGGTCGCGACCTTCAGCACGCCGGTGATGGTGCGGCTGACGATCTCGGCGGTGACGTCGAGCCTCTTCGCGACGATGTTGCAGACGGCGTCGAGATTGTTCTTGTCCTCGACAAAGTCCGCGGCGGCGGCAAGCGCGCGGATCAGTGCCGCCAGCGTGTCGGGCCGTTCGTTGGCCCAGCGTTCGCGTACGGCAAATACTTTTTCCGTGACGCGCGATTGAATCTCGCAGCCGAAATGCAGGATGCGGCCGACGCCGAGATCGACGGCGACCGAATTCCACGGCGCGCCGACGCAGAAGCAGTCGACATGACCGCTCGCCAGACTGTCCACCATATAGGGCGGCGGCAGCACGACGAGGCGCACGTCCTCGTCCGGATCGATGCCGGCCGATGCCATCCAGAAGCGCAGCTGGTAATTGTGATGCGAGAACGGGAACGTCATGCCGAAATTGAGCGGTTCGGCGCCGCTTTTCCGGCGCTCCGCCACCAGCCGCGCCAGCGCGCGCGCCGACACGGCGGGATCGGCGATATCGCCATCAGCGGCGGCAACAAGCTCGGCATAGAGCTTCGGCGAAACGGTAATTGAATTGCCGTTTATGCCCAGATTAAAGGGCGTAATGATCGGCACCCGGACGTGGCCGATGCCGAGGCTGGAGGCCACCGCGACCGGCGCCAAGAGATGCGCGGCGTCGAACAGGCCGAGATTGAGCTTGTCGCGCACATTCGACCACGACACTTCGCGCACCAGTTCGACGTCGAGACCTTCCTGTTTCGTGAAGCCGCCATCGACCGCGACCAGCAGCGCGGTGGCGTCGATCAGCGGAATGAAACCGATCCGCAATTTCTTGTCGGTCATTTGAACAACTCCGCGGCGGTGACGACGGATTGCGCGATCTCGGCGATCTTCTTTTTCTCGTTCATGGCGGTCTTGCGCAGCAGCGTGTAGGCCTCGTCCTCGGACAGCTTCTTGGCCTTCATCAGCACGCCCTTGGCGCGGTCGATGACTTTACGCTCGGCGAGCGCGTCCTTCGCCTCATCGAGCTCGCCTTGCAGCCTGGAGAAGGCGTTGAAACGCGAGATACAGAGATCGAGGATGGTCTTGATACGGTCCTTCTGCAGATTGCCGACGATGTAGGCCGAGACGCCGGCATCGACGGAGGCCTGGATCGAGGCGGTGTCGCTTTGATCGACGAACATCGCGATCGGCCGTTTGACGATGCGGCTGACCTGGAACATCTGCTCGAGTTCGTCGCGGCTCGGGCTTTCGAGATCGATCAGGATGACGTCGGGATCCATCGCGTAGACGCGCGCCAGCAGATTGCGCGTCTCGGCAATGCGCTCCACCAAAGTGAAGCCGGCTTCGCGCAGACCATCTTCAAGAATAGCGGCGCGGATCGGGCTTTCGTCGACAATCGCGATCTTCAGGTTGGAGTCGCGGGGGCGCGGCACAACGCCCGGCCCCGGCGGCTCCGACCCTGTACGCGTTTCGCCCAACTCAAATGTCCTCGAATGACGTCTTTTCATGCAATTCCCGAGGGAATTTCATGCAAGTCCTATTCCAACCATGGGTCAGCCTGGAGGATGGGTTAACGCAATTC
Source organism: uncultured Hyphomicrobiales bacterium (assembly GCA_903929045.1). Lineage (GTDB taxonomy): Bacteria > Pseudomonadota > Alphaproteobacteria > Rhizobiales > Xanthobacteraceae > Pseudolabrys. The sequence goes on from CAIYTE010000089.1 coordinate 28,579, forward strand.
CGCGCGGCCATTGTTGATGGCGACGACGGCGCGTTCGACGACCGTGGCGCGGAAACTGACAATATTGCCGTCGCGCCACAGTTCGGTGCGGATGGTTTCACCGGGATAGACCGGCGCCGAGAACCGCCCGGCAATGGCGGCGAGCCGCGCCGGATCGTAGCCGCATACCGTTTTCAACAGCGCGTGGCCGGCGACGCCGAAAGTGGCCAGCCCGTGCAAGATCGGTTTCGGAAAGCCAGCGGCCTTGGCCACCGCCGGATCGGCATGCAGCGGATTGAGGTCGGCAGAGAGACGATAGATCAGCGCCGCTTCCGGCCGCGTCGGCAGTTCGCAGACGAGATCCGGCGCGCGGTCGGGAATCGCATGCGGCTGACGCTGCGGCCGCGGCGGTCCGCCGAAGCCGCCGTCGCCGCGGCAAAACGTCGTCTGCACGATGGTGCAGAGGAGATCGCCGCTCGCCTTGTCGCTGATCGTACGTTCGGAATAGACGATGGCGCCCTTGCCCTCGCCTTTGTCGACGACGTCGAGCACGCGGTTCTTGCTCGTCACCGTGCCACTGCCGGCAAGCGGCTTGTGCATGACCATGCTGTGCTCGCCGTGCACGAGCTTGACCCAATCGATGCCGGTGTCGAGATCGCGCAACCAGAAGCCCGGCGACGCCAGCACCGTGGCGAGCGTCGGCAGCACTTTCAAATTTTTCTCGTAGACGAAGGGCAGTTCGTCCTCGTTCACCGGATCGAGGCCGAGACCGAGACTGAGCGCATAGAGCATGCAGTCCTTGGCGCCGTAGCTCTGCTCGGCGTCCGGAATCGTCAGGGCCAGGAACTTGTCGTAGTCGATCGCCATTTCAGATCGAATCCCAGCCGAACACGTCGGTCGAGCGATCAAGCGGCGTCAGCGAGGGACCGAAGGCGCCCTTGAGTTGCTCGTTGAGCTTTTCCGGCGTCCAGCCGTCGGAGCGATGCATCGAGCGAATCGGCCGGGTCTGGTTGAACAGGAAAACTTCATTGTTGCGCACCGAGAAAATCTGCCCGGAAATGCCGGCCGCCGCATCCGAGCCGAGATAGACCACCAGCGGCGCGATGGTTTCAGGCGTCATCTGCTGCAAACGCTCAAGACGCTTCTTCTCCGCATCGGTTTCCGCCGGAATCGAACCGATCATGCGGCTCCAGGCGAACGGCGCGATGCAGTTGGAGCGCACATTGTAGCGCTGCATGTCGAGCGCGATGCCGCGCGACAGCCCGACAATGCCGAGCTTGGCCGCCATGTAGTTGGCCTGACCGAAATTGCCGATCAGACCCGAGGTCGACGTCATGTTGACGAAGGCGCCGGAATTCTGCTCGCGGAAAATGCCCGCCACCGCGTGACACATGTTGAACGAGCCGTGCAGATGCACGGCAATGACGTCGGACCAGTCCGACCAGCTCATCTTGTGGAAAATGCGGTCGCGCAGGATGCCGGCATTATTGACGACGATATCGACGCGGCCGAAGGCTTCGAGCGCCGCCTTGACGATCAACTCGCCGTTCTGCGGATCGACGATGTTGAGCGTCGAGGCGATGGCCTTGCCGCCGGCCGCCTTGATCTCGGCGACCACGTCCTGCGCCGGTCCGGCATCGCCGCCGGAACCGTCGAGGCTGGCGCCGATGTCGCAAACGACGACGCTCGCGCCCTCCTTCGCCATCAGCATCGATACCGCGCGGCCGATGCCGCGGCCGCCTCCCGTGACGAGAGCGACCTTGCCTTCAACAATACCCATGGCGACCCCGGCTTTCGACGTTTCACGTCAGTTAAGCCAACAAAACGCCCCCTAGGCAACTTGCCGCGGCGGGCCCGGTGGGCCAAAATCAGGCTTCCCAAGGAAAGCCAAGAAGGAAGCCGGAATGAGCACGAACGCGCCCGCCCGCCACAAGCGCGGCGGCCTGTATTTTGAGGGTTTCGAGGTCGGAAAGCTGCACGAGCACACGCTCACCCGCACGGTGACGCAGATGGACAACATGTTGTTCTCCAACATGACGCTC
>CAIYTE010000090.1 GCA_903929045.1 uncultured Hyphomicrobiales bacterium
CCCCTTGCAGGGGAGGGATAAGGAAGAATAATGCGCATCCTCATCACCAATGACGACGGCATTCACGCGCCGGGGCTGGACGCCTGCGAGAAGATCGCGCGCGCTTTGTCCGACGATGTGTGGATCGTCGCGCCCGAGACCGATCAGTCCGGCGTGTCGCATTCTTTGTCGTTGAACGATCCGCTGCGCCTGCGCGAAGTCGATGAACGCCGCTTTGCCGTGAAGGGCACGCCGACCGATTGCGTCATCATGGGTGTGCGTCATGTGATGAAGCAGCCGCCGGACCTGATCCTGTCGGGCGTCAATCGCGGCCGCAATGCGGCGGAAGACGTGATCTATTCCGGCACCGTCGCTGCGGCGATGGAAGGCACCGTGCTCGGCTTTCCGTCTTTCGCGCTGTCGCAGGCGTACGACTTCGCGTCGCGGCAAAATCCGGTGTGGGACACCGGCATCACGCATGCGCCGGGCCTGATCAAGCAGGTGCTCGCCGCCGGCATGCCGCGCGACGTGCTGGTGAACATCAACTTCCCGAATTGCCAGCCCGGCGAGATTGCCGGCGTCGCCGTTACCGTGCAGGGCAAGCGCGATCAGGAATTGCTGCGGCTCGATGCCCGGCACGATGGCCGCGGCAATCCGTATTACTGGATCGCCTTCGGCCGCGGCGGCGTTGCCGGCGCCAAGCCCGGCAGCGATCTTGCGGCGCTGAGTGAGAAGAAAATTTCCGTGACGCCGCTGCGGCTCGATCTCACCGACGAGCCGTTCATGACCAAACTGGCGGAAGCGTTGGGGTAGGGACCGTCACCCTGAGGTGCGAGCGTTAGCGAGCCTCGAAGGGCGACGGGCCGTTCATCCTTCGAGGCTCGCCATAAGAATGGCTCGCACCTCAGGATGACGGATCACCCGATCAGCTTCTCGACCGTCGTCTTGAGTTGTTCCGCCTGGAACGGCTTCTGCAACGAGGGGCGGCCCTTGAACGGTTCGGCCAGACTGCCTTCGCCATAACCTGAGACGAAAACGAAGGGCAGGCCGCGTCCGGCGAGAACTTCAGCGACCGGATAGATTTCCTTGCCGTCCAGATTGACGTCGAGAATGGCAAGGTCGAAGTCGGCCTTTGCGGCGAGTTCCATGGCTTCGGCGATGGTGCCGACCGCGCCGGCGATCTCGTAGCCGAGGTCGGTGAGCATATCCTCGAGCAGCATGCGGATGAGATATTCGTCTTCAACCACCAGTATTCGCGGGGTTTTTGGTGGGGTCGTCATCGTCGCATCGTTCCTGCACAGGTTCTTTCGCCGCCGCTAGCTAACAGCTTCTCCTAACGCCAATCAACCATGCTAAACGGGTTGCAATGCGCGACGCGTCCGATACCCGACAGATGGAATTCCTGCTTTCGCTGCGCCGCCGCGGCATCGGCGACCAGTCGGTGCTGCGGGCCATGGACGACATTCCACGCGACCGTTTTGTCGAACTCGAACACACCGAAATCGCCTATGCCGATCAGGCGCTGCCCATCGCCTGCGGGCAAACCATCAGCCAGCCTTTTGTCGTCGCCTACATGACCGAGCAGTTGCGGTTGCGGCCGCATCATCGCGTGCTCGAAATCGGCACCGGGTCGGGATACCAGGCCGCGGTGCTGTCGCGGCTGGCGCGTGAGGTGGTCAGCGTCGAGCGTTACCGCACGCTCGCCGAGCATGCCCGCGAGCGGCTGCGCGCGGTGGGTGCGAACAACATCGAGGTGATCACCGGTGACGGCATGGAAGGCGTGCCGGGCAGGGTGGCGTTCGACCGCATCATCGTCACGGCGGCGGCGGAGGCCGTGCCGCAAACGTTAATCGGCCAACTTGCCGACGATGGCGGCGTGATGCTTTTACCCTTGGGGCCGCATGGCGGTCCGCAGCGCATCGTCCGTCTGACGAAAACCAAAGACGGCGTCGCGCAAGAAGAGCTGATCGCAGTGCGCTTTGTGCCGCTGCTGCCGGGCCGCGCCCGCGAGCTGTAACGCTGCATTAAGCATGCACCACAACAGGTGCCTTAATTAATCCGTTATTCTTAAAGCCTTGTTTACTCGCCAATGGTTTATTTCGAACGCAATCTAATTTGTGTGTGAGTGAGTAACCACATGTCGCGTCTTCACGTCCCGGCTCGGTCGCGCTCTCTGCCGCGCATTGCCGTCCTCGGAATGGTCGGAGTTGCCGTCGCCAGCTGTTCGGACTCCGGACGCTTCGGTTACACCAATACCTCCAGCCGTTCGGCTCCGCAGCAAGAGGTGACAGGTTCGGTCACGCCGCGTTCGGCTCCGGTCGGCCGCGTCGTGTCGCAGCCGCTGCCATCACCGAGCGCGCCCGCAACGGTGTCGAGCGGTTACGGTTACACCAGCGGCACCGGCAACGGTGCGCAAGGCCTCGGCGCGTACCGCCCGAGCGCGCCGGTCGCGCAAGCGCCGGTCTATCAGCAGCCCGCGCCTGCGCCGACTTACACGCAGCCGACCTACGCCCAGCCGGAGATCACCGGTTCGGTGCGCCCTGTTGCGCCGAAACCGTCGGGCGCCTGGACCTGGGATGGCGGTTCGCCGGTCACCGTCAATCACGGCGAAACCGCCGACATGATCGCGCGCCGCCACGGCGTTCCGCTGGCCGCGCTGCTGCAGACCAACGGCATCCGTAACGCCGCCGATATCCGTCCCGGCCAGCGTCTCGTCATTCCGCGCTACGTCTCGAATGGTGCGGCTCCGGTTGCGGCCGCAGCGCCTGCGCCCGCCCCGAACGGCAACGTTCACGTCGTCGCCGCCGGCGAAACGCTGATGAGCATTTCGCGCCGTCATGGCGTGGCGATCGGTACGCTCGCGCGCATCAACAATATCCAGCCGGCGACGCGCATCAGCGTCGGCGACCGCATCACGATCCCGGGTGGACGTCAGGCCATGGCCTCGGTGCCCGCCGCTCCGGTTGCTGCGCCGGCGCCCGTGCTGCGCGCGCCGCAAGTTGCCGCGCCGCAGCTCTCGGCCCCGCAGGTCGCTCAGCCCCGCATCATTCCGATGGATCAGACCGCCGCCGTGCAGCCGCAGAGCGCGCGCATGGCGACGCCTGAGCCGGAGAAAGCGCCCGAGGCCGCCGTCAAGACCGCGGAGCCCGCCGGTGCGATGCAATCCTTCCGCTGGCCGGTGAAGGGCCGCGTCATTGCCGGCTTCGGTCCCAAGACGAATGGCGGCCAGAACGACGGCATCAATCTCGCCGTGCCGGAAGGCACGCCGGTGAAGGCCGCCGACGATGGTGTCGTCGCTTACGCCGGCAACGAGCTCAAGGGCTACGGCAATCTGGTTCTCATCCGCCACGCCAACGGTTTCGTCTCGGCTTATGCCCACGCCAGCGAGCTGATGGTGAAGCGCGGCGATACGATCAAGCGCGGGCAGGTGATCGCGAATGCAGGGCAGACCGGCAGCGTGACGTCGCCGCAACTGCACTTCGAAATTCGCAAGGGCTCGACCCCGGTCGATCCGACCAAGTATCTGAGCGGCGGCTGATAGCGGACAAAAAGATTACAGGCGAAAGGCCCGGCTTTATGCCGGGCCTTTTGCGTTTCCGTTTGACGACAAGTTGCCTCGTCCTGCTTGCGTGTCATGCCGCAGCGATTGCACGCGGCGCGTGCCGGTGATTTTTATTTGAAACGCGCCGAGCGGCGGATACGATCCCGCGCGCAAGGAGTGCGAATGACCCATCCCGATTTCTCCCGAGCCGCCGCCCATATCACCGCCGAGGCGATACGAGACGTCCTCGTCGACCTCGTCGATATCCCCAGTCCCACGGGGCAGGAAGCCGGTGTCGCGCATTACCTTGTCGAGCGGATGGGCAAGTCGGGACTCGCGACCGATCTGCAAATGGTCGATGCGGGCCGGCCCAACGCGGTGGGCCATTTGCGCGGCCGCGGCGATGGCTTGAACCTCCTGTTCACCGGGCACATGGACACGTCCTATTCCGGCGAGGAGGAGCATCTCTCCGGCGAAGGTTTCAAACCCAAGGGCGTGGTACGCGACGGCTGGGTGTGGGGGCTTGGCGCCAATAACATGAAGAGCGGGCTTGGTTGCGCGCTCGTGGCCATCGAGGCCATCGTCAAGGCCGGGGTCAAACTGGACGGCGATATCTCTTTCGGCGGCGTCGTCGGTGAAATCGAAAAGACGGCGGTCGAGGAGTTCCAGGGCGTCGAATATTCCGGTTACGGCATCGGGTCGCGGCACCTCGTCACGCACGGCGTCACGGCGGACTTTGCCTTGCTGGCGGAGCCGACCGGCCTGAAAATTGCCCGCGCCAATATGGGCTGTATCTGGCTTCGCATTTCTGTCGAGGGAACGGTCGCGCACTCCGCGCTGACGCACCGTCCGGGCGTGGTCAACGCTATCTCTGTGATGCATGCGTTGCAGACCGACATCGCTCAGTGGGCGCGTGACTACAATGCCGCGCATGAATATATGGGCGAGCGGCCCAACGTCACGATTGCCGCGATCCGGGGCGGCGCGCCGTGGCGGCTGTCGCGCAATCCCTATGATTGCAGTCTGTATCTCGATATCCGCACGGTGCCGGGACAGACGGTCGATGGCATCAAACGCGACTTGCGTCGCGTGTTGCGCCGTTTCGCGGACAAAAGCGGCATTCCCGAACCAGCGCTGCACATTTACGTCAGCGATCCGCCGACCGTGCTCGACGAAAAAATCGCGCTCATTCAAGGCCTCAAGACCGCGCAGCAGGACATTGCGGGCGACAGTCCCGCTTCGATCATCCGCCGGCCCGGAGCAGATGCCGTGCATCTGACCGCTTACGGCGTGCCCTGTGTCGCGTTCGGGCCGGGCGGGCGCACGCATCCCGATACGCACGGCGCGTCGATGCACGCGTTCGGAGAGCATGTGTTGATCGACGACTGCGTTACGGCGGCCCGCATCTATCTCGCGCTTGCGCTTGACCTATGCAATCGCAAGCCGGGTTTGTGACGAGGAGCGGCACGTAAATTGCTCGTTAAGTTTCTTTCGGTGCCACCCGGCGGGAGCAAGCGACGATGCACTCAACTTTCAAGTTTCACACGCTGGTTGCGGCTATCGCTTCGGCCACTCTCATGTCGTTCACGCCTGGCGCTGTCGCGCAGGATTATCCCAACCGGCCGATCACGTTCGTCGTCCCGTTCGCGCCGGGCGGTTTGTCGGATGTGCCTGGAAGAATTTTGGCCGCCGAATTGCAAGCCCGTATCGGGCACGCGGTGATCGTCGAGAACAAGCCAGGCGCGTCGGGCATCACGGGGGCGAGCTCGGTTACGCGCGCGGCGCCGGATGGTTACACCTTGCTCGTGAATGCGCTCGCGGATGTGCAGAACCTGCACTACCTGTCTGTGCCCTATGACCCGGTGAAAGACTTTTCGCTCATCGGCATGGTCACCGACGGTCCACCGCTTGTTCTGGTCGTCAATGCGAAGACGCCTTACAAGTCGGTCGCCGACCTCGTTGCTTATGCCAGGGCCAATCCGAGCAAAGTGAGCTTCGGCACCTCCGGCCCGGCGACGTCGCCGGCGATCGCGGTGACCCAGATCAACGAGGTCGCCAAGACCAGCATCGTCGAGGTGCCGTATCGCGGCTCCGCGCCCGCCGCTGCGGCGGTTGCCGCCGGCGAAGTGCAGGGGGCTTTCGCCTTCTATGCCAATGCGCGCACGCTCGCCGATGGCGGTCTGGTGCGGGCGCTGGCGGTGACCAGCGTCAAGCGGCTTGAGAACTGGCCGGAAATTCCGACGATGGAAGAACTCGGCTATGCCAATTTCTATCACGCCGGTTTCGTCGGGCTCGCAGCGCCCGTCGGCACGCCCGCGCCGGTCATTGCGTTCCTCAATAAGGAACTCAATGCCGTGATCCATTCCGAGTCATTCAAGAAAAAGATCGAGCCGCTCGGCATGACTGTGCCGGACGTCAACACGCCCGAGACCTTCACGGCCTTTATGCGCCGCGAGATTGCCCGTCAGGGCGAGCTTGCCAAGCTCTCGGGGCACACGACCGTGGCCAAGCCCTAGTCCTTGAGCGCTACGCCCAAGCGTCCGGCGAGATCCTGCACGTACTGCCAGGCGACGCGGCCGGAGCGCGAGCCGCGCGTCGTCGACCACTCCAGCGCCTCGCGACGCAGCTGTTCCGGATCGATCGTGATCTTGTAGTGCGAGATGTAGCTGTCGATCATCGCCAGGAACTCGTCTTGGCTGCAGCGGTGGAAGCCGAGCCACAGACCGAAGCGGTCGGACAGTGACACTTTTTCCTCGACCGCTTCGCCGGGATTGATGCCGGTCGAGCGTTCGTTCTCGATCATGTCGCGCGCCAGCAAATGGCGGCGGTTCGACGTCGCATAGAAGATGACGTTGTCCGGCCGGCCTTCGATGCCGCCTTCCAGCACCGCCTTGAGCGACTTGTAGCTGGTGTCGTCATTGTCGAAGGACAGGTCGTCGCAGAATACGATGAACTGGAATTCCGAGGCGCGGGTGATCGCCATCAACTCGGGCAGGCTCTCGATGTCCTCGCGGTGAATTTCGATGAGCTTGAGCGGATGCTTGCCCTTCTTCGCCAGCGCGACATTGACGGCGGCCTGCGAGGCTTTCACCAGCGACGACTTGCCCATGCCGCGCGCGCCCCAGAGCAGGGCGTTATTGGCGGGCAGGCCGTTGGCGAAGCGCTCGGTGTTCTCGAGCAGCATGTCGCGGACGCGGTCGATGCCCTTGAGCAGGGTCATCTCGACGCGGTTGACGCGCGGCACCGGCATCAGGCGGCCGTCCGGATGCCAGACGAAGGCGTCGGCCGCAGTCAGGTCGTTGTTCTTGCCGCGCTGCGGCGCGAGTCGCTCCAGCGCATCGGCGATCCGCGTCAGAACGTCGCTTTGGCCGCCGGCGAAGGCGGGCGCGCCCTGCGGCTTGGCCTTGGCGGGGGCCCTGGATTTCGGCTTGCTCTTGGGCACGGTCTTGGACTTGGAAAGAGGTTTGGATTTGGCCATTTTCAACTGCTTTCGGCGATGGCGCTGCTTAGCGGGAGCGGGCGGACCCCGCAAGCCAAAGGGCCTTAAAACGGCCAAAAGTGCCCGGATTTGAGGGGCCTAGCGGCGTTGCAATTGGGGCCGTGGCGGTTATAGTCCGCGCGAAATTCGAGCCGTTTCAGCCTGAGCCGGGGACGCTGGCCGGTGCTCGCCCCAAAAAACTGACCAAGGATGCTTCGATGTTTATTTCGTCTGCTTTCGCGCAAGGCTCCATGGGCTCGTTGTTCGGCGGGGCCGGTGGCGACGGCGGCATGCTGATGTCGCTGCTGCCCTTCGTCCTGATCTTTGTGATCATGTATTTCCTGATCCTGCGCCCGCAGCAGAAGCGCGTGAAGGCGCATCAGGAGATGGTCAAGAACACCCGCCGCGGCGACACCGTCGTCACCAATGGCGGCATGCTCGGCAAGATCACCAAGGTCGTCGACGACGACACGCTCGAAATCGAGATCGCCGACGGCGTCCGCATCCGCCAGATGCGCGCGATGGTGACCGACGTTCGCGCCAAGGGCGAGCCGGTGAAGGACGATTCCGCGTCGAGCTAGACGCCGCTTGTTTTTCGTCTCCACGTTTTTCTTTTCGAGTTAGGACGTCATGCTCTATTTCACCCGGTGGAAAGCAGCGGCGATTGTGCTGACGGCGCTGATCGTCTGCCTGTTCGCGGTGCCGAACTTCTTTCCCGACGCGACCGTGAAGGCGTGGCCGAAGTGGGCGCAGCGCCACATGGTGCTCGGCCTCGACTTGCAGGGCGGTTCGCACATCCTGCTCGAAGTCGATACCAAGGCCGTCCGCAAGGACATGCTCGAGACGCTGCGCGACGACGTGCGCCGCGTGCTGCGCGATGCGCGCGTCGGCTACACCGGCCTCGCGGTGCGCGGCAACACGGTTGAAGTGCGCATTCGCGATGCGGCGTCCTTCGACAATGCCAAGACCAAGCTGAACGAACTGTCGGTGCCGCTGGGCGGCGTTCTCGGCGGCAGCGGCCAGCGCAGCCTCAATGTCAGCAGCGGCGACGACGGGCTGGTGCGGCTCGAAGTGACCGAGCCGGCGGTGAACGACCGCGTGCGCCAGTCGGTCGATCAGTCGATCCAGATCATCGAGCGCCGCGTCAACGAACTTGGCACCGTCGAGCCCTTGATCCAGCGCCAGGGCGCCGACCGCATTCTGGTCCAGGTGCCGGGCCTGCAGGATCCGACCCGCCTCAAGGAACTGCTCGGCAAGACCGCCAAGCTCGACTTCCGCATGGTGGATACGAATACGTCCGTGGAAGCCGCCTTGCAGGGCCGCGCGCCGGCGGAAAGCGAAGTGCTCTACAGCGCCACCGCGCCGAAGACGCCGTACCTCATCGAGAAGCGCGTTCTGGTCTCGGGCGGCGAACTCACCGACGCGCAGCCGGGCTTCGACCAGCGCACCAGCGAGCCGATCGTCTCGTTCCGCTTCAACACCAGCGGCTCGCGCAAATTCGCGCAGGCGACGCAGGAAAACGTCGGCAAGCCCTTCGCCGTCGTGCTCGACAACGAAGTCATCACCGCGCCGGTCATCCGCGAGCCGATCCTCGGCGGTTCCGGCCAGATCTCCGGCAGCTTCACCGTGCAGAGCGCCAACGATCTGGCGATCCTGCTGCGCGCCGGCGCGTTGCCGGCGCCGTTGACCATCATCGAAGAGCGCACCGTCGGCCCGGGCCTCGGTGCGGACTCGATCGCCAAGGGACAGCTTTCGTCCTACGTCGGCGCCGGCATGGTCATCCTGTTCATGCTGATCACCTACGGGCTGTTCGGCCTGTTCGCCAACATCGCCGTCGCCATCAACGTCGCCATGATCTTCGGCGTGCTGTCGCTCTTGAACGCCACGCTGACGCTGCCCGGCATCGCCGGCATCGTTCTCACCGTCGGCATCGCGGTCGACTCCAACGTGCTGATCTATGAGCGCATCCGCGAGGAAGTGCGGGCAGGGCGCACGCCGATCAACGCGATCGACGCGGGCTTCAGCCGCGCTCTGGCGACCATTCTCGACTCCAACATCACCACCTTCATCGCCGCCGCCGTGCTGTTCTACATCGGCACCGGCCCGGTGCGCGGCTTCGCCGTGACACTCGGCATCGGCATCATCACCACTGTGTTCACCGCCTTCACCGTGACGCGGCTGATCGTCGCCACCTGGGTTCGCTGGCGGCGTCCGCAGCGCGTGCCGATCTAGAGGCAGGGAGAAAATAAAGTGCGCCTGCTTCGTATCGTTCCCGACGACACCAAATTCGACTTCATGCGCTTTAGGCGCATCAGCTTTCCCATTTCGGCTTTGCTGTCGATTCTGGCGATCTCGCTGTACTTCTTCCACGGGCTGAACTTCGGCATCGACTTCAAGGGCGGCATGCTCATTGAAGTGCAGTCGAAGTCGGGTCCGGCGGATCTGTCCAAGATGCGCGCCACGCTCGGCGGCCTCGGCCTCGGCGAAGTGCAGTTGCAGCAGTTCGGCGCGCCGACCGACGTGCTGATCCGCATTTCCGAACAGCCCGGCGGCGACGCCGCGCAGCAGCAGACCTCGGCCAAGGTGCGCGCCGCGCTCGGCAACGATGTCGATTATCGCCGCGTCGAAGTGGTCGGCCCGCGCGTGTCCGGCGAATTGCTGTCCTATGGCGTCGTCGGTCTCGGCCTCGCCATTCTCGGCATCCTTGTCTACCTGTGGTTCCGCTTCGAATGGCAGTTCGCGCTCGGCGCCATGATCGCCAACGTCCACGACATCGTGCTGACCATCGGCTTCATGTCGATCTCGCAGGTCGACTTCGACTTGACCAGCATCGCGGCCTTGCTGACCATTCTCGGCTATTCGCTCAACGACACGGTCGTCATCTATGACCGCATCCGCGAAATGCTGCGCAAGTTCAAGAAAATGCCGATGACCGATCTGCTCAACGCCTCGGTCAACCAGACCTTGTCGCGCTCGGTCATCACCCACGTCACGGTGTCGCTGGCCTTGCTGGCGCTGCTGCTGTTTGGCGGCCAGGCGATCCACTCCTTCACGGCGACCATGATGTTCGGCGTCGTGCTGGTCGGCACCTATACATCGGTCTTCATCGCCGCGCCGATCCTGATCTATCTCGGTGTCGGCACCGGTCGCGACTCCTTGAGCCAGCAGAGCGACAAGCCGTAAATGCCCGCCGGGCTCACGGCGGATAGTCCTCATCTGCCGCAGCCGGCGCCGATCGACGCCTACGGCAATGGCGGCTTCCGCTTCGGCGGCATGTCGCACCGCGGCTCGCTGCTGTGCCTGCCGGACGGCATCTGGGCCTGGCCGGTGACGCAGGTCAGCGAGATCACCTCATCCGTGCTGCTGCCGGCCTTTGAGCGCGGCGATGTGCTCGATGTTTTCCTGATCGGGGTCGGCCGCGATCCCTGGCCGATGCCGGAGCGGCTGCGGGCGCGTTTCCGCGACCTCGGAATTTCCGCCGACACCATGGCGACCGGCGCCGCGGTACGGACCTACAACATCCTGCTGGCGGAAAACCGCCGCGTCGGCGCGGCGATGATCGCCGTTGATTAGTCCTTCGTCATGGCCGGGCTTGACCCGGCCATCCACGTCTTGCTTGTTCGGATCGAAAGGCGTGGATGCCCGGAACAAGTCCGGGCATGACAGCGGAGTGTCTATGCCGAACAACGCCGACTATTGCGCCGATCTGGTGCGGCAGGCCGACCGGGACCGTTATCTCGCGGCGCTGCTGGCGCCCGCCGAACATCGCGACGGCCTGTTCGCGCTCGCCGCCTTCAACATCGAGATCACGCGCGTGCGCGATCTGGCGCGCGAGCCGATGCCGGGCGAAATCCGCCTGCAATGGTGGCGCGAGGTGTTGCTGGGCGAGCGTCAGGGCGAGGGCGAAGCCAATCCGGTGTCGGCGGCGCTGCTCGAAGCGCTCCAGCGCTACGGCTTTGTTGCCGCACCGCTGCTCGAGCTGATCGACGCGCACACGTTTGATCTCTATGACGAGCCGATGGGCACGGTCGACAGTCTGGAACTGCACGGCATCCGCACGCAGTCGCCCTTGCTGGCGATGGCGGCGGGCATGCTCAATGGCGGCGCAGCACTGCCGGAGAACGTCACGCTGGACGCCAGCATCGCGGCGGCGATCATAAAGGTGCTGATCGATCTGCCGAAGCACGCCTCGCGTCGGCAGCTTTATGTGCCGCTCGACGTCTTGGAAAAGCACAAGGTCGATATCGAGGACGTATTTGCCGGGCAAGCGACGCCGGCGTTGCGTGACGCCCTCGCGGAGATGCGCGCATTGGTGCGCGCGCATCTGACGAAAGCGGGAGAGGCCTTGCGCGCCGCACCGCTGCCAATCCTGCCGGCGTTTCTGCCGTTGGCGTTGATTGGTCCGACGCTGCGGCTGATGGATCGTCCGGACACCGATCCGTTCCGCTTCATGCCGCTGGCGCCGTGGCGGCGGCAATGGCTGCTGTGGCGCGCCGCGCGCAACCCTAAGCGCCTCACCGCCGTCTGACTTATTCCGCCGCGGCGGGCGTGCCGGAAATCTCCCCGATCCAGCGTGCCAGATCGTTCAACGCGCGCTCGCTCATCGCCGTCTTCTTGGCCATGTTCTTGGCCGAGCCGCGGCCGTATTTGCGGCCGTCCTTGTCGTAGGTCACGGTTTCCGTGAACGGCGGAAACAGCCCGAAGTTGACGTTCATCGGCTGGAACGACGAGGGACCCGGATCGATGGTCTCGATATGGCCGCCGGTGATGTGGCCGAGCAGCGCCCCGTGCGCGGTCGTCAGCGGCGGCGGCGCGATGGTCTCGCCGCGGCGCTCAGCGGCGGCAAAGCGCGCGGCCAGCAGACCGACGGCGGCGGATTCGACATAGCCTTCGCAGCCGGTGATCTGACCGGCAAAGCGCCAGCGCGGATTGGCCTTCAGCCGCAGCGTCGGATCGAGCAGCTTCGGCGAATTGAGGAAGGTGTTGCGATGCAGGCCGCCGAGCCGGGCGAACTCCGCGTTTTGAAGGCCGGGAATGGTGCGGAAGATGCGGACCTGTTCGCCGTGCTTCAGCTTGGTCTGGAAGCCGACCATGTTGAACAAAGTGCCGAGTTTGTTGTCTTGCCGCAGTTGCACGACGGCATAAGCCTTCACATCGGGCTGGCGCGGATTGGTCAGGCCGAACGGCTTCATCGGGCCGTGGCGCAAGGTTTCGCGGCCGCGCTCGGCCATGACCTCGATCGGCAGGCAGCCGTTGAAGTAGGGCGTTGTGGCTTCCCATTCCTTGAACGAGGTCTTGTCGCCGGCGACCAGCGCATCGACGAAGGCATCGTATTGCTCGCGCGACAGCGGACAGTTGATGTAGTCGGCGCCCGAGCCGCCGGGACCGACCTTGTCGTAGCGCGACTGAAACCAGGCCTGCTCCATGTCGATGCTGTCGCGATGCACGATCGGCGCGATGGCGTCGAAGAAGGCGAGCGAGTCTTCGCCGGTGAGCGAACGCACCGTTGAGGCGAGATCTGGCGACGTCAGCGGCCCGGTCGCGATGATGACGCTGTCCCATTCATCGCTCGGCACGGTGACTTCGCCGCGCTCCAGCGTAATGAGCGGATGCGCGGTCAGCGCCGCGGTGACGGCGTCGGAGAACGCGTCGCGGTCCACGGCGAGTGCGCCGCCGGCCGGAACCTGATGCGCGTCGGCCGAACGCATGATGAGCGAGCCGAGCCGCCGCATTTCCTCATGCAGCAGGCCGACGGCGTTGTGGTCCTTGTCATCGGAGCGGAACGAGTTGGAGCACACCAGTTCGGCGAGGCCGTCGGTCTTGTGCGCGTCGGTGCCGCGCGTCGGGCGCATTTCATGCACCACCACCGGCACGCCGTGTTCGGCCAGTTGCCAGGCCGCTTCGGAACCGGCGAGGCCGCCGCCAATGATGTGAACTGTTTTCGGATCGCTCATGCGCGGGAACCTAGTCGCGCGGCCTTGGGGGCGCAACCGGCGTTATTTACCAACCGGCTGGGCGGCCAGGGTCTTCGCGGCCTTGCGCAGCTGATCCATGAACAGCTGCACCACGGGACTGAGCGTGCGCCGCTTCAGTGTCACGGCGGCGATCGGCGGCGACTTGAAATCGAGATCGACCGGCAGGATCTTCAGTTGCCAACGCTTGGCATTATAGCCGAGCAAGGACTGCGGCATGACCGAGAGGAAGCGCCCGGTCGCCAGCATCTGATTGCGCAGCAGCAGCGACGAGGCGTTGACGGTGACGGACGGCACCTTGAGGCCGTTCGCCTTGAACTCGGCCTCGATCAAACCGAAGATCATCGGCGCCGGCGGCAGCACCCAGCGTTCGTCGACCAACTCTGCGGCCTTGATGGAACGGCGCTTGGCCCAGCGGCTGGTGGCGCTGGCAATGACGAAGTGCGGATCGGCCAGCAGCACTTCGACATTGAGATCGTCGTCGACAAACCCGCTCGGCATCCGCGACAGCGACAGATCGACGGCGCGCTCTTTCAGTTCGCGATGATCGAGCGACATGCTGTCCGACTGCACGACGTTGAACACGACATGCGGATAGCGGCGCGAAAATCCGTCGATGGCGCGCGGCAGCAATTCGGCCGACAGAAATTCGGGGCAGGCGATCCGCACTTCGCCGGCTTCGGGGTTAGCGAGAAATTCGATGTCCTTGATGCCCTGCCGCAATTCGTCGAACACGACCTGGCCGCGCTTGAGCAGCGCATCGGCATAGATCGTCGGCTCGATGCCCTGCGCGTTGCGGTCGAGCAGTCTCACCTTGAGGGCTGCCTCGAGCCCGGCAATGGCCTCGGACACCGCGGATTGCGACATCGCCAGATGTGACGCCGCCTTCGCCATGCTGCCCCAGCGCACAACCGCCGAGAGGATATGGAGATCGCGCAACTTGATGCGCCGCCCGATCCGGCCCTCCCAATCCTGTTCCGCGCGAGGCATCGCCATTCCCGATAGGGCTAGAGAAAAATCGAAATTGTCAGCGGCGGCGGAAAGGCTAGCCTTTGGGAGCCGGTAGCCAGGAGAAAGTTCGATGTCATTTGGCACCGTATCTGCGCGTATGTTGAGCCGCAGCTTAGTCGCGGCGGCGGGTTTGTCGATTATCCTTGCGGCCGGGCATGCCGCCCATGCCGAACCATGGCCCGCCAACACCATCAAGATCATCGTGCCGTTCGGCGCGGGCAGCGGTGCCGACGTCATTGCGCGCGTGGTGTTCAATCAGGTGTCAGAGCAGGTCAACCAGCCGATCATCATCACCAACCGCGGCGGCGCCGGCGGAACCATCGGCAACAACGTCGTCGCGCAGGCGCCGGAGGATGGCTACACCGCGCTCGCCACTGGCGCGCTGGCGGCGGCCTCGGCGCTCTATGAGGGGCTGCCGTATTCCGCGGGCAAGGACCTCGTGCCCGTGGCGGTGCTGGGCACGCAGCCGATGGTGCTGGTCGTGTCGCCCAAGCGCGGCTTCAAATCGGTGTCCGATCTGGTGGCGGCGGTGAAGGCCAAGCCCGGCGAGATGACCTTCGCCTCCGCCGGCATCGGCTCGGCGACGCATCTGGCGGCCGAACGGTTTCGCGTCAGCGCCAAACTGGAAGCGACCCATGTGCCGTTTCGCGGCGCGGCGGAAGGGCTGACCGATGTGCTCGCCGGGCGTTCCGATTTCATGTTCGCGCCGACCGCCTCGGCGCTGCCGCTGATCCAGGACAAGCAGTTGCAGGCGCTGGCGGTGAGTTCGTCGCGCCGCGCCGCCTTGATGCCGGACGTGCCGACCACGGCGGAAGCCGGGCTCGCCGGCTCGACCTATGACTGGTGGGCCGGGCTGTTCATGCCGGCCAAAACGCCGCACGACATCGTCAGCAAGATGCATGACGAAATCGGCATCGCGCTGAAGGCGCCGAAGGTTCAGGAAAACCTCGGCAAGATGGGCGTCGAGCCGATGCCCATGGCCTTGCCGCAACTCGCCACTTACTTTGCCGCCGACATTGATGCCACGATCAAGCTGGCGCACGACGCTAAAATCCCAATTCAGAAATAAGATGTGTCAAAAATAGAAACGAAAACGCCGAGGAAACGATGGGTCTTGAATCGCGTGTGCTGATTATCGGCGGCGGGCCGGTTGGTTTGACGCTGGCCATTGATCTGGCGTGGCGCGGCATCGACGTGACGGTCGTCGAGCTGCGCGCCGCCGGCGAACCGCCGAACGTCAAATGCAATCAGGTGTCGGCGCGTTCGATGGAAGTCTACCGGCGGCTCGGCATCGCGCGGAAACTGCGGGAGGGTGGACTGCCGGGCGATTATCCGATCGACGTCGTGTCCTGCACCAGCGTCACCGGCATTGAGTTGTCGCGGCTGTCGTTTCCGTCACGCAACGGCCGGCTGCGCGGCGAGCAGGCGCTGGACTCGACCTGGCCGACGCCGGAACCGTCGCATCGCATCAACCAGACCTATTTCGAGCCGCTGCTGTTCGAACACGCCGTGCAGCAGCCGAACATCCGCATCATCAACCGCACGGCCTTCGAGTCCTACACGCAGGACGACAACGGCGTCGTCGCGCAGGTGCGCAACCTCGACAGTGGCGAGATCACGCCCATCGCCTGCAAATATATGGTCGGGTGCGACGGCGGCCGCTCCGAAGTGCGCAAGATGATCGGCAGCAACTTCGCCGGCACGCCGCAAATCCAGCGCGTGCAGTCGACCTACATCCATGCGCCGGACCTGATGCCGATGCTCGGCGCCAAACCCGGCTGGATGTATTTCACGCTCAATCCGCGCCGCTGCGGCACCGTCATTTCCATCGACGGCAAGAACAACTGGAACATCCATAATTTTCTCTACAGCGGCGAGCAGAGCTACGACGCCATCGACCGCGACTGGGCGATCCGCGAAATTCTCGGCGTTGGGCCGGACTTCAAATACGAGATCATCTCGAAAGAAGACTGGATGGGGCGGCGGCTGGTCGCCGACAAATTCCGCGACCGCCGCGTCTTCATCTGCGGCGATGCCGGGCATCTGTGGATCCCGGCGGCCGGCTACGGCATGAACGCGGGTATTGCCGATGCCGCCGATCTGGCCTGGCTTCTCGCATCGGTTCTCGATGGCTGGGCGTCGCCCGACATTCTCGACGCTTACGAGGCGGAGCGCCAGCCGATCACCGAGCAGGCGTCACAAATCATCACCGAGGTGGCGCTGCGCGTCATGAAACAGCGCCGCGAAGTGCCGGCGGAAATCGAGGCCGAAGGCCCGGTCGGCGAGGAAACCCGCGAGCGGCTCGGCAAGGAGGCGCATGCGCTGGAAATCGGCCAGCAGTGCTGCGCCGGGCTCAACTTCGGCTACTTCTACACCGGCTCGCCGATCATCGCGTATGACGGCGAGGCGCATCCGGCCTACACCATGACCGAATTCACGCCCTCGACGGTCCCGGGCTGCCGCGCGCCGCATCTGTGGCTCCCCGGCAAGCGCTCGCTCTACGACGCGCTGGGGCCGTATTACACGGTCATCCGCACCGATCCGGCGACGGACGTCGGCGGCCTTGTGGCGGCCGCCGCCACGCGCGGCCTGCCGCTGACGGTGCTCGATCTGGACGGCGCGGAGGCCAAGGCGCTCTACGCCCGCAAGCTGACCCTGGTGCGGCCGGACCAGCATGTCGGCTGGCGGGGCGATGCCGCGCCCGCCGATCCGCTGGCGCTCATCGACCTGATGCGCGGCGCCGGGGCGGCTCGGGCGGCCTGAGGCCACCCCCAAACGAAAACGCCCGCACGGATGCGGGCGCTTGCGTAACGTTTCAGCCGGGGCCGCTTAGCGGTGCTGAGCGGCGCTCCAGGCGAGGCGTGGAATGTCCGAACGGCTGACGCCGATGTCGGCGAGTTCGCGGTCGCCGAGGCGGTTCAATTCGGCCAGGCTGCGGTTGTAGTTCTTCCAGGACTGGAGGAAGCGGACGATGGAGGCAAACATGGCAGTTCTCTTTCTCGGATAGTGAGGCGGCTTTGGAGGTTCAACCCTTGGCCGGTGACTCGATTTACGAGGAAAATAGTCGAAATCCGCCGTTTGAAAAGGAACTTTGTTGCGCTGCAGCTAGGTTAAAAACGCATAGCTTATGGCTCTGACAATTAAGGAAAAAATCAGAATTAGAGCAATTTTAACGAACGAAATTACCGTCCGCCATGCGGCGGCGCACAAAGTGGCCGTCCGGCGCAGTATTCGGGCGCGGATCGTGTAGATTGCCCCCGCCAAGGGAGGCTTCACACCAATGAAATCGCATATGTACCGCGCCGCCATCGTTGCGGCAGTTCTCGGCTTCGCCGGGCAGGCCAACGCCGCCGAAATCAAGGTTTTGTCCGCAGGCGCCTTCAAGCAGGTGGTGCTGGCGCTGGTGCCGGGCTTCGAAAAGCAGACCGGTCACAAGGTCAGCGTCGATAACGGCACCGCCGGCGAGCTGGAAAAGCGGATCGAGGGCGGCGAGGCCTTCGACGTCACCATCATCACGCCCGGCGTCATCGACAAGCTGAGCACGGCGGGCAAAGTCGCCGCCGGGACGAAGACGACACTCGCCAGTGTCGGCGTCGGCGTCATGGTCAAAGCCGGCGCGCCCAAGCCCGACATCAGCACCGTCGATGCCTTCAAGAAGGCCGTGCTCAATGCCAAGACGGTCGCCTATATCGATCCGGCGAGCGGCGGCTCGAGCGGCGTCTATCTCGAGAAGCTGTTCGAGAAAATGGGCATCGCCGATCAGGTGAAGCCGAAAGCCAAGCTCAAGAACGGCGGCTACGTCGCCGACCTGATCAAGAGCGGCGAGGCCGAACTCGGCATTCACCAGATCAGCGAGATCGTGCCGGTGAAGGAAGTCACCTTGATCGGTCCGCTGCCGAAGGAAATTCAGAACACCACGACCTATGCCGGCGGCGTCAGCGCCATGGCGAAGGAAAAGGACGCGGCGGCCGCCTTCCTCAAATATCTCGCCGGGCCTGACGCGGCCGCGGTGCTGAAGTCCAAGGGCATGGACGCGGCCACCAGTTAGGCCGCGTCTTGTTGACCGGCGAAGCGGGGCCGCTCGATCGCCGCATCGTCATTTCCGCTCTGGGCGCGGCGCAGATCCTCGCCTGGGGCACGTCGTTTTATTTCCCGGCGGTGTTCGCGACGGCGATTGTCGCGGACACCGGCTGGTCGCTGAGCTGGGTCGTCAGCGGCACGTCGCTCGGACTTCTGGTGGCCGGGCTCATCTCACCGCAAGTCGGCCGCATCATCGACACGCACGGCGGCCGGCCGGTGCTGTTTGCCAGCTCGTTGTTCTATGCCGCCGGCCTTGCCGGTGCGGGCCTTGCGCCGAACCTGCCGCTTTATCTGCTCGCCTGGGCCGTCGTCGGCCTCGGCATGGGCACGGGTTTATACGACGCGGTGTTCGCCGCGCTCGGCCGGCTCTATGGCAGCGGCGCGCGCGGACCGATCACCAACCTGACCTTGTTCGGCGGTTTCGCCAGCACGGTGTGCTGGCCGCTCAGCGCTTTCATGATCGATCACGCCGGATGGCGCGTGGCGTGCTTGATCTATGCGGCGTTGCATCTGTTCATTGTGCTGCCGCTGCAGATGGCCGTGGTGCGCCAGGCGCCGCGCGTCGCGCCGGCAGCGACAGAAGAGACGCAGCGGCCGGCCGCACCGGCGCGCATCGAAAACGAAACCACGATCTTCGCTCTCTTGGCGGTGATGCTGTCGATCTCCGCCGCGATCGGCGCGATCGTCATCGTCAACTTCATGATCTTCCTGCAGGCGAGGGGCGTCGATTACGCCGTCGCCGTCAGCCTCGGCACCATGTTCGGTCCGGCGCAGGTCGGCGCGCGCGTTGTCGAGCGCCTGTTCGGTAATCGCTATCATCCGATCTGGACCATGGTCGCCTCGTGCAGCCTGATGGCTATCGGGCTCATCCTGCTGCTCGGCAATGTTCCGCTGCTGGTGCTCACAATTCTGATCTATGGCGGCGGTTACGGCATTTCGTGGATCGGACGCGGCACCTTGCCGCTGGCGTTGTTCGGGCCGGAGCGCTTTCCGCGGCTGATGGGCAAGCTCGCCTTTCCCAGCCTGATTTTGCAGGCCGTCGCGCCGTCCGCCGGTGCCTGGCTGATCGAGGCCCGCGGCGCGGATGTGACCATCGCCGTATTGACAGTGCTGGCGCTGATCAATGTGGTGCTCATCGGTATCTTGTGGGCGTCCTGCCGGGCGCGGATCACCGCGGGCGCGTAACCCATGCTGACTCTGCAAACTCTGTCGTTCGAGGATCTCTCGCTCGGCATGACGGAAAAGATTTCCAAGACGGTGTCGTCGTCGGACGTCGTCGGCTTTGCCGAAATCAGCGGCGACCGCAATCCGATCCATCTCTCCGAACACTTCGCCGCCAAGACACCGTTCGGCACGCGCATCGCGCACGGGCTTTATACGGCAAGCCTGATATCGGCGGTGCTGGGCACGCGGTTGCCCGGGCCGGGCGCCGTCTATATTTCGCAGACGCTGAACTTTCGCGCGCCGGTGAAGATCGGCGACACGGTCGAGGTCATCGTCGCCGTGGCCGAGCTTGTGCCGGCCAAACATCGCGCGCGGCTGACCTGCACCTGTGTGGTCGATGGCGAGACTGTGCTCGATGGCGAAGCCTGGGTGAAAGTGCCGTCGAGCAAGAGCGGCGGTCGTCCGCTACCGCGCGTGTGATCGACGTACAACTTTCGTCTATTCGCGTTGACCATTCATTCGAATGCAATGCAGCTCCGCAACGATGCGCGTTGCGGGCATGGAATTTGCCTGTGATAAGCCGAATTCACAGGATGCTTCGAATGTCTCAGCGGCCCGACGATCGTTCACAAAACAAGCCGCGCGCCAAAGCCGCCGCGGCGCGCGATGAAACGCAGGCGCACACGCCGCGCGCGGGCGAGACGGTCGATTGGCGGACATGGTGGTCGCTGTCGATTGCAGTGAGCGCGCTGCTGATGGCGGGCCTCGTCTATTTCAACGAAGGCGACACCGTCGGCGCGTCGGTCATCATGGCCGGCGCGGCCGGCATCGTTGCGCTGGTGCTGCTGTTCAGCGAAGCGCCGTACGAGCGCTGAAAGCATCGGCCTTCAGCAGGCTGTGACGACTCATTCCAAGAACACAAAAATGCTGGACGTGACCCTGTCGATTTCGAAGGGGATTGCGCGGCGCGGTATGTTCGTGCTGCTGTCCTGACAGGCCTTTTGGAATTTCATGAGCGGCGCAAAACACTCCTGGCAAGTCTGGCTTGACCGGCGCGGGCGGCTGTCGCCGTTGCGCGTCGCGACCCTGGCGCTGTTGCTGCTACCGGTCGCCAAGGTGCTGTTCGACGCCGGCGACATCGCGGATGGCGCGCGGCCGATCAACGATCTCATTCACCGCGCCGGTTTCTGGTCGCTGGTGTTTCTCGGCGTGACCCTGGCGGTGACGCCGCTGCGCCGCATCGCGCGCTACGGCAACCTCATCGACGTGCGGCGCATGCTCGGCGTCGGCACGTTCGTCTACATTGCCGCGCATCTCGCGCTTTACATCGCCGATCTGAAATGCGATCTCGCCAAGGCGTTCTACGAACTCACGCACCGCGTCTATCTGATCGTCGGCGGCTTGGCGTGGATCGGACTCGCGGTTTTGGCCGTGACGTCCACGGATGGCTGGACCAAACGCCTCGGCGGCTTGCGCTGGCGTCGTTTGCATCAGACGATCTATCTGATCGCGCTGCTGGCGCTGATCCATTACTTCCAGCAGACCAAAGCCGATCTCACCGTGCCGGTGTTCGTGTCCGGCCTGTTCGCGTGGCTGATCGGCTATCGCGTGCTGGCCTGGTGGCTGGACAGGAACGAACTGTCGACGCTGAGCCTGCTCGCGCTGAGCATCGTTGTCGCACTGCTAACGTTCATCGGCGAGGCAGTCGGCATCGGCCTGACCTTCGGCGTGTCGCCGCTGCGTGTGCTGGAGACCGTGTTCGACTTCGACGCCGGCATTCGTCCGGGTTGGCAGGTGCTGGCGGCGGGGCTTGTGGTTGTCTTGATCGATGTCATCCGCGCCCGCTGGCCCACGCGCGCGCCGCGGGCGGGCGCCGCCGCGGCGGAATAGCGGCTCAAATATTCCGGCTGTCGTAGGCCCAGTGCAGCAGCGCCTGACGCTGGCGCGGGCGGCAGAACACGTCGCCGCGCTCGCAATTGATCTCGACCTGCCGGATGTGGCGGCGGATCGCCTTCCAGCGGCCGATCTGCCGCTTGTCCTCATCGGGGAGGCGGCGGCCCATATAGTAGCGGCAGTACCACTGGAACCAGCCGCGCGGGTCGTCCTCGAAAATCCAGCCCTTGCGCTTCCACTCCGACAGCGGATTGCTGGCATCGACGCCGAAATAGTTGAGCTCCGGGTCTTTCTTCGCCGGCGCGAGCTTGGCGTGGGTGAACCAGCTCTTCGGGAACTCCTTGCGGCAGTCCGTCATGTATTTGCCGCCGAATATGCCGAGCTTGAGCATCTCGGCCGGCGTCAGTTGCGGCTTGAATTCGGGATCGAAACCACGGCCGGTGCCGGCGGTGAGGGCGTAGCGATAGCCCTTCTGCATCTTGTCGTTGACGGTGACGGTCCGCTTGCGCATGACGCGGATTTACTAAGCCCGCTCGCGCTCCGCAACCGGCATCGCGGGCTTCTGGATCAACTGTTTGAAATGACCGGCGGCGTTGACCAGCGGATCGACCAGTTCGCCCTTGACGGTGTGCGCGTCCGGATTGCCGGCAAAGCCAAAGGTAAGCGGTTCGCGTTCATTCTGCGGAATGTAGAGCGTGCCGAACATCCAGTCCCACAGGGCGAGGCAGCTGCCGAAGTTCTTGTCGAAGTGCTTCGGATTGTCGGAGTGATGCACCTGATGATGCGCGGGCGACACGAACAGGCGGCCGAGCCAGCCCTGGAACGAGATCCACATATGCGAGTGCTGAAGGTGCACGTAAGTGTGGATGAACAGCACCAGGATGATGTTGGTGTCGCTCAGCGCATATTGATACGCGGCGTTGC
>CAIYTE010000091.1 GCA_903929045.1 uncultured Hyphomicrobiales bacterium
AACGACAGCAACAAGGCGCCCGCCGAGCCCGAGACCGTCAGCACTTTCAGGAAGCGCGCATAGTCGTCGACGATAAAACTGCCGCCGAACAATTCGGCTCGGCCCGCCGGCACGTACATGATCAGGATCCAGCCAACCGCCACCAGCAAGGCCACGCACCAGGCGTTGACGATGGCGGCGCTGCGGCCGCTTTGCGCCGAGAACGCGCCGATCATCAGCAACAGCATGGCGCCACCCGCCAGCACGAGCTCCGGCAGCACCGGCATCAGAAATTGAAGCTGCGGGTTCATTGCGGGGCGCTCACAGGAATAACGGCAGGCAGGTCTTTCAGCGCGGCGGTCTTCGGCGCCGCCGCCGTGTAGGCCGCGACGGCCTTGTTGTAGCCGTCGAGCAATGACGCGATCGACGCCGCCGACATGTCGAGGACCGGCTTCGGCGCGACGCCGAACAGAAGGGTCAGCACGACCAGCGGCGCAAAGATCACCGCTTCGCGCAGGCCGATATCGTTGATATGCGCGACCGCGGGCTTGAGCGGCCCGAACACCATCTTGCGATAGAGCCAGAGCGCATAGCCGGCCGACAGGATGACGCCGATGGTGGCGAAGAAGGCGACCGCGATGTTGCTCCGGAAGGTGCCGATCAGCGCCAGGAATTCGCCGACGAAACCGGACGTGCCCGGGAGGCCGACATTGGCCATAGTGAAGACCATGAAGATCGCGGCGTAGATCGGCATGCGGTTCACGAGGCCGCCGTAGAACGCGATCTCACGCGTATGCATGCGGTCGTAGACAACACCGACGCAGAGGAACAAAGCGCCGGAGACGATGCCGTGCGAGATCATCTGGAAGACGCCGCCGGCGATGCCCTGCGTCGTGCCGGCGAAGAGGCCCATGGTGACGAAGCCCATGTGCGCGACGGACGAATAGGCAATCAGCTTCTTCACGTCCTCCTGCATCAACGCCACCAGCGAGGTGTAGATGATGGCGATGGCCGACATCGCGAAGACCAGCGGCGCGAAATCGTGGCTCGCCGCCGGGAACATCGGGATCGAGAAGCGCAGGAAGCCGTAACCGCCCATCTTCAAAAGGATGGCGGCCAGAATGACCGAACCCGCCGTCGGCGCTTCGACGTGCGCATCCGGCAGCCAGGTGTGGACCGGCCACATCGGCATCTTCACCGCAAACGAAGCAAAGAACGCCAGCCATGCCCAGTGCTGCAGGCCGACCGGGAAGCCGTGCTTGAGCAGCGTTGGAATGTCGGTCGTCCCCGCCTGCCAGTACATCGCCATGATGGCGAGCAGCATCAGCACGGAGCCCGCCAGCGTGTAGAGGAAGAACTTGAAGCTGGCGTAGACGCGGCGCTGGCCGCCCCAGATGCCGATGATCAGGAACATCGGGATCAGGCCGCCTTCGAAGAACAGGTAGAACAGCACGATGTCGAGCGCCGAGAAGGTGCCGATCATCAGTGTTTCCAGCACCAGGAACGCGATCATGTATTCCTTCACGCGCTTCTGGACCGAGGTCCAGCTGGCGAGAATACAGATCGGCATCAGCGCGGTGGTGAGGATGACGAAGGGCAGCGAAATGCCATCGACGCCCATGTGATAAGCCGCGACGCCGAGCCACGGCAGTTTTTCCACAAACTGGAAGTCCGCCGACGACGCATCGAAGCGCACCACCATCACCAGCGAGATGGCGAAGGTGATAACGGTTGTCCACAGCGCAACCCAGCGCGCGGTGCCCTTGGCGAGCGGCCCGTTGCCGCGCGTCATGATCATGATCAGGAGCGCGCCGAGCAGCGGCAGGAAGGTGACGAGTGAGAGGATCGGCCAGGTCATTTAGTGCATCCCTGCCGAGAACATGAACCAGGTGATGAAGGCCGCCACGCCGATCAGCATGGCGAAGGCGTAATGATAGAGATAACCGGTCTGCAGCCGCACGACGTTACGCGTGACGTCGAGAACACGAGCCGAGACGCCGTTCGGGCCAAAGCCGTCGATCAGCCAGCCGTCACCCTTCTTCCACAGCTCGCGGCCGATCCACTTGGCCGGGCGCACGAAGATGATGTCGTAGAGCTCGTCGAAGTACCACTTGTTGAGCAGGAAGCGGTACAGGAACTCGTGCTGGCGCGCGAGCTCGACCGGAATGTCGGGCCGGCGGATGTAGAAGTGCCACGAGACGGCAAAGCCGATGACCATCATCACGGTCGGCACCAGGCCGATCGCCATCGGGATGTGGTGCATTTCCTCGAGGATGTGATTGTCCGGGCCGAACTTCAGCGACTCGCGGAAGAAGTGCTCGACGCCGTGACCGGCGAAGATTTCCTTGAACGGCAGGCCGGCCAGGAACGAGCCCAGCGCCAGAACGCCGAGCGGCACCAGCATGGTCAGCGGGCTTTCATGCGCCGCCTTCCAGTGCGCGCGGTCATGCGGCTCGCCGTGGAAGGTCTTGAACACCAGACGCCAGGAATAGAACGACGTCAGCAAGGCCGCGGTGACCGTGCAGACGAAGGCATAGAGCGCCATCGGGTTATGGCCGACATAGGCCGCCTCGATGATCGCGTCCTTGGAGAAGTAACCGGCGGTCAGCGGGAAGCCGGTCAGCGCCAAAGTGCCGATGATCATCGTGATGTAGGTGAACGGGATGCGGTCCTTCAGGCCACCCATGTTGCGGATGTCCTGCTCGTGGTGCATCGCGTGGATCACCGAGCCCGAGCCCAAGAACAGCAGCGCCTTGAAGAAGGCATGCGTGAACAGGTGGAACATGCCGACCGAATAAGCGCCGCAGCCCATGGCGACGAACATGTAGCCGAGCTGCGAACAGGTCGAATAAGCGACGATGCGCTTGATGTCGTTCTGCACCAGACCGATGGTCGCGGCGAAGATCGCCGTGGTCGCGCCGATGAAGGTGACGAAGGTCTGCGCGTTCGGCGCCAGTTCGAACAGCGGCGACAGGCGCGCCACCATGAACACGCCGGCGGTGACCATGGTCGCCGCGTGAATGAGCGCTGAGACCGGCGTCGGGCCTTCCATCGCGTCCGGCAGCCAGGTGTGCAGCAGGAACTGCGCGGACTTGCCCATGGCGCCCATGAACAGCAGCAGGCAGATGATGGTCATGGCATCCGGGTGGTAGCCGAAGAACCACATCGTCTTGCCGGTCAGGGTCGGCGCCTGCGCGAACACGGTGTCGAAATCGACGCCGCCGACCATGGCGAACAGCGCGAAGATGCCGAGCGCGAAGCCGAAATCGCCGACGCGGTTGACGACGAAGGCCTTGATGGCGGCCGCGTTGGCCTCGGGCTTATGGTACCAGAAGCCGATCAGCAG
>CAIYTE010000092.1 GCA_903929045.1 uncultured Hyphomicrobiales bacterium
AGCGCATGTCGCTGCAGGAGATCAAGGAAGAGTTCCGGAACTCGGAAGGCGATCAGCACGTCAAGGGCAAGATCAAGCAATTGCGCGCCAGCAAGCAGCGCCGGCGCATGATGCAGAAGGTGCCGAAGGCGGCGGTGATCATCACCAACCCGACCCACTACGCCATCGCGCTTGAATATGAGCGCGGCATGGAAGCGCCGATTTGCGTCGCCAAGGGTATGGACGCCATCGCCCTGAAAATCAGGGAAATCGGCACCGCGAACGGGGTGCCGATCGTCGAAAACCCGCCGCTGGCGCGCGCGCTGCACGCCACCGTGGAAATCGACGATCCCATCCCGCCCGAGCACTACAAGGCGGTGGCGGAAGTGATCGGCTACGTCATGAAAATGCGCCGTGCGGTCGCCCGCTAAGTCTCAGACCGGGCAGCGCTATCGAATGTGCCGGAATTACTGGGGTCAGGCGATGATGGGCCCTTGCGCCGGATGGCCGGCTTAAGGCACTGAAAGAGGCATGGCAGAGCAGCAAAAACCGGCGCCGGACGGCAGCGAAAAGCAGGGCCGGGAAGCGTTCGACAAGAGCCAGAGCGCGCCGCGCTCGGGCTCGGTCGGGCTGGTGCTGCTGGTCGCCGTCGCGCTCGTCGCCATCGCCATCGGCACGGTCTATATCCCGCGCGAATACGCTCAATCCTACATCTTCGGCATGCTCGCCACCTTCGGCACGATCGGCGCCTTCGCGCTGTTCGCCCTGGCCGCCGGCATCATGCGGATGTCCGGCAAGGACGGCGGCCACCCGCTGCTCAAGACCGTGGTCGATAACGGCTTCGATGGGGTCCTGATCACCGATCAGAATGGCCGGGTGTTCTATGCCAACGCCACCTATCTCGATCTGATCGGGGCCGCCGACAATAATGATGTGCGGCCGATCGAGCAGGTCTTCATCGGCGATCCGGATGTGTCGGAGTCCATCTATCGCTTGCTCAAGGCGGCGCGCGAAGGCCGGCGGCTGATCGAGGAAGTTCGCATCGCCGGCAAGCCGGGCGATCAGGGCCGCTGGCTGCGCATGCGGGTGCGGCCGCTCGGCCCCGGCAAGCGCGACGCCAAGATGACGGTGTGGTCGATCGCCGACGTGACGCGCGAGCGCGAGCGTCAGGAAAACGTCTTCCAGGAGCTGCAGCATGCCATCGACTATCTCGATCATGCGCCGGCCGGTTTCTTCTCGGTCGATGCCAACGGCGACATTGTCTATCTGAATGCGACCCTGGCGACGTGGCTCGATCAGGATCTGGCGCAGGTCGGCGTCGGCTCGCTGAAACTGACCGACATCGTCGCCGGTGAAGGCGCGGCGCTGGTCTCGACGCTGACCGCAGCGCCGAGCGAAGTGAAGACCGAGGTGCTCGATCTCGACTTGAAGACGCGCGGCGGCAAGCCGGTGCCGGTGCGGCTGTTTCACAAAGTGGCGTTCGGCGCCGACGGTACGCCCGGCGTTTCGCGTACGCTCGTGCTCAATCGCGCCAAGGATGACGGCAGCGATCCGCAGCGTGCGGCGGAAGTGCGCTTCATGCGCTTTTTCCAGAATACGCCGATGGCGATCGCCACCGTCGACAAGGCCGGTCGCATCTCGCGCAGCAATGCGCGTTTCGCTTCGAGCTTCGACGGCATGCTCAACGAGAGCCGGTCGATCATGACTGTCGTCGCCGAGCGCGATCGCGCGCCGCTGGAAGCTGCGATCCGCCGCGCCGCGGAAAATCACGGCGACATCGCGCCGGTGGAAGCGCAACTCGCCGGCAGCGACGAACGCTGGGCGAGTTTCTTCGTCTCGGCGGTCGAGGAGGGCGATGGCGAGGCGGCGATCGTCTATGCGCTGGAGACGACGGCGCAGCGGACGCTGGAGAATAAGGTCAATCAACAGCAGAAGATGGAGTCGGTCGGCCAGTTGGCCGGCGGCATCGCGCACGACTTCAACAACGTGCTCTCGGCCATCATGATGGCGACGGACTTCCTGCTGAACGCGCACAAGCCGACCGATCCGTCGTTCCAGGACATCATGCAGATCAAGCAGAATGCCAACCGCGCCGCGGCGCTGGTGCGGCAACTGCTGGCATTCTCGCGCAAGCAGACGTTGCGGCCGCAGGTGCTCGATCTCAACGAAACGCTCGGCGATCTCGGCATGCTGCTCAAGCGGCTGATCGGCGAGAAGGTGACGTTCCCCGGCGTCGTGCATGGCCGCGATCTGTGGCCGGTAAAAGCCGACCTGTCGCAATTCGAGCAGGTCGTCGTCAATCTGGCGGTCAATGCGCGCGACGCCATGCCCGATGGCGGCACCATCGGCATTCGCACCGCCAATGTGACGGCGGAAGAATGCGCCAAGCTTGCGCACAAGGGCATGCCGAACGCCGACTACGTGCTCGTCGAAGTGACGGACACGGGTACCGGTATTCCGGCCGACATCATCGACAAGATTTTCGAGCCGTTCTTCTCGACCAAGGAAGTCGGCAAGGGCACCGGGCTCGGGCTGTCGACCGTCTATGGCATCGTCAAGCAAACCGGCGGATTCGTCTATGTGAACTCGAAGCCCGGCAATACGACGTTCAGTATCTTCCTGCCGCGTTACATTCTGACGGCGGAAGAAGTCGCGGCCAACGAACTGCCGCCGATCCAGGTGCCGCCAGCGCAGCCGTCCGCGCAAGCGCCTGCCATCGCCGGTGCCATGTCCGCGGCCGAAAACATGGCGAAGGCGGCTGACCTTACCGGTCAGGGCATTATTCTTCTGGTGGAAGATGAGGAAGGTCTGCGCGGCCTGAATGCGCGCGGGCTGTCGTCGCGCGGTTACACCGTGCGCGAGGCCGGCAACGGTGTCGAGGCGATTGAGGTTCTCGAAGCTGAAGGTAGCGTCGATCTTGTCGTCTCGGACGTCGTCATGCCGGAGATGGATGGGCCGACGCTCCTCAAGGAATTGCGCGCGCGCGATCCGAAGATCAAATTCATTTTCGTGTCGGGCTATGCCGAAGAAGCCTTCGCCAAGAACTTGCCGCAGAACGAGCAATACGCGTTTTTGGCGAAGCCGTTCACGCTCAAGCAGTTGGTCGCTCAGGTGAAGCAGACTCTGTCGGAATAGTTTCTAATTACAGGCTCGCGCCAGTTGCGTCTTTTCGAACAGGCTCATGGGCAAGCGGCAGGATTTGAGGCCGCGAGCCACCGGCGCTTGCGGTGCGTTAGAATAATTCGATTCTATGAGCGCGCCGGCGGGCCCGGTTGCAATTATCGTGTCATCGACCGAAACGGCGAGCACCGGTTGCGGCGTGCCGGTCACCAATTTGGCCTGTGCGGGGGCGCCGAGCGCCAAAGCGAGCCCGGCGGCGGCAAAAAGAGCGGCAATGGTCTTCATCGTCCATCTCCATCGCCCCCGTGCGTGATTAATGAGTTAATGGCGCGGTGGTTCCAGGGCCGCGCGCATGACAATCCTGTGAATGACGCGGTGCACCAAATTGAGGCTTTCCCTGCGGCGTGACCGCGCAGGGCTCCGCCGCCTCTTACAAAATGACCGGGCGCTACATATTGTACGAGATGCTGATTTGTCTCGGAGGACACCTCTATGTATCGCCATCGTTGGCTGATCGCGCTTGCTGCCATTGCGACGTCGCTGGTGCTGGTTTCCGCCGATGCGGACGCCCGTGCGGGGCGTAGCTCGTCGATGGGCAGCCGCGGATCGCACACGTTTTCAGCGCCGCCGTCGACGAGCACGTCGCCGACCGCAGCCGCGCCGATCAATCGCACGATGACGCAGCCGGGTGCTGCCACGGGTGGTCTCGGCAATGCTGCCGCGCCACGGCCGGGTCTGCTCGGCGGCGGGCTGTTCGGTGGTGGATTGCTCGGTGGGTTGGCCGCCGGTTTCATCGGCGCCGGTGTGTTCGGCATGCTGTTCGGCCACGGCCTGTTTGGCGGCATGGCGGGCTTTGCCTCGATTCTTGGCCTGGTTCTGCAGGTCGTGCTGGTCGTCATCGTCGCGCGTCTGATCTTCGCCTGGTGGCAGCGCCGCCAGTCGCCGCAGCCGGATTACGCATCGTCCAACGCCAGTAATGCGAACGCGGCGCCGGCCCAGAACTTTGCCGGACTTGGCGGCATGTTCGGCGGCGGCGGTAACGCTGGGCCGGCAACCGCGCCTGTGACGATTGAGAAGGAAGACTACGACGCGTTCGAACGTCTGCTTGAGGACGTGCAGGCGGCGTACTCGAACGAAGACCTCAATGCGTTGCGCCGCGAAGTGACGCCCGAGATGCTGTCGTACTTCTCCGAGGATCTGTCGGACAACGCCAGCCGCGGCGTCGTCAACCGCGTGACCGACGTCAAGCTGTTGCAGGGCGACCTGTCGGAAGCCTGGCACGAGGGCAACGCCGACTATGCGACGGTGGCGATGCGCTTTGCGCTCACCGACTCGCTGGTCGATCGCAATACCGGCAAGACGGTTGAAGGCGGCAGCCCGAGCGAGGTCACCGAATTGTGGACCTTCATGCGCTCGCGCGGCGGCAACTGGCTGCTCTCTGCCATTCAGCAGGGTTGAGGCAGCGCAGACTATAGGATTTTGAGATCGTGAAGCGGCCGCAGCAATGCGGCCGCTTTGCGTTGAGTTTTACTTTTCCGGCGCGTCGAGCACGACGGTCTCGACCGGCGCTTCGATCGTTTCAGTTGTGACGATCTCGACCGGAATGTTGGGCACGAGCGGGACTTGAGCGGGATCGAATGCGGCGCGCTCGAAAGCGACACCGATCTGACGCTCGGCTCGCCACACAACCTTGCACATGCGCCGGGCGGAGCCGTTGCTCGACAGCCACAGCGTGAACGTGTCTGGTACGTTGGTAGGGTTCTCGACATCGAGACGTCCGCCGGTGTCCGAAACGTCAGCAAGCGAGCAGCCTTGCAGTTGACCGGGGCCGACCACTATCCATGCGGTGTAGCGCATCGGACGGCGGACGGCTTTTCTCTTGTCTTTGACCATGAGCTTTTCGACGCCACCGACCGGGTGGCGCGATCCTGTAATTTACATTTCATTAACGCTTGCGGCGCGCGCTGATGGAACTATAGGAGCCGCCGATTACCAAAATATAAAAAGCGAATACGCGGCGAAGCGCGCTGCTGCGCCGCTGGCGGGGCCGTTGACCGAACCTCGATTTCCGTTGTATGTGGCGCGCCGCAACTAGTTTTCGGCCTCACCTTGCTGAATCGCTCCCGGCTTTGGGTCAGCTTCTCAAGTGACTTCCCAAAAACGTGGATGGTTGCCGCCCGCACCATGCAGGCGTTCAACGAAGTGTGAAAGGACCTAGAATGCCCGTCGGAACTGTCAAGTTTTTCAACACCCAAAAAGGCTTCGGCTTCATTCAGCCGGAAGACGGCTCGAAGGATGTGTTCGTGCACATCAGCGCCGTTGAAAAGGCGGGTATGCGCTCGCTGAACGAAGGTCAGCGCATCAGCTACGAGATCGTCACCGAGCGTGGCAAGCAGGCGGCGGGCAATCTGCAGTCGGCCTAATCGACTTCATTTGATGACCGAAGAAAAGCCCGGCGGTGACGCCGGGCTTTTTGTTTGCCGGCAGGGTGTGTTAAATCGGAGCATGCGCATTCACCCGGCAGGCTTCGCATTCGGCGCCTTGATGGCGTCGATGATCGTTTGCGGCTCCGCCTCGGCTCAGACGGAATCGCGCATCGCGGCGCTCATTCCCATTCTGACGCCGCAGCTTGGAAACAAAGCTTGCTACAGCCGCGCCTACGACGCCGCGCATTTGAAAACGCATCCCAAGCAGCGCATTACCGCGATGACGTTTCTGCTTAGCGTCGGCGCTTACGATCCAAGGCCGGAGGGGGCGACCAAGCCGGAAGAGCTTTACTATTATGCGTTCGCCATGTCGGTATCGCGCCGCGGCGACAAAAAGTTGCTGCGTACGTCGGGTGATTGTAACAGCGGCGAGGGCATTCTGTGTGCGGTCGATTGCGATGGCGGCAGCGTCACGCTCGACAAGGCGCCGCAGGCCAACACCCTCATTGTGCGCCTGAACAATGAGACCGGCATCACGATGTTCCACGACTGCGACGAGAGCAAAGGCGCGGTGGTGGTAAAGGCCGGGGCCGACGACAAGGTGTTTCGCCTCGACAAGGTTGAGGCCGGCGCCTGCCGCTCGCTTGAGGACGACGAAAAATAAGATGCGTCAAAGTGCGGCGTTGTGGGGCGCCACGGAATAGCCACAGCCTCCCGGTGTTGTTTCATGAAGGCGTGGCGCTTGGCTGCGTCTTTTACCGGGAGGATTTTGAATGAATTCGATTAAATTCGGTTTGCCGCTGGCGGCTTGCCTTGCGGCTTTGTGTGGTGTGCCCGCTCAGGCGCAGCAGGCGAACATGAGCTTCTTTGTCACCAGCGTAGGCCTCGGCAAAGGCGCCGACCTCGGCGGTCTCGCCGGCGCGGACGCGCACTGCCAGACGTTGGCCAAAGGCGCGGGCAGCACCAAGACCTGGCACGCTTATCTGTCGACCCAGGGCGCGGGCGCCGTGAACGCCAAGGATCGCATCGGCAAGGGTCCGTGGATGAATGCCAAGGGCGAAGTCGTCGCCAAGGACGTCGCCGATCTGCATTCGGCCAACAACAAGATGACGAAGCAGACGGCGTTGACCGAGAAAGGCGCTGTCAACAATGGCCGCGGCGACACGCCGAACAAGCATGACGTCCTGACCGGGTCGCAGGCCGATGGTACCGCGTTCCCGGCGGACAAGGACATGACCTGCAAGAACTACACGAGCAGCACGCAGGGCGCGGTCATGATGGGCCATTCCGATCGCATGGGCTTGACCGACGATGCCGTCGCCAAGTCCTGGAACTCGTCGCATCCGTCACGCGGCACCGAGGGCGGCTGCAGCCAGGCCGATCTCAAGGGCACCGGCGGTGACGGGTTGCTGTACTGCTTCGCGACAAACTGACGCTTGCCTGATGGAAGCCGCCCCGGATCGTTTCCGGGGCGGCTTTTTTGCGCCCGAATAACTTGCAGTTGCCGATCGAATTGGCGTTACCAATTTGCGTCTTTGACGTTTGGGCGCGGGCGCATTCTGGCTCGATTTTCTTAATCTATTTGGTTGCAGAACCGCCTCTGGAATCGGCGGGAATAACGCTATAAGACGACCGTGGCTGGATGGCGGGATGATGGCTGAATTCAACAACGTATTTCTTCTGATCGGCGTCGCGGTTTTATATTTCACCGCGCTCGCCGCATTGCTGCGTGCGCGCCGCCGCATCGGTCTTGGCGCCTTCTTCTGCGCGCTCGGCGTGATGCACTTTCTCGAAACCTATCTTGCCAGCACCATTTATGTGCCGTTGCCGTTCGGCGTCGTGACCTCGCCGGGCTCGACCGTTCTTTTCACCGGCAAGCTGATGATGCTGTTGCTGCTCTACATTCGCGAAGACGCGACGGTGGTGCGCCAGCCGATCTACGGCCTGCTGTTCGGCAACGTGCTGTTGTTTGCCTTCGCCTTCGTGATGCGCCACCACACCTTGGTGCCGCTGACTTCCGAGCGTGCCGCTGATTTCGGCTTTCTCGACGAAATGGGCGCGTTGATGGTGTGGGGCACGGCGATCCTGTTTTTCGACTGCATCCTCATCATTCTGTTGTGCGAGCGCTCGCGCGCATGGCTCGGCCATAATATCTGGGCGCGGCTGACATTGGGCGGCGTCGTGGTGCTGAGCTTCGACCAGCTCGCCTTCTTCTCCGGTCTGCACATGCTGACCGGTGCCGGATGGCCGGTGCTGCTCGGTGGCTGGATCGCCAAGATGGGCGCGGTCGCGGTCTACAGCGTGTTGGCCGCGGTCTATCTGAAATATTTCGAGTGGTCGTTCACGCGCCTCGGCGAGGCGCGCATTTCCGACGTCTTCGACACTTTGACCTATCGTGAGCGCTACGAGGATCTGCTGGCGCGCACCGGCTGCGACGCGCTGACCGGCGCTCTCGACCGCCATTCGCTGGAATCCTACGGCCGCCGCGCGGTCGACGCCGCTGCCGCGGCTGGCCGGCCACTGGCCTTGCTGTTGATCGATATCGACCACTTCAAGGCCTTCAATGACCGCTTCGGTCACGCCGCCGGCGACAAGATGCTCAAGCGGATCACCGGCGAGATCATGGGCGCAG
This sequence comes from uncultured Hyphomicrobiales bacterium, assembly GCA_903929045.1. GTDB lineage: Bacteria > Pseudomonadota > Alphaproteobacteria > Rhizobiales > Xanthobacteraceae > Pseudolabrys. Next base: position 8,158 of record CAIYTE010000092.1, read on the forward strand.
CGCGGCTGTCCGACTTCACCTACCGCTTCGGCGGCGAGGAATTCGTCGTCATTGCCGACGGACTGGCCGGCAAGGACGCGACTGCGTTGGGCGAGAGCATTCGACGCGCCATTGCCGCCGCGCCGGCCGGTGACGCGCAGTGGAAGGTCACCGCGAGCATCGGCGTTGCATGCTGCGCCAAGGATGCGTCCGGCTACGACAAGCTGTTCGAGATCGCGGATAAGCGGCTCTACGAGGCCAAAGCCGCAGGCCGCAACAAAGTGATCGGCGAACGCACGCCGTCCGAGACGCCGTTCCGTCTGGTCAAAAGCTAGTTAATCCGCGTTATCTGAGCGCAAGGCGATTTCACGGAGGTGCGTTTGGCACGCTATCAGCTCTTCTATTGGCCCGGCATTCAGGGCCGCGGTGAATTCGTCCGGCTGGCGCTGGAAGATGCCGGCGCGGCTTATGACGACGTCGCCCGTGGCAAGGGTGGCACCGACAAAATAATGGCGATGATGAAGGGGCAGGGTGAGAAACATCCGCCTTTCGCGCCGCCGTTCCTCAAGTCCGGCAAGGTGCTGATCGCTCAGGTCGCCAACATCCTGTTTTATCTCGGCCCGAAGCTGAAACTCGCCCCGCGTGACGAGGCCAGCCGGCTGTGGCTGCATGCGCTACAACTGACGGTCACCGACTTCGTCAAGGAAGTGCACGACACGCACCATCCGATCGCAACCGGACTCTACTACGAAGACCAGAAGCCGGAGGCCAAGCAATATGCCGGCAGTTTCCTGAAGGAACGCGCGCCGAAATATCTTGGCTACTTCGAGAAGGTCATCGAGAAGAGCGGCGGGCCGTTCGTGCTCGGCCGCAAGGTGACTTATGTCGACCTGTCACTGTTCCAGCTTGTCGATGGACTGCGATACGCCTTCCCGAAGGCAGCAAAACGCATCGAGAAAAAAGTGCCGAGAGTGGTCAGCGTGCACGACCGCGTCGCGAAGCGGAAAGGCATCAAGGCCTATCTCGCTTCGGACCGGCGCATTGCGTTCAATGAGGACGGGATATTCCGGAACTATCCGGAGCTGGATGCGTGATCAACCGTGCGCGTTCAGCGGCTTGCTGTTGACGGTCACAGGCTTCGCCGCGATCAACGTGAAGGCGATGATGCACGGCACGGTGCCGTTATTGACCCAGTTGTGAATGGTGCCGCGCTGCACCAGCACGTCGCCGGCCTTGAGATGCACGGTAACGCCGTCATCCAGTTCCATGTCGATCTCGCCATGCATGACCACCGCGTAATCGATTGAATCGGTGCGGTGGTTGCGCGGCGTGACGCCCGGGCCGTAGCTGACGATGCGGAAGACCGTGCCGTTGTCGATGCTGGTCGGGATCGTCTTCTTCGACGGATCGTCGAAGCCGTCATTGCTGATCGGGAAGCCTTCGCTCGACCAGATCACGCTGTAGGCGGCGCCCGGGCGGGGGGCGAACACATTGCTCACCTGTTCGTCGACCATGACCTTGGCGTGGCCCTTGTCATCGTGACCGGTAACGACGCGGCGCAGCTGCATGTCCGTACTCCTCAATTCAATTGCTATTCCAGCGGTTCTTCCGCGGTGATCGGCGCCCGCTTCTTACTTTCGTGCCACAGCAGATACAAGCCGGAGGCGACCACGATCCCGGAACCCGCGAGCAGCGCCGGTGTCGGGATATCGCCCCAGACGACAAAGCCGATGATGAGGGCGAATACCATCGAGAAATAATAGAACGGGCCGACGGCCGAAGCAGGCGCGAGCGACAATGACCGTGTCCACCAGTATTGCCCGAGGCCGTTGAAAAGGCCGTTGACGAACATCAGTCCAGCGTCCTTCCAGGTCGGTGTGATGAAGCCGAACAGCACCATGGCGATGGTGAAGAAGACGGTGAGAAACACCATCTGGAACATGGTGAGCGTCTCGGCGGATTCGGTCTTGCTCATGCCGCGCACTGCGGCGGTAACGCTGCCGAGCAATACGGCATTGCCGAGCGCAAACAGCGCGCCGATGCGGAAACTGTCGGCGCCGGGGCCGGCCACCAGCAGCACGCCGCCAAAGCCGACCAGCAGGGCAAATAGCCGTTCCTTGCCGATTTTTTCTTTCAGCCACAGCACAGAGGCCAAGGCGGCAAACAAGGGCGACGAGAAATTGATAGCCACCGCGCCGGCGAGCGGCATGAAGCCGAGCGCAATGATGATACAGCTTTGCGCGATGGCCTGCGTGCCGCTGCGGCCGAAATGTTGATCGATGTGCTTCGTACGGAAGACCGTAAAGCCTTTGCGCGGCAGGATCAGCAACGAGCAGATGGCCAGCGATCCGATCGAGCGGAAGCACAGCACTTCGGCGAAGGAATAGGTATCGACCTGCCACTTCGACATCGCGGTGGAGATGGCGAAGACGAAAGTCGCGCCCAGCATATAGGCGATGCCGAGCGGCACCCTGTCGACACGTTTATGGGGAGCGTTCATTCCGCCTTCATCGCTTCTTCGAGTTCGCGCGCCTTGCGGGCGCTTTCATGCCAGAGCAGGAAAATGCCGGAGCCGACGACAATCGCTGCGCCGGCAAAGAGCAGCAGCGTCGGCACGTCGCCCCAGAAAATATAGCCGATGATGATCACCCAGATGAGGTGAAAATAATAGAACGGGCCGACGGCGGCGGGCGGCGCCATTGACAGCGAGCGCGTCCACCAATATTGCCCGAGCGCATTGATGACGCCGTTGGCGAGCATGACCCAGAGGTCGTGCGCGGTCGGCCAAGTGAAGAAGAAGGGCAGGGCTGCGCCGAAGAAGATGGTCAGAAAGATCATCTGATAGACGGTCAGGGTGTCGGCAGATTCTGTGACCGTCATGCCGCGCACCGCGGCGGTGACGCTGCCGAACAACACGGCGTTGCCCAGCGCGTAGAGCGCCCCGGTCGTGAAACTGTCAGCGCCCGGATTGACCACCAGCAGCACGCCAAGGAATCCTGCCGCGAGCGCCAGGCCGCGCGCGGTACCAATCTTTTCCTTCAGCCAGATCACCGAGAACAGTGCGGCAAAGATCGGCGAGGAAAAGTTGATGGCGACCGCGCCGGCCAGCGGCATCAGGCCGAAGGCCATGATGATCAACGCCTGCGCAACGGCCTGCGTGCCGCTGCGGCCGGCGTGATCGAAAATGCGCTCGGTCCGAAATACGTTCCAGCCGGTGCGCGGGAGGATGATCACGGCAACGACGGCGAGGCCCGCGATCGAGCGCAAGAACAGCACCTCGACCACCGGATTCGTTTCGACCTGCCATTTTGCCAGGGCGCTCGAAATGGCGAACATCAAGGTTGCGGCGAGCATATAGAAAATGCCGCGCGGCACGCTGTCGATGCGCTGGTGCAGGGCGTCACTCATTGCGATTTCATCGCTTCATCGAGCATGCGCGCCTTGCGCGCGCTTTCGTGCCAGAGCAGGAAGAGGCCGGAGGCGACGACGATGGCCGAGCCGGCGAGCAGGCCAATTGTCGGTACATCGCCCCACACAAGGAAGCCGAGCAGCATCGCCCAGACCAGCGAAGTGTAGAAGAAGGGCCCCACCGCGGCGGGCGGCGCCAGCGACAGCGAACGCGTCCACCAATATTGTCCGAGGCCGTTGACGACACCGCTGCCAAGCAGCAGCAGCAAATCGAGCCAGCTGGGGACGCGAAAAAAGAACGGCAGCGGCAGCGTGAAGGCGATGGCGAGAAAGACCATCTGATACATGGTCATCGTTTCAGTCGATTCCGTCTTGCTCAGGCCACGTACCGCCGCTGTGACGCTGCCGAACAGCACAGCGTTGCCGAGCGCGAACAAAGCGCCGAGCTTGAAGCTGTCGGCCCCCGGCGAGGCCACCAGCAGCACGCCGAGAAATCCGGCCGCCAGCGCGCCTGCCCGGGCCCAGCCGACTTTTTCCTTCAGCCACAAGGCCGCGAACAAGGTCGCGAACAGCGGCGACGAGAAATTGATGGCGACGGCGCCCGCGAGCGGCATCATGCTGAAGGCGATCATCAGCGAGGTTTGCGCCGCGAACTGCGTGGTGCTGCGGCCGATATGTTGGCCGAGGCGTTGCGTCTTGAACACCGCAAAGCCGGTCTTCGGCATGATCAGCGCGGCGGCAATCAGGAGCGAACCAATGGCGCGATAGCTCAGGACTTCAGCGACCGAGAAAGTCGCCACCTGCCATTTCGAGATGGCTTGCGAAATCCCGAACATCAGTGTGGCGCCGACCATGAACAGGATGCCCAGCGGGACGCGATCGATACGCGCCGGGCGCTGGTCGAGTTGGGCGGTCGTCACCGGGGGAGGCCTCTGGCGGGTCGGGCCATTTGCCTAGCACTTCAAGCACAGAGCGAGCAGGGGCAAATCGGTATGGCGGTATGCGTTGTAGGCAGTCTGCACGCCGATGTTGCAGCGCGGGATAGCGCCGCTGCCGCCTAGACGCACTCCGCGCATTTGCAGCCGTGCTTGGCGAAGAACAGCTCCACGTATTCCTCGCCGTAGTCGATCGTGATCTCGGTGCCCGGCCGGATACGCTTGAGGGCGCGGTACATCATGCGGCCGCGCACCGTATCGGGCTCCGCGTTCGGCTTGCAGGAGTGGTTGGCGTAGCGCGCAATATTGCGCCGCGACGAGCCGTCGATGGTCCACTTCGAGTTCAGCTCGAACAGATACCGGTTGGACCGGGTCCACTCGATTTCCACGGCCTTGGCGTTGGTGATGCGGCGGCCCGTATACTCGACGATCAGCTCGCGCTTCTCGATGGTCTCGGTGGCAAAGAGGCCGAGCCCGGTATTCGACCGGCCGACGCGGAACTTCTGCGGCTTCTTCATGCTTTGCGCTTGGTAGCCTTCTTGGCGCCCTTCTTCGAGCTTTTTTTGGCGCTCGTTCTCGAACTCACCTTGGCGCGGGCGAGGCGGGCTTCCTTGCGCTTGCGCTTCGCCCGGTTCTCGGCGGCGCGCTTGGCGCGGCGCTTGCGGCAGCGCGAGCACTGGCAGTTCGACTTGCCGATGACGTTCTTGAGATAGTCGATGCCGTAGTCGTAGACGATCTCGTCGCCCGGCTTGATGTTCTTGATGGCGCGGATGAAGACGCGCTTCTTGACGTTGTAACTGTCGGCGTTCGGGTTGCAGGAATGGTTGCCGTAGCGCGCGACGTTGCTGCGCGCGGCGCCGTCGATGGTCCAGCGCTTGTTGATCTCGTAGAGATACCGGTTGCCGCCGTTTTCGGCCTTCTCGGCGGCCTTGCCGGTGAGCAGGGGGCCTTTGTACTCAACGATCCGGCTGTTTTTCCTGATCGGCTTTGTGGCGAACAGGCCGAGGCCGGTACGGGAACGGCCGACGCGAAAGGGTCTGCGTGACATTGGCGGCTTGTGATTCCACTACGTTTTGCTGGTTCGAGATTGCAGATGACGGCTGGCCCGTCAATGCTTTGTCCCCCGCTACGACAGGCGCTATCCTTAAGTCATGACCGAAAACAGCCGCTGGCCCGAACTGCCGTATGCCGCCTGGAAAGACACCGCGGCGACCCTGCAACTCTGGACCCAGATCGTGGGCAAGATCCGGCTGACGCAGACGCCTTGGCTCAATCATTCTTGGCACGTCACGCTCTATGTTGATGCCCGCGGATTGACCACCGGGCCGATGCCCCACGACGGCCGGACCTTCCAGATCGACTTCGACTTCATCGACCATGTGCTCTGGGTGCGTGCCAGCGACGGCCGGTTCCGCCAGTTTATGCTCAAACCCATGTCGGTGGCCGAGTTCTACGCCGATCTCATGATCGCGCTGAAGGAACTGGACCTGAGCGTCAAGATCCGGACCATGCCCTGCGAACTGGCGGAGTGCATGCCGTTCGAGGCGGACAACGTCCATGCCTCCTATGACGCCGATGCGGCGCATCGCTTCTGGCGGGTGCTGCTGGCCACCAACCACGTGTTCGCGCGCTTCCGCACCGGCTTCCTCGGCAAGTCGAGCCCGGTGCATTTCTTCTGGGGGTCGTTCGATCTGGCGGTGACGCGCTTTTCCGGCCGCACCGCGCCGCGCCATCCCGGCGGCGTCCCGCATTTGCCGAACGCGGTGGCCGCCGAGGCCTATTCGCATGAAGTCTCGAGCGCCGGTTTCTGGCCGGGTTCGCCCGGACCGGTCGATTATCCCGCGTTCTACTCCTACGCCTATCCGGCGCCGGAAGGCTTTGCCGGCGTGCCGGTGAAGCCCGCGGCGGCGTTCTTCTCCAAGGACCTCGGCGAGTTCATCCTGCCGTATGACGCCGTGCGCACCGCCAGAGATCCGGATGCAGCGCTGCTTGATTTCCTCAAGAGCACCTATGAGGCCGCCGCCGATCTGGCGAAGTGGGACCGCACGGCGCTGGAATGCGGCTTTGGCGAAGCCGGGCGGCCGCGCCCGATCTGATTTTACGTCCCTTTGATTGAACCGGCGGCCGGCTTTGTGCGACCAAGAGGCATGAGCCTTTCGGGGCAAGAAGAGAACGTCATGACCAGAGCCTTTGCCGCCGCGCTGCTGTGTGGACTGCTGACGGCGCCCGCTTTGGCGCAGTCGACGCAGGAGCCGCCGCCCACGCCTGACGCCGGCACCACGGTGCAGAGCAAATGCATCGACGAGCAAGACGGCTACGCCTTGAAGGGCAAGCGCCCGATCTTCGTCATTCAACTCGAGAATAAATGCGACGTGCGGATGGTCTGCAAGGTCTTCGCCAACGTCTCGAGCGCGAAGGGCAATGCGCTCGACCGCGGCATCATCATGCTCGCGGCGAAATCGGCCGGGGCCAAAGCCAAAGGCACCTGGGCCTTGCCGGTGAAAATGAACGGCGGCAATTCGCAATCGACCCGCGAGTGCCGCGCGCTCTGATTTTGCCTGAACCTTTTTCGATACGCTCGCGACCAACGGACGCTGCCTCATTCCATAAAAAACAGAGAAGGACTTTCGATGACCAAAGCCAAAATGATCAGCGGCGCCGTTCTCGCCGCCGTTGTGCTCGGCCTTGCCGCACCGGCCTCCGCCGAAACCCTGTTCAAGATCGTCACCGTCAAGGATGACATCACCGTCGGCCTCAACGACGCCGAATTGAACGACATGGGCGGCGACGCCGGCGGCATCGCCAAGGCGATCGCAGCCAAGGGCTCGCTGACGCTCTGGCAATATGCCGTCTCCAAGACCAAGGACGGTGACAACGTCGTCGCGCCGCGCGCCAAGGTCGGCGTGCTTGCCGCGTCATCGCTGCGCGTCGAGCCCTACAAGCAGCCGTTCAAGGTGCTGCCGCACGAGTAGGGGCCCTTCATGCGGTGTGCGGTTCTGTTCGTGTCAGCGCTGCTGAGCCTCGCGGCGTCAAGCTTCGGCTTGACGTCCGCGCACGCCGCCGGGAGCGGACTGGAGTATCGCCTCAAGACCGAGAGCGGCGTGCCGTTCGCCTTCGATCATGCCGAGGAGCAGTTTTTCTCCCCCACGCCTTTCATGACGGCGGCGGATTTCACCAGCGCCCGGGCGCGTCCATCCGCCAATCCGAACACGCCCGGCGGCTGGGAGGTTGTGCTGACGCATACCGCCGTTGGCCGCGTCAAACTGCACGCCGTCGCCGATGCCGACCGCAGCCGCGAATATTGTCTGGTGTTTCACGGCACGCTCTATCAGTGCCTCGCCTTTCCGCCGGTGATGAAAGGCGTCTACGACCGCGACCTGAGCTTTGGCGGCAGCCTCAGCCAGGCGCAGGCCGAGACACTGGCCGCCGCCATGGCGCGCGACATTCGCGCCGCGCGGGGCAAGACGCCTTAGTCCCCGGCGTAATTTCCGCTCGCCGCGACGGCGGATTTGCTAGCATCGGCCGGAATCGGGGGGCTGTTGTGATCGTTCGTCGTCTGACCATTGCTGTTGCGTTTGCGCTCGCGGCGCTGTCGAACGAGGCGCACGCCGCGGGCGGCGCCTATCAGGTCGATACCGCCGACGTCGGCGATCCGGGCGACTGCAAGGTCGAAAGCTGGGTGTCGTCTTCGTCCAATCACGATCTGATCGCCTCCACGTCGCCGACCTGCGTGCTTGGTTTTCCGAAACCCTTCGAAAAGCCGGTCGAGGCCAGCGTGCAGATCCAGCGCACGCGCTTCGACGACGCGTGGGGCACGAACTTCACGCCGAAGCTCAAGACCAATCTCATTCAGCCGTCGATCGGACATTGGGGCCTCGCCGTGTCGGCGCAGGCGAGCTACGACGGCATCACCGGCGAGAACACATCGCTCGCCGCGACGCTGCCCGCGACCTTGCGGCTGTCGAACGTCGTGCGCATCAATCTCAACGCCGGCATTCTCAACGACCGCATCGCGAAACAGAATTATTTCACCTATGGTGCCGGTCTCGACTGGCGCACGCCCGACAACGTGTGGACGCTGACCGGCGAAGTGTTCGGCCAACTCGGCGCGCCGCAGGACGCGCGCAGCCTGGTGCAGCCGCGCGTTCAGGCCGGTTTGCGCTGGCGGCCGGTCGATGAATTCAACGTCGACCTGATCTACGGCCGCAACATCGCCGGCGAGAACGCCAACTGGATCACGCTGGCGACGACGGTGCGGTTTGGGGTGGGGAAGTAAGGGCGGGCCTTACGGTAAGGCGCGCTGTTCTTGGCAAAATCGCGGATTGCGCTGCGTTGATGTGCCTTACACGCAAGCCGCACTGGAGCACTACGTGAAGATCAAGCTGAGGTCAGCGAAGAAGGCGGTTTGTGAGACGGCGGCATTGGCGGGCTGAGCATTTTGGCCGGAACAAAACTAAGCTTTGCTTTTCTTTTTTTCTTGCCACGAAAATGGACTGCTCTTTCCATTTCGCTATCAGCGCGATTGCGGACGTTCTTTCGATGCTTCTTCATCTGGGAGAGTATGGTTCTGCCAATTGGTCCAAATATTTCAGCGGCCTTTTTTGCATAGGTCCAAAAAGTCCAATTGCGATACTCATCCTGCTGTTCTCCAAAATGGCGAACTTTGCCGAAACGCTGGATAAGGGCTTCGTAGTCAAATTCCTTCTGAAGATCTAAAATTGATCTGTTGGGAAATCTGCGTGCAAGTGAATTTGCAGAGTATCGCGCGGCTCGGGCAATCTTGCGCTGAAGATTCGACAAGGTGCTGTCGCGCAAATAGATATTTTTGCCATTATATCGAAAACCAAGGTACTCGACCCCATTGCGTCCTTGGCTGCCGTGCAACAGCTTAACGTTTTGGTTGCCGTCCGGTTTGGATTCCAACGAAAATACTGAAGATTTTTCCTTTTTTATCTTGAGTTTGTTGCCGTGACTTTCGATTTCTGCGCGAACTCGTTCCATCATGTTGAATGCTTCTGCTTTGCCGCCCGGACAAATAATAAGAATGTCGTCGGAATATCGAAAATAATATCCACCCGCAGCTTTGCACCATTTGGAGACCATGCAATCGAAGTCGAATAGGTACGCGTTTGCTAACAAGTCCGAAATTGGTGATCCTTGCGGAATTCCATACGGCTTGAAGTTCTTTTCGATTATGCTTGGTTGGCCGTTTCCGCCGGCGACGGCTTTGCGAAATTCTTGGCCAGAGCAAAGCTGAATCGGCATTTTTCTCAGAGGAGTAAGATATCCTTTTACGACTTTACCCGCGGCGTCTTTTCTTTTTGGACCAAAGTGCCCAAGTCGTTCATATAGGGTTTGTTTTTCGACGACTGCGTATTGATTGATGTTTTTGAATACTTGGTGGTGATCGTCGGGCAAGCGATTTAAATCAAGTAAGCGGCACCAAATCGACTTCAGCTTGGCGTGGTCTAGTGACTCAAAGAAGCTGCTGATATCTAGCGCGAGCGCGTAGCAATCGCCCAGTTCACGCGCTTTCAAAAATGCATCTTGCGCGAAATGAATATTGCATTTCCCTCCGTGGCCCGGTGCGGCGGGAATTTTTCTGTAGGCTAGAACGTTGCCGTCAAGGTCATGTGTTTTAAGTAGGTCTTCATAACGGTTGGCAAGCTGATGCCGATAGCGCGCATAAATATAGGCGTCGCCTCGAGCTGCATAACGGATTGGTCTTTCTTTTAGCTTGCCCTTCTTGCCCGCCTTAGCAAACCGATTCCATTTCTTTTCGTAGAGTATGAAGGGGAAAAACGGATGTTTGATAACGCGCGTTGGGTCATTTGCCAGCGCGATTGCCTCCTCAACAGACATCCGGGCATCGAAATGCGGATAGCCTTTGAGGCCTCGATCCCCCGGTGACCACAATGTCATTGCCACCCTGCCGAGACCGAGAGGGGACGGAAGCTACCAGCTGCGGTCTGGTCGCCGCTTCCGTCCCACACCGTTGGTTACGAGCCCGTCGTCTAAACTTGCTCTACGCCCGCAGTTCTTTCGACAATTCAGTCTATTCTGTCGTCCAAGCCTCATCGGCCTGGGTGTCGGTAACGGACACCGATCAGATGGAGATCAACATGGACCTCGCGTTCATCCGTATCGAGGCGCGATACCGCCTTGACAGTTTCAACCGTCGCTCCGGCACCCCTGGCAAAGAGGCCTTCGTTGCCGGATAACGCCCCCTCCGAAGAGACCGACGCAGGGTTGAAATAGGGTGCAAATGTGTCCTTTCAAGTTCCACAGAGGAACTTTTCTTCGAGTTTTAACAAGTTTTTGAGTGCTATATAAGTGCATGATCTAATTGATATTCCGAGGCCCCCATGAACGCCCCCGTAACCCCGCCCGTCGCTCCCCCCTACAAGCACACCCCTTTGTTTCCGCTGGGGAAGGACACCACCGCCTACCGCAAGATCACGTCCGAGGGCGTGCGGGTCGAGACCGTGATGGGCAAGGAGATGGTGGTCGTCAGCCACGAGGCCATCCGCGCGCTGGCGCAGGCCGCCTTCGAGGACATCAACCACCTGCTGCGCCCGGCGCATCTCAAGCAGCTGCGGGCCATCCTCGACGATCCGGAGGCGACCGGGAACGACAAGTTTGTCGCCTACGACCTTCTCAAGAACGCCAACATCGCCGCCGGCGGCGTGCTGCCGATGTGCCAGGACACCGGCACCGCCATCATCATGGGCAAGAAGGGCCGTCTGGTGTTCACCGACGGCACCGACGAGGGCGCCTTGGCCGAGGGCGCGCGCGACGCCTATTTCAAGCGTAACCTGCGCTACTCGCAGCTCGCGCCGCTGTCGATGTTCGAGGAGAAGAACACCAAGAACAACATGCCGGCGCAGGTCGAGCTCTACGCCGAAGGCGAGGTCGACGACGCCTACAAGTTTCTCTTCATCGCCAAGGGCGGCGGCTCGGCCAACAAGGCGTTCCTGTTTCAGGCGACGCCCGCGATCCTGACCAAGGAGCGCATGCTGGCCTACCTCAAAGAAAAGATCATGACGCTCGGCACCGCGGCGTGCCCGCCGTATCACCTCGGGATCGCGATCGGCGGAACGAGTGCAGAGTACACGTTGAAGACGGCGAAGCTCGCCTCGGCGCACTACCTGGAT
>CAIYTE010000093.1 GCA_903929045.1 uncultured Hyphomicrobiales bacterium
GGAACCTCGACATTGTCGAGCTTGAAGACAATGGAGCCATCCGGATTCTTGATCTCGGACGTGGTCAGCCGGAAGTTGAGCTTCGCGTAAGCCGACTGTCCGTCCTTGGTGAAGCGCCGTTCGATCCGCATATTCATCTAGCCCCTAAAAATGGCCGGGCGGCTGTCCACCCGATTGTCGCAAGCGGACATGTCCCTGTCCGCTTCATTTCGGCTCACGCTGTCGACGCACCCTGGTACTTAAGCACCCAGACGCCTTGTCGTATCCGGCGCCTTTTCATTTCCCGCCGCAGCGCCGAACTGGGCCCGAACAGCGGTATTCCCGGGTTCCGGAGAACTCGAACACACAGTCATTTCCTGCGCCCAGACACCATTACTGGTGTGGGTGACAGACACGACGCGGCGTCGTTTGAAGATCCGGAGGGACGCGAATACTACACCGCACCGAACAATCTGAAGCTAAGTGGACTCACCCGTTACGTCAAGCAATAGTGGGTCGCGTTGGTTAAGAATCTACCTATTGTGTGATCCCGGTGGAATACGGGGATAACGATGGGTGGTCGCGGGGGTCAGTATGGGCGACTTTCGCGGTCCGGAAAGCCATTTTTCTTTGCCACTAGGGGTAGGCTTTAATCCCGCTGTCCGTGACACTAAAAAGACCGGAAAATCGGCGTCCCCGGCAATCCCCAGCTAAAATTTCAGCCTGCCCGATTGGTGGACAACCGCGGGAAAACCGCTGGGAACTCTCCCCGGTGGTCGGTGATTCTCGAAACGGGGTCAGGGCCTTAGCGGGCAGGTGCGGCGCAATGGACAGTGGGGGAAGGTTACGCAGCCCTGTGCACGGGGGTGTCCGCCGTCATTGCAACAAATGCGTAAGGGACTCACTCCCAACGAAAAAGGCGGACCCGCATGGAGCCCGCCTTTCGCACCGGCACTGTCATCTGAAATTCAGAGGAGCGTATTGTTGAATATCGGCAGGATGGTCCGGCGGAACCGCCGAGTCATCCAACTGATGAATTCATGGGCAAGATAGCCATACAAACTAGGCAGACGCAACGTCGTCGCAGCAGCGTAATTCAGTCGTGCGCTACGCACGGAGCGCATGAGGGTGTGCTGGACAGGCGTGAGGCGAGGTGCCAAAACGCAACCATCGCAACCGCTTTGAAGCGCGATCGCCATGAAAGTTTTCTTCCTCAAGCTGTTCACCTGGTGGAACGGGCAGACCTTCGGGACCCAGTTCTGGACCTGGCGGCATGGCGAATCGGTCGGCACCGACGAGTTCGGCAATCGCTACTTCCGCACCCGTGGCGGCAAGATCGACGCCGTGCTCGGTTTCGAGCGGCGCTGGGTGGTCTATAGCGGCTATGCCGAAGCCTCGAGCATTCCGCCATCCTGGCACGGCTGGATCCATCACACCGTGGATACGCCGCCGACGGAAGAAAATTACAAGTCGAAGCCCTGGCAGAAGCCGCACCGGCCGAACATGACCGGCACAGCGGCCGCGTCCCGGCCGCAAGGCTCGACGCTGGCTACCGGCCGCCGGCCGAAGGCGACCGGCGATTACAAGGCCTGGACGCCGTAATTTCCGGCTCCAATTCCGCCGCACCCTTTACCGTCTTATTTGTTCCGCTATTCCGTTGATAACCGGAGGTGGGGAGGGGTGGCCGGTGCCACACCTGACCGAAGCGGCGATTCAGCCGCGCACAAGGAGGGTGACATGCGTCGCTTGATCACGCGTTTGATGTTCGGTGCGTTGCTGGCGCTGATGCCGGCGCTTGTTCAGTCCAGCTTTGCGCAGGCCCCGGCCGCGAAAAAGGATGGCGGCATGATGATGGCGCCGGCGCCCAAGAAGGACGCGGCACCTGCGGCGGCCAAGGTTGAACTGATCGACATCAATCGCGCCACTGCGAAAGATCTCGACGCGCTGCCGGGTATCGGCGAAGCGCGCTCCAAGGCGATCATCGCCGGCCGTCCCTACAAGTCGAAGGACGAACTAACCCGCCGCAAGATTATTCCGGATGGTGTCTACGACGGTATCAAGGACAAGATCATCGCCAAACAAATGTAACACGCAGATGTGTGGCAAGGCGGCTCCTGAGCCGCTTGGAATGAAAAAGGGCGATGTACGCAAGTACATCGCCCTTTGATATTGAGTACGGTCGCGGTTACTGCGAGCCTTCCAGCCCGAGTTGCTTGACGAGCGAGCCCCACTTTTCACGCTCGGCGGCGAGATACTTTTGCGTATCGGCGATCGACGGCGGATCGATCGGCAGCAGGCCGATGGTCGTCGCTTTTTCCTTCATCTCCGGATCCGACATGATTTTCTTCATCTCGGCGTGAAGCTTGTCGACGATCGGCCTCGGCGTTGCCGCCGGCGCAAAAAGCATGTGCCATGAAACGGCCTCGAAGTCCGGCGCGTTCGCGGCTCTGGCGAAGGGCGGCACATCCGGCAGCGACGGGATTGGCATCAGCGACGACACCGCAAGCGCGCGCAATTTGCCTTCGCGGATCAGCGGCAGCGACGCGCCGGCTTCGGCAAAGCCGAGCTGGACGTGACCGGCGACAATGTCGGTGATCGATTGCGGGGTCGACCGATAGGGCACGTGAACCATGTTCAGGTCGAAGCGCTTCTTCATGTATTCCATGGAGAGGTGCTGTGCGACGCCGGCGCCCGGCGAGGAGAAGCTCAGCGGCGGCGTGCTCGTCTTCGCCAGCGCGATGAGCTCGGGTACGGTCTTGGCCGGCAGATCGGGGTTCACGATCAGGATGAAGGGCGACTTCACGTAATACGCGATCGGGATGAAGTCCTTCTCCGCGTCGTAGTTCACCTTCTTGAAGAGGGCGAGGTTGATCGCCATCGCCGAGGAGGTGGAAACGAGCAGGGTGTAGCCGTCGGCCGGCGCGCTGGCGACGAACTGCGCCGCCAGCATCAACGATGCGCCGGGCTTGTTTTCGACGATCACCGGCTTGCCGAGCGAGGTCTGGAGCTTGTCGGCATAGAGCCGGACCAGCGCGTCGAGGCCGGAACCGGGCGCGAGCGGCACGACGATGGTGATGGGTCGGGTTGGGTAGTCTTGTGCCTGGGCCGGCACCGCGGCGATGGCAAACGCCCACGCGCACAGCGCGGCGCTGAGATAACGCTTCATGTTTCGTCCCCTTATTCCGCAACTTGATGTGCGGTCTGCTTCGGGCGTCACCATGCTCGATCGGGCGGCCATCGACAAGCCTTGGGAACCGTGCGGTTCCGCCCTTCCGCCGCCGCATTCCCCGTGTTAACCGGGCACTTATTGGCGACGGAATAGCCCGGCGGGAAAGCCCGGATTTATGGCGCGACCCACAGTTTCAAGAGCCCTTATCGCGGCGGCCGCAATGCTGTGCGCGGCGCCTGCTTTCGCGCAATTCGGCACAATTTTTCGCGACGATCCGCCGCGCCCGCCGGCTGATATCGGTGGTGGCCGCGCGCCCCCGTCAAATTATCCGCGCAGCAATGATCGGGTCTTGCCGCCACCGCAGGATACGCGACCCGATCTGCCGCCATCGCAGCCATTGCCGGCACCGATGAACCTGCCGCCGTCCAGCCGGCCCGGTGTGCGGGACATCGAATCTGCGCCGCTCGCGCCGCTGCCGGGCGGCCCGATTTCCCCCCAGGCGCCGGCGACCGAGAGGCCGCAGCAGGCGCGTCCCGGCCAGCCTGGACAGACCTTGCCAGGATTGCCGCCCGGCCAGCGTCAGCCGCCCGGCATTCCGCAACAGCAGCAGCCGGCCGACACCTCGCCGAAGCCTGGCGACGAAATCGTTGTCGAGCCACCGCCGCAGCGCATCGCCAATCCGACGGCGATGTTCTCCGGCCTGGACAAGATCACCGGCCGTATCATCAATTTCGATGTCGCCATCAACGAGACCGTTCAGTTCGGTGCGCTGCGGGTGACACCGCGCGTGTGCTATACGCGGCCGCCGACCGAGACGCCGAACACCGACGCCTATCTCGAAGTTGAAGAGGTGACGTTGTCTGGCGATATCAAACGCATTTTTGAAGGCTGGATGTTCGCGGCGAGCCCCGGCCTGCATGCGGTTGAGCATCCGGTCTATGACGTGTGGCTGACAAACTGCAAAGGCGCTGCCGCCGCGGTTGCCGAAGCGCCGCCGCCTGAGGCGAAACCACCGGCGCGTGCGCCGGCCGCAACCAAGCAGCCGCCGGCGCAGCAGCGTCCGGCTCAGCCTTCCGCGCAGCCGTCAACGCAACCCGCGCAGCAGCCGCGGACGCAGCAACAACAGCCGCAGGGCTTCCAGCCGGTCTTCCGGTAGGCCATGGGTTTTCACCGAAATCTGACCGTCCGGCACATTCGGCTCGTGTCGGGATTGGTGATGTTTTTCTATCTCACCCAACACCTGCTCAATCATGCTCTCGGCCTGTTTTCGCTCAAACTCGCGGAAGCGGGGCTCGAATGGGCCATTGTGCTGTGGCGCAACCCGGTCGCGACGGTTCTGCTGTACGGCGCCGCCGCCGTTCATTTCGCACTGGCGCTATGGACCCTCTATTCGCGGCGCGAATGGCGGCTGCCGTGGATCGAAATTCTCCGCCTTGCGGCCGGCTTCAGTTTTCCGCTTTTGCTGATCGGTCACGCCGTCACGACGCGTCTGGGTGATACGCTGTACGATATCCGGCCGTCCTACACGTCCATCATCGCGAACCTCGTGGCGCTGGGATCGGAGGGATCGCAGCTGGCGCTTTTCGCACCGGGCTGGCTGCATGGTTGCCTGGGTCTGTGGATCACGTTGCGCCGGTTCGAGACGATGCAGCGCATCAAGCCGCTGCTCATCGCACTCATCATCGTCATTCCGCTTGCTGCCGCGCTGGGCTTCCTGAACATGACGGTCGAAGTCGCCGTACTCGGACCGCGGCCACCGGCGAGCCCCGAGAGGTTGATCGAGCAAGCGACGTTGGGCGATTGGAAGGACCGGCTGAAGTTCTGGTATCTGATCGCCATCGCCGCGGCGTTTTTACTGGGCCGCGTGCGTGCGCTGGCGGTCAGCCGTCCGGCGTGATCAAAGCGAGCGCTTCGGCGCCGCTGATGGGACGGTCCACCGGCAATGTGGCGAAGTCGGCATCGCTCGCGATCGCGTCTTCCAGCAGCCGGTGATAGCGTAGCTGGGGGATTTCGACCGCGCCGAACGTCATCAGGTGATCGGTGACATATTGCGTGTCGAGCAGGCGATAGTCGCCGGCGCGCATGCGCGCCAGGAGATGCACCAGCGCGATCTTCGAGGCATCGCGGGCGCGGTGGAACATGCTTTCGCCGAAGAAGGCGCGGCCGAGCGACACGCCGTAGAGCCCGCCAACCAGCGCATCGCCGTCATAGACCTCGACGCTGTGCGCATGACCGTGGTCGAAAAGGCTGCGGTAAATCTTCCGAATGCGGCCATTGATCCAGGTCTTCGTGCGGTTTTCCTTGGCCTCGGCGCAGCCGTCGATGGTGCCGTCAAAATCGCGATCGACCCAGACGGTGTAGCCCGTGGTACGGACGGTGCGCGCCAGCCGCGACGAGATGTGAAAACCGTCGAGCGGAATGATGCCGCGCATCTCCGGCTCGATCCAGTAGAGCGCCGGATCCTCAGCGCTTTCCGCCATCGGGAAAATCCCGCAGGCGTACGCCTTGAGCAGGACCTCCGGCGTGATCTCGATCAGGGTGCTTTCGCGGTTCGCCATGAACGTCCAGATATCCGCACGCTTAATAGTTCCACGGTTTCGAGCTGCATTTTAGCGAGCCAAATCGCGTGCCGGGAAGGTCCATATTAACCGCTTCCTCACCATGAGGGGCCGAAACTAGATAAAGTTGAAAACAAATCCCGCTTCGCGCGTTAGCGCCTTGCAATGTCTATGCCGCAGTTGAGCGGTGTCCAAGAGGGTCAAGCCATGCGCCGGACCAATGTTCTTGTCGTCGAAGACGAAGTGATGATCAGCGAGCTGGTCTGCGAAGTGCTCGAAGAGAACGGCTTCGAGGTTCATACCGCTTCGACTGGCGAGGCCGCGCTGAACTATCTGGACTCTGCCCCGCAAATCGATGTGCTGTTTACCGACATCAATCTCGAAGGCCGCATGGACGGCTCGGCGCTCGCCAAGGCGGTCCGCGAACGGCGCCCTGAACTCCCGATCGTTTATTGCTCGGGGCGATATTCACCGTCGGCAATCGCGCCATTGATGACGCGTTCCGTTTTCGTCAAAAAACCCTACGATCTCGGTGATATTTGCACGCTGTTGAACCGCTTGGCGGGCCCGGCGTACTGAGACGGGCGTTAAGCGACGATTAACTCTGTCATTTTGCTTCCGTTTCCTTAATCGGTGCTGCGATAGGGTTCGGGTTCCAGAAGGAGCCGAGCGTCGTGACCAGAACGTCTATCGCCCGCACCGTATTCGGTGCGGTACACGCATTGCTGCAAGAGTGCCGCGGCAATGTCGCCATTACATTCGCCATCGCGGCTTTTCCGATCATGCTGGGCGTGGGCGCAGCGGTGGATTACAGCGCGGCAAACCGTTCAAAAGCGGCGCTTGATTCATTTGCCGATGCCGCTGTGCTGGCGGTGACGAGCCAGTCCGCGATGTCCATGACGTCGGCCGCGGCGCAGACGCGGGCCGTGGACTATTTCAACGCCGAAGCGCTGGCGCTCAAACGCGGCACGGTACAGACCGTGACCGCAACGGTGACGGATTCGAGTTCCGGCCGCACCGCGCAGGTCAAATACACTGCGAAGGTGCCGACCTCGGTCGCTGCCATCGCCGGCATCCAGAACCTCAATATTTCGGGATCGTCTTCGGGCGCCTCGGCGGTGCCCACCTATATCGACTTCTATCTACTGCTCGACAATTCGCCGTCCATGGGCGTCGGCGCAGCGCCGGCCGACGTGTCCAAGATGGTCGCCAATACGTCGGACCAATGCGCCTTTGCCTGTCACCAGATGGACGTGTCGCCGAATGATTATTACGGCTTGGCCAAGTCGCTCGGCGTCACCACGCGCATCGACGTGGTGCGCACGGCCACCCAGCAGTTGATGGATACAGCGACATCGACGCAGACCGTGTCTGGCCAATTTCGCAGCGCGATCTATACGTTTGGCGCCTCGGCGCAGAACAAGGGGTTGACTCGCATCTTCTCGCTGTCGTCGAGCCTGTCGAGTGCCAAGACAGCGGCGTCGGCCATCGACCTGATGACGGTGCCGTATCAGAACTATGCCAGCGACACCGACACGAATTTCGACAGCATTTTCCCGGCACTCAACAATGAAATCACCACGCCCGGCGATGGTGTGTCGGCAACCAATCCGCAAAAGGTGGTGTTCTTCGTCTCCGACGGCGTCAACGATGCCGGCAACATCACGTGTTCGCGCTCGACGACGGCGGGCCAGGACGCCCAGACCGGAACGGCCTACACGCGCTGTCAGGAGCCCATCAAGGCGTCTTTATGCACGGCGCTGAAGGATCGAGGCATCAAGGTGGCGGTGCTCTACACGACCTATTTGGCGTTGCCGACCAACGGTTGGTACATGAGCTGGATCGACCCGTTCAACCAGGGCCCGTACGGTCCGTCGCCGAACAGCCAGATCGCCGCCAATATGCAGTCCTGCGCGTCGCCGGGGTACTATTTCGAGGTCAGCCCGACCGACGGCATCTCGCAGGCGATGACGGCGCTGTTCCAGAAGGTTGTGCAGGCCGCGCGGCTGACGAAGTAACCGGCCGAAGAACAGGCGCGGTCGCCGTGGGCGAGCAAAGTCGATTTAAATAAAGCCGACGTAAAATCAGGTGCAATTCTAGGCGTGGTGTCTTCCAAAGACGCGAGAAACTTGGCGATATTGCTCGCGTCGTTCGAGCAAAGCGCCAGGCGGTGAGATGTCTTCAATTTCAACGAAATTCGACCGGGCTTTCGATTCCGTCGCGGTCAAGGACAGTTACCTTCCTCTCGTCGTCACGGTCGTGCTCGCCGCCGCGATTTTTGCCGTCGATACGCTGACCGAGTCAGAAGTTGCCGCTTCGGTTTTGTACGTCGCGGTCGTGCTGATGTCCGTGCGCTTTTGCGGCGTGCGCGGAACGATCGCGGTTGCGGTGGGCTGCACGGCGCTGACTGTTCTCAGTTTCTTTCTGACGACGCGTATCCACTCCGAATATGTCGGCTATATCAACACGGGTATCAGTCTCCTTGTTTTGGGCTTGGCGACCTATCTCATCCTCAAGATCGAAGCCGTCCGTCACACGGCCGAACGTCTTGCCGAGACGAATCTCTTGCGTGACGCGCTGCTCGGCTCCGTGTCGCATGAATTGCGTACGCCCTTGACCTCGATCGTCGGCGGCATCTCGATCCTCGCGGGTGCGCCGGCGGTGGCGGGAGATGCTCGCCTTTCATTCCTGGCAAGCGGTGTGCGCGACGAAGCCATGCGTCTGAATGCCGACATCCAGAATTTGCTGGATGCCGCGCGCATTACCAGCAAAGCTTTGCAAACGCGTCAGGATTGGACGGATCCCGAGGACGTCATCCGCGCGGCGATCAGCCGTGTCGCCAGCCGGTTTCCAGACCGGCATATCGAATTCAAGCACGACCATAATCTTCCGCTTGTCTACCTCGACCCGGTGTTGGTGGAGCAGGCGATGGGGCAGATCATCGCCAACGCGATGAAGTTTTCGGCACTTGAATCCAATATTGAAGTTGAGGTGAGGGTGGAAGGCCGGCAGCTTGTGGTTTCGGTTGGCGATAAAGGTGTCGGCCTGACGGTTGATGAAAAACGTCATATTGCTGAAAAGTTTTTTCGCGGCGAGCGCCATGTCGGGAAAATCCCGGGTTCGGGCTTGGGCCTCTGGATCGCCGACACCTTTATCAGCACGAGCGGTGGTGTGTTGAAGGCGCTGAGCCCGGGCGAGAACCTCGGCACCACGATGCAGATTACGTTCTCGAATATTCGTTATATCGATGAGGCGGAGATCGCCCCGCAGGACCGCTAATAGACAGCCGCTGACCCGTTAAGCTGTCAGGACGCGACGGGCTGTGGCGAGGCCGCCTTGCGCACGGTCGCGAAAGCGATCTCGATACGCGTGCCGCGCTGAGGCGACTGGATATCGACCTGGGCGCCGAGCTTATCGGCCATGGCCCGCACAATGCGTTGGCCAAGGCCAGTGCCGGCCGACCTCGAGCCGGCGATGCCGACGCCATCGTCCTCCACGCTGACGATCGCAGCGCCCGGACCGTTGTCCTTGAGCCCGATGCGGATTTGGCCTTCGCCGGTGGGGTAGGCGTACTTCATCGCATTCATCACCAGCTCATTGACGATGACGCCGATGGCGACCGCGCGATCCGGATCGGTCTCGACCGCATCGGCGTTGAGGATGAGCTGAGCCTGCTTTGCCATCCCCGCCGATAGCCGGAGGTCGCTGACAAGCGCGTCGAGATACTGATCGACCGCGACAGATTTGACGTCATCGGAGGTATAGAGGCGGCGGTGCACCTGCGCTACGGCCATCACGCGGTTAGTGGCCTGAACAAGCGCCTGTTTGACATCTTCGTTCTTCTCGCCGTGACCTTGCATGTGCAACAGCGACGCAATGAGCTGCAATGAATTGCCGACGCGGTGGTTGACCTCGCGCAGCAGCATATCGCGCTCGACGGCGAGCGCCTCGAAACGGTCGCGCGCTTCGCGCACTTCCTGCTCGGCGGTTTCCTTGGCGCGGCGCAGGCGCATGGCATCGACTGCGACCGACAGCGCCGACTTCAGCAGAAAGATGAAATCGCCGCCGACATCCTTGACCACGTAATCGAAGGCGCCCGCCTTGAGGGCGGCTACCGCCATGCGGCTATCCTGCGCACCGGTAACAATAATCACCGGTGGATGGTGTGGCATCTTGTTGATGTGCTAGGCGGTCTCGATGCCGGTCATCCCGGGCATATAGAGGTCGACTGCGACGACGTCGAATTCCTTGCCGGCTTCCTGCGAAGCCAGCGCTTTCAAACCGGTTTCGCCGTCCTTCACGGCGACGACGCTGATGCCTTCGCGGCCGAGGCCACGAGAGACCAAAGCCCGGGTGGCTTCGTCGTCGTCGATGTAAAGGACGTTGCGGGGCATGAGGGCAGGGCTTACTCGGTTGCCGGAACCTGGATGACGGAGAAGAACAGGCCGAGCTGGCGAATGGCGTGGGCAAAGTTGTCGTAGTTCACCGGCTTGGTGATGTAGACGTTGCAGCCCAAGTCGTAGCAGCGCTGGATTTCGACCGCGTCGTCGGTTGTCGTGAGGACGACGACCGGCACGCGCTTGAGATTGTCGTTGGTTTTGACGCGCTTGAGGATGTCGACGCCGGTCATGTCCGGCAGATTAAGGTCGAGCAGGATCAGGAGCGGCTTGCCCTTGTTGGTGGTGCCGGAGCCATCGGGCCCGAACAGGAAATTCACCGCGTCGGTGCCGTTGGTAAATGGCCGGATGGCGTTGTTGACGCCGGCGCGCCGAATGTTCTTTTCGATCAGGCGCGCATGACCTTCGTCATCCTCAACCATCACGATTTCAACGGGTAGCTCGGCCATTTTGCTGTTCATGCAGCGCTCCTTTTGTCATTCGAAGTCCATTGGCGCGGAAGCGTCACGATGAAAGTGCTCCCTTTACCCAATTAGGACTTCAAGCTCATCGTGCCGCCCAACCGGCGTACCAATGCGCGCACATGGGCCAAGCCGATACCTTCGCCAGGCTTGTCCTGCGTGCCCGAGCGGCGAAACAGCTCGAACACGCGCTGATGGTCGTGCGGCGCAATACCGCGGCCCGTGTCAGTCACTTCATAGATGGCTTTGCCGGCATGTGTCTGTCCGGTGACCGAGATATGGTTGGGCTGCTCATTGCGGCTGTATTTGAGAGCGTTATCGACCAGATTGGCAAAAATTTGCTGCACTGCCAGCCGATCGGATTCGACCGGGGGCAGGGTTTCGATGGCCACTGTCGCGCCAATCTCCGAAGCCCGGTGGGCCACGGTCTGGGTGACCGTATCGAGCAGGCCGTTCATGTCGATGGTTTCCGGATTGAATTGACGGCGCCCTTCGCGGGACAATTTCAGCACCGCATTGATCAGGCGGTCCATATTAGCGATCGAGGTCTTGATAAAACGAATGGCTTCGTCAAAGTCACGCCCGAGCCTGTCAACGTTTTCGCCCCCGCCGAGTTCCATATTGGCGTTCAAGGCAGCCAAATCGGTCTGTAATTTGCCGATTTGATCGAAAATATCCTGCCGCAGGGCTTCCAGTTCGCCCGTAAAGCCCATGATGTTGACCAGCGGCGAGCGCAGGTCGTGGCTGACGATATAGGCGAAACGCTGGATTTCCTCGTTGGCCTCGGTGAGGTCGGCGGTCCGGTAGGCGACGATCTGCTCGAGATTGGCGTTGGTTGCCTCGACCGTGAGGCGGGCCGATTCCGCGCGCTTGGCGCTGCGCTGGACGAGAAAGATGGAAGCGGCGCCGATCATGACGATAAGGATGCTGCCGATGATGGTCAGCATCAGGAGAAGGATGTTGTTGCGTCGCGTAGCGGCGGAGCCATCGGCCCGCACTTGGACCTGATCCGTGATAGCCTTGACGACGACAACGCGCAGGCTCTCCATCACGTTGCGGCCTTCGTCGCTCTGAACGACTCTGAGCGCGCCCGCGCGATCGCCAGCTTTCTGCATCTCGACCGTGCGCGCCAGCTCTTCAAGCTTGATGCGGGCAAGGTCTTCCATGTTGTCGACAGCGGGCTTCATCCCTGGCTCGCTCGCCGTGAGATCGCGCAATTCCTTGATCACGGGCATCACGCGCGGCGCGGCGACCTCGTAGTCATCCAGATAGGACTGCCTGTCGGTCAGAAGGTAGCCGCGCTGGCCGCTCTCGGCGCGGCGCATGGCCAGTAGTACGTTGGAGAGCCGGTCCTGAACGCTGAGCGCCTGCGTGAGGTCGTCGGCATCGTCCGCGGCGCGATTGATAACGATGATAGTCGCAATGCTGATCATGACGATCAGCAAAAAGCCGATACCGAGCAGCAGGGGCTGTAGACGCCAGGACGCGAGTTTGTCTCGCATTTTATCCGGCATCAATTGCCGCCTTTGGCGAGGTACTGCTCCAGCCAGTGGATGTGATAGTTGCCGTCGATGATATCTTTTTCGCCGAGCAGCGCACGGAACAGCGGCAGAGTTGTTTCGATGCCATCGACCACGACTTCATCGAGCGCGCGCTTGAGCCGCATCAGGGCTTCGGTGCGCGTATTGCCGTGCACGATCAATTTGCCGACCAGTGAATCGTAGTAGGGCGGGATGGTGTAGCCCTGATAGACGGCGCTATCGATTCGCACGCCGAGGCCGCCCGGCGCGTGGTAGTGCAGGATCTTGCCGGGCGAGGGCCGGAACGACACCGGGTTCTCGGCATTGATGCGGCATTCGATGGAGTGCCCGCGGAATTCGATGTCGCTCTGCTTGAGCGTCAGCGTTGCGCCGGCGGCGACGCGGATCTGTTCGAAAATCAGGTCGATGCCGGTGATCATTTCCGTCACCGGATGCTCGACCTGAATACGCGTATTCATTTCGATGAAATAGAACTCGCCGTCCTCGAACAGGAATTCGACGGTGCCGACGCCGAGATATTGAATCTCGCGCATCGCCTTGGCGACCGTTTCGCCAATGACGTCGCGTGCTTGCGTGTTCAGCGCGGGTGAGGGGCTTTCCTCCAGCACTTTTTGGTGCCGGCGCTGCAGCGAACAATCACGCTCGCCAAGGTGTATGGCGTTGCCTTTGCCGTCGCCCAATACCTGAATTTCGATATGGCGCGGCTTGCCCAAATACTTCTCGATGTAGACCGCGTCGTCGCCAAAAGCTGCCTTGGCTTCCGAGCGCGCGGTGGATAGGGCGGTCGACAGCTCATCAGCGCTACGCGCCACCTTCATGCCGCGGCCGCCGCCACCGGACGCCGCCTTGATCAGTACCGGGTACCCGATCTCGTCCGCGATCTTGGCCGCATCGATGTCGTTGGTGACGCCGCCGTCCGAACCGGGCACGACCGGAATGCCGAGGCGCTTGGCGGTGCGCTTGGCCTCGATCTTGTCGCCCATGATGCGGATATGTTCGGCCTTGGGGCCAATGAAGTGCACGCCGTGGTCATTGAGGATTTCGGCGAAGCGCGCGTTTTCCGACAGGAAGCCGTAGCCGGGATGCACGGCGTCGGCGCCGGTGATTTCGCAGGCGGAGAGAATGGCGGGAACGTTGAGGTAACTGTCTTTCGCCGCGGGCGGGCCGATGCAGACGCTCTCGTCGGCAAAGCGCACGTGCATCGCGTCGGCGTCGGCGGTGGAGTGCACCGCGACGGTCGGGATGCCCAGCTCCTTGCAGGCGCGGATCACGCGCATGGCGATCTCGCCGCGATTGGCGATCAGGATTTTATCGAACATGGGGCCGACGGACTTTCGTCACTCGATGATTACCAAAGGCTCGCCGAACTCGACCGGCTTGCCGTCGGCGAAGAGGATCTGCTTCACGGTACCGGCGCGGGGCGCGGGAATCTGGTTCATCGTCTTCATGGCTTCGATGATGAGCAGCGTCTCGCCCGCTTTCACCGTCTGCCCGACATCGACGAAAGGTTTCGCGCCGGGCTCGGCCGCGCCGTAGGCCGTGCCGACCATGGGCGAGGTGACGACACCAGGATGCTTTGCCGGGTCCATCGGGGCGGACACCGATTCAGCGACCGGCTGCGGCGCCACCGCAACCCCTGTACGGGCGGGAGCCGCCGCAGGCGCCGCGACGGCGCCCTTGGAGACGCGGATGCGTTTGCCGTCCTGTTCAATCTCGATTTCGGTGAGACCGGTTTCGTTGAGGAGCGTGTTCAGCTCCAGGATCAGAGCGTGATCGACCAGCGAGGAGGCCGATGCGGGTTTTGACGATTTTGCCATCGAGACTTCCGGTTTTAGCTTTTTGCTTTGGCGCCGAAGATGGTCGCCAGGCCGAGGATCGCCAGCCTGTAACTATCAGTGCCGAAGCCGGCGACGATACCTTTGGCCGCCTTCGACATATACGAATTGTGCCGGAAGCTTTCCCGGGCGTGAATATTCGTCATATGCACTTCGATTACCGGCAATTTGACGGCAAGCAGCGCGTCCATGATCGAAATCGACGTGGTCGTGAAGCCGGCAGCGTTGATCGCGATGCCGTCCGCCTTCTTGGCATAGGCCTCGTGGATCCAGTCGACGATAACGCCCTCGTGGTTCGACTGGCGGAATTCGATGTCGATGCCGTAGGGCGCGGCGGTATCGCGGCACAGCTTCTCAACATCGGCAAGCGTCGCGGTTCCATATTTCTCGGGTTCGCGCGTCCCGAGCATGTTCATATTGGAACCGTTCAGGACGTATATGGTCTTGTTTGGCATGTTGTTTCCGGCGGCAGCGAGTATTTGGCCGCTTTATAGGAGGCTGGAACCCGGAGGGGAAGCCCGCCCGGAATTACGCCTGAACGGTCTCTTTGGCCGCAGGTTTGACCCTGCCGGGGGCGAGCGTTTCTGCGGCTACCCAGTCAACGACGTCGGCCACCGCCGCTAACCGCGTGCGGCCCGCCGCCTTGGCCTTCTGGAAGATATCGACCTGGAGATCGGCGCTGGTGCCGTTCTCGACGATTCGGTCGAGGTGTTTGATGTCGGTGCCGCATCCCAGCGCCTCGACGTCCTCGGCGATGAAGTCGAGCACCTGGTCGAGCCATTCGCGTGTCGTCAGTGGCGAGCGCGAGAAGGGATCAATAAAAACAGCCTGCACGCCATAGCGCTGCGCGTGCCATTTGTTCTCGACCGTGATGGCGCGGCCGACACGGTCGAAACCGGCGTTAAGATCGCGGTCGCGGTCGAGCGCGCGCACCAGACAGCGGAACAAGGCCGCAATGGCGATGGCGTCATCGACGCGCGTGCAGGTGTCAGCGATGCGCAGTTCCAGCGTCGGATGCGCAAGGGAGGGGCGTATCGCCCACCAGATGTAACTCGCGTCCGGAATGATTTTCGCCCAGACAAGCGCTTCGACAAATTGTTCGTAGTCTTCCGTGGTACGGAACAGTTCGGGCAATCCGGTACGCGGCATTTCGTCGTAGCAGGCGAGGCGATAGCCGGAGAGACCGGTGAGATGGCCCTGCCAGAACGGCGACGATGTCGAGAGCGCCAGCATCAACGGCAGGTACGCGGTCACGCGCATCATCAGATCGACGCGGTTGTCGCGCTTCGGCGAGTCCTGTTTAGGCACTTCGACATGCACATGCATGCCGCACAGCATGTTGCGGTGGCCGATGATCTGGAGATCGTCGAGGAGCGTCGCGTAACGCTCTTTCTTGGTCGCAACCTGCTCCGGCCAGAAGGCGAGCGGAAAGGTACCCATGGCGGCAATCCCGAGCTTGCGCTCGCGCGCCGCTTCGCCAAGCGCCTTGCGGTAATTCACAAGATGGGCACGTGCCTCATCCATGGTTTTGCAGGGTGGTGTCGCGACTTCGATCTGCGACTGCAGCATCTCCGGCATGACGTGGTCGCCGATTTTCCGATGCGCCAAGTCGAAAAACGTCTTGTCATGATGTTTAACCGCCCGGCGCGTCTTGGCGTCGAACACGAAATATTCTTCTTCGATCCCGAGTGTATACATGCGCGCACCAACACCGCGGGGTGGTTACGGGTTCCATTGGCAAAGCGCGGACTATAAGTATTTGAAAATATTAAAGATTATTTTTGGCCGGGCGATCCGGCGGCGAATTCGCCGCCGGATCGTGTGAATTAAACCGGGCGAACGGCTAGCAACTCGCCTTGCCGCAGCGGTTGGTGTTGATCTTCTCCTGCAGCGCCGGGAGCCCGACCGCGCCGACAATGACATCGGAGCCGATGACGTAGCTCGGCGTGCCGTTCATGCCGAGTGCCTCAGCGACCTTGAACGTTTCTTCGAGCGTCGCCTTGATCTCGGGGCTGGCGAGATCCTTTTCGAGTTGCGCCATGTTCATGCCGACGTCCTTGGCTGCGGCCATCGCGTGCGCCTTATCGGCCTGGCCGCGGCCGCCCAAGAGCTTCTGGTGGAATTCCAGATATTTCTTGCCGGTCTTGTCCTGCATGCGCACAGCAATGGCGACCTGCGCCGCTTCAACCGAGCCCGGTCCAAGCACCGGGAATTCCTTCAGCACGACCTTGAGTTTCGGGTCGTCTTTCAGGAGCGTCAGCATGTCGGACATGGCGCGCTTGCAGTAGCCGCAGTTGTAATCGAAGAACTCGACGAAAGTGACGTTGCCGTCCGGATTGCCGAGGTTGACCTGCCGCGGCGACGAGAAGATCGCTTGCGAGTATTCCTTCACCGCTGCCTTGTGCTTTTCGGCTTCTGCGACACCCTGACGTTTCTCGAATTCCTGCATCGCCTCCTGCAGCACCTCGGGATGCGCAACCAGGTATTCCCGCACGATGCTCTGAATTTCGGTCTTCTGCGGTTCGGAAAATTCCGCGGCGCGCGCGGTCTGCGGCGCGGTGAAGGCCAGCAGCGCGGCCACCAAGGCGGCAGCGGCAGTAAGGCGCGAGATCGTGGTCATGGAATGCATCCTTGTGATGATCAGTTTCTGGTCGGTTTGACGTTGACGATATCGTCGGCGCGCACCCATGCCGGCGAGCCGATGGGTAGGCGCGTCTTGGCACGTGTCGCAAGTTGGCGGGCAGTCGGCAGATCGCCGCGGGTAAACGCGGCCTGCGCCGAAGCGAGATCGGCCTGGGCAAGGTCGCCCTTGCGCCCATAGGCCATGGCGAGCTGCGAATAGGCGTCGGGCGCTTCGGGCTCGCGGATCAGCGAGTTCTTCAGCATCTCGACGGCTTCCTCGGCCACGGCCTTGTCGTTGCTCGAGATCAGCGCCTGTCCCAGCATAATCTGGATCAGCGGTGCATTGCGCGACAGCGCGACGGCACGGCGCAGCGGCGCGATCGACTCGGCGGCGCGACCGCCTTCGAGATAGGCTTGGCCCTTGAGCTCGTAGAAATATGGATTGCTTGGCTGCGCCGCGATCAGCGCGTCGATCTGCGCAATCGACGAGCGCAGATCGCCGTAACGGTAGGCCGAGATGGCGCGGGCATATTGCGCCGGCAGGCTGTGATCGCCCAAGGGATAACGGCGCGCGACGGTATCGGGCTTTTCTAGGAAGCCGGCCAGTTTCGCCTTCGCCATGTCGTGACGCAGTTGCAATTCCGGCGGGTCCTTCTTGTCCCAATACGGGCTTTGTCTCGCCAAGGCTTCGAGCGCCGCGACGCGGTCGGCGGGGAGGGGATGGCTCTGCATATAGGGATCAATGTAGCGGGTATTGAACAACGATTCGTTGCTCAGCCGCTTGAACAGATCGACCATGCCTTTGGGCGACTGGCCGGTTTCCTGCAAGAATTTGGCGCCGGCGTGGTCGGCCTGGTCTTCCTGTGTGCGGACGTAAGCGAGCAGCGAGCGCATGATCGCTGATTGCGGCGCCATGATCGCGGCAGCGCCCACATCGCCGCCGCCGCCGCCCTGGCGCGCACCCGCGACCATAGCGCCGACACCCAGCAGCATGGCGACGACCGACGCCGTTTGCGCAGTGGCAAGCTGTTCGCGCAGACGCGCCAGATGACCGCCAGCCATATGGCCGGTCTCATGCGCCAGCACGCCGATGACTTCGTTCGGCGTCTTGGCGTCGAACAGCGCGCCGGCGTTGATGAAGATGTGACGCCCGTCCATGACAAAGGCGTTGAACGTGCGGTCGTTGAGCACCACGACGCGGACATTCTGCTTGGCGAGACCGGCCACCTTGAGAATCGGCTGCGCGTAGTCGCGCATCAACTGCTCGATCTCGGTATCCCGAATGGTCCTCATGCCGCTGGCCGCGTCCTGGGCCTGCGCAGTGCGAGTGGTCGGCGCGATGGTCCCGAAAGCGACAGCGAGGGCCGTCACGGCGGCCAGCGCCCGGGTTGCTGGCGCGCGCAGCCAAGCCTTGTTAGGCAAGGGCGTGTTCGTCAACGTCTTGTGAGCTCTGCCGTTATCGATCATGCCGGTCTGGAGTGAGAAAAGCCGTAAGAATGGCGTGAACCTATGGGCGGCCCGGGGTGCGGTCAACGCGGCGCCCGATCACGACTGAGTCATCCGGAATGCGGCAACAGCGGGGCGGCGCGCCCTCAGGGTCGAAACCATGCTCGATGCGGCAAAACACCTGTTGATGCCCTCCAAACGCAGCGATGTGCCGGCTTTTATCGTCATGGACGTGATGGCGCAGGCGGCGGCCATCGAGGCCAAAGGCGGCCGGGTCATTCATATGGAAGTGGGCCAGCCCTTCCACGCGGCGCCAGCCACCGCGCTGGCGGCGGCCAAGGCGGCGCTGGACGTGGGACGGGTCGGTTACACCGAGGCGCTGGGCATCCCGTCGCTGCGCGCACGCATCGCCCGCCATTACCAGGACGTTTACAACCTGACACTCGACCCGGCGCGGGTGGTCGTGACGACGGGCTCGTCGGGCGGTTTCATCCTGGCCTTTCTGGCGATGTTCGAGCCCGGCGACCGGGTGGCGCTCGCCAATCCCGGCTATCCGCCGTACCGGCATATTCTGTCCGCGCTCGGCTGTGAGCCGGTGCTGATCAAGACGTCGATCGAGACGCGTTGGGCGCTGACCGGCGAGGCTTTGATCGCCGCGCACCGGGAAAAGCCGCTCAAGGGCGTTATCGTCGCCAGCCCGGCCAATCCGACCGGCACCATGATGGACGCCGATCATCTGGCCAAGCTCGTTGGTGTGGCCGAAGCCGAAGGCATCCGTGTTATCTCCGACGAAATTTACCACGGCCTTGATTATGCGTTCGCAGCGAATACCGCAGCGAAGATTTCCGACCGTGCCGTTATTATCAATTCATTCTCGAAATATTTCTGCATGACCGGTTGGCGCGTCGGCTGGATGGTGGTGCCGCCGAGCATGCTGCGCGCCGTCGAGCGGCTGCAGCAGAACCTCGCCATCTCGGTGCCGGCGCTGTCGCAGATCGCGGCTGAAGCCGCCTTCGACGGCCGCGCGGAAATGGAAGAGGTCAAACACGGCTACGAGGAAAACCGCCGCATTCTCACCGCCGGTTTTCCAAAAATCGGCCTCGATAAATTCCTGCCGGTCGACGGCGGCTTTTATCTTTACGCCGACGTGTCGCGTTTCTCGAACGACAGTCTCGACTTCGCCAAGCGGCTGCTCAACGAGGCGGGCGTTGCGGCGACGCCGGGCATCGATTTTGATCCGGTCAACGGCCACAACTTTTTGCGCTTCTGCTACGCCGGTTCGGCACAGGAGATGCATAAAGCGGTGCAGCGGATCGGGGACTGGCTCAAGCGATAAGGAGACGGCGTGGCGATCAAGGCAGTACCGGTGCCCGGCAGCGTTGCGGCGTTGCTCGCCTTTGTCGCCGGCCTGATCGACGCCTGCACGGTTTTCGCGCTTTTCGGCCTGTTCGTCGCGCAGGTGACCGGCAGCTTCGTGTTGATCGGCGTGCAGATCGTCAACGCCGACATCGTCAGCGTCATTCGAACGCTGGCGATCCCTGTGTTCTTCCTCGGCGGCTTCGCCACGGTATTCATTGCCGAGCTTGCAGGCGACAGCAGAAGGGCGCTGTGCTGGACTTTGTTCGCCGAATTCGCGCTGGTGACAGGTTTCGTACTGATCGGCCTGCTGGCGCCACCGTTCGATCATCCCAACGCCCCGTGGGCGCTGGTGGCGAGTGTGCTTGGTGTCACGGCGATGGGCGTGCAAAGTGCGCTGGTGCGGCTGCTGATGCGCGGTGTCGCCTCGACCAACGTCATGACGACCAACACAACGCTGGTATCGATCGAACTGGCGCAATGGATGATCGCGTCGCGGCGGTTGCGCAGGCATCCGGCCGACGGCGCGGCGCTCGAACTCAAGAGACAGGCTAAAGCGCGTTTTGCCGGTCTATGGCCGGTGCTCGCCGGGTTTTTGCTAGGCGCGATCTGCGGCGCGGTCGGCTTTCAACTCGCACACTTCTGGTTTCTGCTGTTGGCGGTCGCGATCCTCGGCGGCCTGCTGATCTGGGCGTTCCGCCACAAGCCGGTTTAGTCGAGTTTCGGAATCGTCACGCGATAGACGAGGACCATGGTGTCGACGTCGGCCTCGCTGGGGTCCTTGTACGATGCGCCGGCCTGAAATCCATTCTGCGTGATGAAGTCGTTGTCGTTCGACACGAACAGGAAGAAGTCGCGCGGATTGGCTGGGTCCAGCGCCGGGAGCAGGGCGAGACCTTCCCATTTCTCAGAGAGATTGTTCTTGTCGTTCTGCTCGCCGTTATGCAGGCCGGCCTTGCTGAGCTGCGCATTGTCGTTGATATCGATGAAGGCCGTCAGTGTCGCCGGGACGATGCCTTCGACAAGCTTGCCAGCGGGCGCAAGCGGTGTGCCGTCGTCGTATTTCGAGCCGGCGATGTCTGTCGCATTCGAGGTATCGAGCAATTCGATCTTGCGATAGCGGGAGGCCGCATTTTTTAAGCCGAAGCCGCCGTCACTGTCGCGGCAGATGACGAGGAAGCGCGTGGCATCGACCGCGAAAAGCTCGCTCTGGGCGGCGACACGGCGTTTGCCTTCGGCATTCAGATAAAATGGCAAGACTACGACATTCTCTCGCGCGAGTTTTGGATGGTCGCGGTCCGTGATGTCATAATACAGCATACGTGCGTTCTGCCGCGTCTCCGGTGAGTCGCCGCCGTCCTGGCGCGTCGCGCTTTGCAGCAGCACGACCAGATATTTGCCGTCCGGCGTCAGCGCCATGCCTTCGAAACCCTGATTATTCTGCCGTCCAGACTCGGGGTTCGCCGGCTTTGGCGCTGGCGTATCGGCGCCGGGATTGTTGGATGAGTAGCTGTCCTGGCCGTTGCGTTTGGGAATGAAGGCTTCGGGTGGTCGGATCGCGGAGATCAGCTTGCCGTCGGCAGAGAACCGATAGATGTGCGGGCCGTACTCGTCGCCGATATAAAAGCTGCCGTCGTCGAGCCGCACTATGGCCTCGGCGTCGATGCTGATGGCGCCGGTGCTGGCCTGCGGCAGCGGCGGAAAACCGTCGCGCGCAGGGCGGACGCCATCGACCAGCGGATCAAGACCAGTCAGCGGCTTGCCGGTGGTGTCGGTCAGCAGGATCGTTTCGGCTAAATTGAGCTCGAGCGATTGCTCGGGCTTGAGTGTAAACGTGACCTTGTTCAGCCGCGCGCGATAATCCGACGTGCCGCTGATGTTGTAGCCGCGATCAGGCAGCAGATAGAGCGTGCCGCGGTACCCATCCGCGCTGCGCGTCCAGTCTTTCGGATCGGCCGCCAGTCCCGAACCGGAGCCGAAGGTCTCGCCGAATTTGTCGCGCAAATCGGCGGGCAGGCGGCCCGCGGCGACAAGGCCCTTGGTGACGAGGCCGAGATCGCTAACGGGATCGGCATGCGCCGTCCCGAATAACAGCAACGACGCGACGACGAGAAATGACAGACGGCGAACGGAACGAGCGACAAGCATGACGACCCCTGACTACGAGGCAAGGGTGTCACACTATCGCGGTATTATGACAATCGCCGCCGCGCCCCTGCGGCATCGGCGCTGTGGGTCTAGAACTCGACGTCGAGTTCGACCACTTCGTCCGGCTCGGCCTTGGCGCCCTCGACCCATTCCTGCATCGCCGGCAGCGCCATGATCTCTTTGCAATAAGCAGTGCAGTCGCTGTCGAGCTTCACATCGTAGGTCAGGAAGCGGGTGACGACCGGCGCGAACATGGCGTCGGCCATGCCGGGGCGCTTGCCGAACAGGAACGGACCTTTGGTGCTGGCCAGACATTCGCGCCAGATGCTGACGATGCGGTCGATGTCGGCTTGGGCGCCGGCCCAGACCTTGAAGCCGGGGTGGTGCGCCTTGAGGTTCATCGGCAGCGCCGAGCGCATATTGGTGAAGCCGGAATGCATCTCGCCGCAGATCGAGCGGCAGTGCGAGCGGGCGGCCTTGTGCGTCGGCAGCAGGCCGCTGTCCGGCAGTGTCTCGCTGAGATATTCGCCGATGGCGAGCGTGTCCCAGACCTTGACCCCGTCATGGGTTAGGCAAGGCACGAGGAAGGAGGGCGAGAGCAGCAGCAGTTCGGCGCGGGCGGAAGGATCGTCGCTGGCGACCACTTGTTCTTCAAATTCGAGCCCGGCGATCTTGCACAGCAACCAGCCGCGCAGGGACCAGGAGCCGTAATTCTTGCTGGCGATGGTGAGAGTAGCCTTGCTCGGGGCAGCCTTAGGCATGGGGCGCACTTATCCCTTTAGTATCGAAGCCCGGCAACTCACCTTAGACGAAAGTAATGCCGGATCAATACTTTCCCGTGGTGCAAGATGTCGCCTTGCTTGCTTTGTCCCCAAAGCGGCCCGCCGGGAGAGCAGTCCAAATTTTTATCTCGCAGTGCAGCATGAAATGATCTAGCGTTTCGGCAAGCGATCTTGCCGGGTCGTCGGGGTATTGATGCTGTACGAGGTTTATCAGGCCCAATCGGACATCATGTCTCCGATAAGGGCTTTCGCCGGCATGGCGCTTGAGGGCATCACCCAGAAGCTCAACGGGTCTGCGCGTCCCTCTGCCATGAGCAATCTCAGCGCAGCCTATGAGCTCATCACGCGGGCAGGGCTGACGCACACCAGGCCGCCTTACGGCATCGACCGCATTACGGTTGGCAATCGCGAAGTGGCGGTGACCGAGGAGGCCGCCGACGTCACCCCGTTCGCCACGCTTTTGCACTTCAAGAAAGACATTGATCAGACGCAGCCGCGCGTTTTGCTGATTGCACCGCTGTCCGGCCATTTTGCCACGCTGCTGCGCGCCACCGTCAAGACGCTTCTCGTAGAACACGACGTCTACATAACCGACTGGCACAATGCCCGTGATGTGCCGCTCAGCGACGGGCCGTTCAGCTTCAACGACTACACCGCGCACATCATCCGTTTTCTCGAGAAGATCGGCCCCGGCGCGCACATGGTCGCTGTGTGCCAGCCTTGCGTCAGCGCGCTGGTCGCCGCGAGTGTGATGGCGCAGCGCGACAATCCCGCGCAGCCGCCCTCGATGACATTGATGGCGGGCCCGATCGATACCCGCGTATCCCCGACCAAGGTCAACGAGCTTGCCAAGGGCAAGCCGATGGAGTGGTTCGAGCAGAAGCTGATCGCCACCGTGCCGGCGCGCTACAAGGGCGCAGGGCGCCGCGTTTACCCCGGTTTCGTCCAGCTCGCCGCCTTCATGAGCATGAACATGGAGCGCCATCTCAAGGCGCACCGCGAGCTCTACGAAAATCTCGCCAACGGCAATCTGGAAAAGGCCGAAACGACCAAGGCCTTCTACGACGAATATTTCGCCGTGCTCGATCTCGCTTCCGAGTTCTATCTCGAGACCGTGAAGCTCGTCTTCCAGGATCACGCACTGCCGCTCGGCCAGTTGACCTATGAGAACGACAAGGTCGATCCATCGGCGATCCGCCGTACCATGCTGTTCACGGTGGAAGGAGAGAAGGACGACATCTGCGCCGTCGGCCAGACATTGGCCGCGCACGACCTGTGCACATCGCTGCGGCCGTACCGCAAACGTCACCACATGCAGGCCGGCGTCGGCCACTACGGCGTGTTCTCGGGCCGCACCTGGCAGAACCAGATTTATCCGATGGTGAAGAACGTCATTTTGCAGAGCGACTGACGCCCCCTTCCGCGTGCCCGTCGGCCTGCTATTCTTGGCGGCGGGGAAATGGGGGATCTGCAATGACGACGATCCGGCTGCCGGTCTTTAGACTGTCCAAAACCGCCTATGGCGATCTTCTGAATGTCGTTTTGGCGATGCCGTTGCTGATCGGCTGCGGAATACTGATCGTCCTGGCCGTATCGGTTGTGGAAAGCGCCATACCGCTTTCGGTGTGGAATACCTCTGTGCTCGGCAGCGCAGTCGGCTTTCTCGTCACGGTAGTTCGCAGCTTCCTGCTCGTGCCGGTCCTGATCGCAGCGCACCGCTACATTCTTTTGGGAGAAGTGACGCCGGGCTACGCGATGGATGTCGGCGCCCCCTCGTTTCAATCCTTCTTCGGCTGGCAGGTTGCGTTGCTGGCGCTGAGCACGGTGACGTCGTGGATCGGCGGCGCCACGCAGGGCGATGACGCATGGCTCATCTCGGCCATCGCCTTTCTGGCGCTAACCGCGTCCGGAGTGTGGATCGCGATGCGGCTTTCGATCGTGCTCCCTGCCGTCGCTGTGGGGGCGCCGAACACCAGTGCAAAGAGCATTTGGGAAGACACCAAGGGACATGCGTTTCGCATCTTCCTCCTGTTCCTCGTGGTCTCGATTCCGATCGGCGCCGTCATCGTCCTGGAGCTGATGCTGCTCGGGCCCGGATCTCAGGCGCGCGGTTCGGGATTGTCGGTCCTCGACATGATCATCAGCAGTCCGACGCAGATCGCGCTGATCATTCTCTATGTCGCGACCGCGTCGCGGGTGTTTCAGGTCATCGGGCAGCGAGTGAACGGGCAAGCCCCACAAGCTTCACAGGCCTGAGACGGATTCTTTCAAAACGATAAAAGCCCGCCGGCGTTTCCACCGGCGGGCTCTTTGTTTGACGCGGGCTCAGGCGGCGCCGAGCAACATCAGAACGATGATGAGGCTGATCGGCAGGCCCAGCAGATAGAGAATGATCGGCATGGTGTGCTCCTGTGTTTCTGATTACTCGGCCGGGACGGTGCGAACGCGCGTGCCGTCCTCAAGGTACCATTCGCGATTACGCAGGTTGCCGCCTTCAATCGCGGCGAGCGCAGCAGACAGCGCACCGGCGAGCATCGATGCCGCAAGCCACAGGCCGAACAAAGCAGTCGACTTGCGTGCCTTGTCGGCCGCCTGCTTGGCTTGGGTGATCACGTAGTCAACGCGAGATTCTGCGTCGGCCTGTGAAATCCCGCTGCGCGCGCTAACGATGCTGGCGACGTACTTCTTGTCGCCATCCGACACAGCGCCGCCCTTGAGCATCGCCGGGGCGATGATGCGGGTGATCTCGGCACGGTTGCCGACATTGCCACGCGCGGGTGCCGCGATCTGGCCGCCCTGAAGCGGGGCAGCGGTCTGTTCACCGACGGTGGGGGAGGTGGCCTGCGCCGCCGCGGTTGCCGGCGTTGCATTGGCTGTGCCTTGCGCCGGGTTGGTGCGCAGCAACTGGTCGACATAAATGTCGGAGGGCTGGCTCGCGGCGGCACCGGCTGCGACGGGAGTAACGGTCGCTACGGCGCCGCCGATCAGACCGGACACCGCACTGCCCAGAACGGTGGCGGTGACGATGGTGGCCAGCGCCCAGACGACGAAGCCGTGCGCGGAGTCGCGGAAGTAGCGCTCGTGCTCATTGACCGTGAACCAGCGCGAGCGGAGGCGGCCGGCGAGATAGCCGCCGATGGTCGAGGACAGCATGGCGACGACAAAAAGATAGACGCCGGCGGCGGCGGTAAACGTCGTCGCCGATACGCCCTGGCCGCTCCAGGGCGAAATCACGGTGAAGCCGACGCCGATGCCGAAGGCCACCAAAATCATGGTGACGGCGATCGAGCCCGTTGCGCCCGCGAGAATTGCTTTCCAGCTAACCGCCGTTTCGGCGTCATCAACCTGAACCCCGGTGTTCGTGATCATCGTTGTGCCTCTTCTTACCTGCGCGATCATCCGCGCGTTGCAGCGCCTCAACCGTCACCGGAACCGAATGTTCCATGCTCACCGCATCGTCTGCTGCTTTTGTTTGCAGTTTTTATGCGCGCGGGAACCGGTTGGAACTAATCGCGCCGCTCGCGGTTATCCGGGCACAATTATCGGGCTTAACATTGGAGGCTGCTATGGGTTTTGGACGAGGCGCATTGCTGTGGCTGCTGGGCGTGCCGCTGCCGATCATTCTGCTGCTGGCGCTGTTCATGCACCACTAAGGTCCCGAAGGCGGGTCACCTGAATCAAAAAGCCGTCGGGCCGTGAGGCTCGGCGGCATTGTCTTTTGACATAGTGCAGGCTTGTTTTGCGGATGAGCCTTGGACTTCACGCCCAGGCAATTCGCGGCATCAAAGCAAATCTCTGCAACAACGCGGGCTCGTCTTCATTATTTTTATAGTTATTCGATCCGGACTGCCTCTGGCTGCCATGCTCTCTCCGATGCCGAAAGTCTAACTGTCGCGCGTGGCTGATCAGCGAATTGGCCAACTCGACCGCACAGGAGATCGTTTGTTTGATGACAACAGTGATCACCACCATACGGCTCAGCATGCCGACAACGAGTAAAAGCGCATATATATCGATGTAGGCTAACAAATCGCCCAGGAGCACCAGCTCCGGCGGTATCGGAATTCTATGGCAATAAGCCAGAACGAGAATAAGAACGGGAATAAATGCGATGATTTGCCTGACCGTCAAACGGTCCAGGAAGGCAGAAAACTGCACCACGAAAACGTCCCATAGCCAGTCGCCGAAGAGTGCCGGCTTATCGACCGTCCATGTTCGCCAAAACGATTTCCACATTGTCTGGCCGCAATTTGATCTGTGAGCGCTCATCATATCAAGAGCTGAGCGCTCCAGCCTGTCAATGCAGGAGCAACTGAAGCGCGGTGGCTGAAATATCCCTTTCGGCCTCAGTCGACTTTTTTCTCGCCGCGTTCGCCGGCTTCGACGATGCTGCCCTTGGTGAAAAGAATTTCCTTGAGCTCGGCGCGCCAGTCCGGCTTCGCGCGCAGCAGGAATTCCAGGTCCATGCCGAAGTGCTTGAACTCTTCCTTCTGCGCATTCTGCATGATCGCCTTGGCGACCTTGTCTTTCTCAACGCTGATGCGCTGTTCGTACCAGCTGATCGCCTCTGCTTCCTCCATGAGCGAGGTGATCATCCGGGCGAATGTCCGCGTCTTCTGCGATAATTCCTGTGGCGGCTCGTGATATTGGTCGAATCCCATGGGGGCCCCTTGCTGCTTGAGTGGAAGGGGTAAAAGCTCCGGGGAGGCGTTGGTTCCTTGGCCGCAAACCGGCATCTTCCTTTTTGGCGGCGGGTTCCTACATCACGGCCTCGGGACATGATCCCGCGACAGACCCAAAGTGCCGACCATGCTCGATTTCACATCGCACTACGATGACCACGAACCCGTCGAAACCAGCCGGCGCGAGCCCGCGCCGCCCGTGTCAGACACCGAACTGCTCGACGCCTATTCGCACGCGGTGATTTCGGTCGCCGATACGGTGGGGCCCGCCGTGCTGCGTGTCGAAACGCGCGGCGTCAACGGCAAGTCTGGTAATTTGCAGGGCGGTGTCGGCTCCGGCGTCACCATTGCGCCGGACGGACTGGTGCTGACCAACTGCCACGTCGTCGAAGGCGCCAAGGAAATCCACCTGCGCGACGCGGAAGGCCGCGTCATGGAAGCCCGCACGCTCGGCGTCGATCCGGACACCGACCTGGCGCTGTTGCGCGCCGGCTCGGCGCGCGATCTGCCGCACGCGCCGCTGGGCGATTCCAAGAAGCTCAAGCGCGGGCAACTGGCCATCGCCATCGGCAATCCGCTCGGCTTTGAATCGACCGTCACGGCGGGCGTCATCTCCGCGCTCGGGCGCTCGCTGCGCGCGCGCAACGGGCGGCTGATCGAAGACGTCATCCAGACCGACGCCGCGCTCAATCCCGGCAACTCCGGCGGACCGCTGGTCACCGCCGACGGCCGCGTAGTGGGCGTGAATACCGCCACTATCCGCCCGGCGCAGGGCATCTGTTTCGCGGTGGCGGCCAACACCGCGGAGTTCGAGCTCAGCGAACTGATCCAGCACGGCCGCGAGCGGCGCGGTTACATCGGCGTGTCGGGCCAGACCACGGCGGTGCCGCGGCGGCATGCACGCAATGCCGGCATCGAGAATGCCTCAGGCGCGATGGTGACGGGGCTGGAGCCGAACGGTCCCGCGGCAAAGGCGGGGCTGATGTCGCTCGACACCATCGTGCGTGCCGACAGTGTGCCGGTAACGGGTGTCGACGATCTGATCCGCGTGCTCAACGGCGAGCGCATCGGGCGCGCGATTGAGATCGAAGTGTTGCGGCGGGGAACGCTGCGGACGTTCGAGGTGGCGCCGCTGGAGCGGCCCACCTTGAAAGCGGCGTAAGCCACCGTCATGCCCGGCCTTGTGCCGGGCATCCACGTCTTTCTTCAATACAATTGGAAAAGTTAGGCGTGGATGGCCGGGACAAGCCCGGCCATGACGAGAGTATCTACTGCTTCGGTGCGGCCGGATCGGCAGCGGCCGGGGCAACGGCTGCAGGCGTCTTCTTTTTGGCGGCCGGCTTCTTTTTCATCGCATCCCGGCGCGCCGCTGCTTCGTAATTGGCGTTCGACATGCACTTCGTCATGTAGGCTGTGCGCTTGGCGCCTTCGAGCTTCGCGTCGTCGGCGCCGAAGGTGCAGGTTTCCTTCTTCTGATCGGCGGTCGCGGCCAAGGCGGGCACGGTGGCGCAGAGCAGGAGGGGCAAGAAACTGATCGCGATCATGGTCCGGCGCATCGGCAGAGCTCCTTTGGAGTCGTCAAACAGGAATCGACCTTAGCATGCTTTGGACGGGCGAGGACGGTGTGGTCCTCGCCTCAGTCCGTTGGCTCAGTCGTTACCGCCGAGCAGACGCTTGCCCCACCAGCCACGCTTGGGCGTGGCAGGTTCCGGCGCCGTGCTGGAGACCACCGGTGCCGGCGGCTCATAGGCTGGCGCCGGCGCAGGCGTCGATGGCGCACCCGAACTGACCGGCGCGGCTTCGCGGATGGTCGAGCGGCGGCGCGGCGCTTCCTGCGCATTGGTGGGCGCGGGCGGCGGGGTCATTTCAGCGTGAGCCGGGGCCGGGGCAGACGGAGCCTCATAGACCTGCTCCTGCGCCGGACGCTCGGACTGCGCTGGGCTGAAGCCCGGGGCGCTGTAGGCCGGCGTATTCTGCTCAGCGCCGACATGACCCACGCCAGTATCGTGCGACCCGTCATTGCCATCATGCGCGGCGTCGTTCGGCGCGTCTTCGTTCGGATTGTACGGCTGATCGCCATTGCGATGACGGTTGCGGCGTCCGCCACGGCGGCCACGGCGGCGGCGGCGGCGAACGTCATCACCTTCACCGTTCGCTGAAGCCTCACCTGGCGCACCGTCCTGATGCGGCTGTTGCTCGCCACCGAAGTCGTCCGATGTCCCGCCTTCGTGATCCTCGTGCGCGACCGGATGCTCACCGGCGCCGTTCTCCTGAGCATGTTGCGGCGCGTTCTCGCGCGGGGCACCGTCACGGTGTCCGCCTTCACGCGGCTCTCCGTTACGGCCCCGTCCGCGACCGCGGCGGCGTCTGCGGCGTCCGCCTTCGCGCGGCTCACGCTCGCCACGGCCTTCGCCGCGACCGCCGCCACGTTCATTGTCACCGTCCGGCTCGGTGCCGCCGGCATCGACCTGCTCGATATGGTCGTGTCCGCTGTCGCGGGACCCGAAGGTCTCGCCGTCGTCCTCGAGATCGTCGTCGCTCTCGTCTTCGGCGGCAGCGTCGTCCAGCACGTCTTCTTCGGCTTCGAGCACCGAAACGATCTGCGGCTGCGCGGCGAGGATTGCCTTGGCGGCTTCCGGCGTGTGCACCAGTTCGCCGCGATCGACCATGTAGGAGATCTGGGCGTTGACGGTCGGATCGGCCGAAACGGTAATGGTGATCTTGTAGCGCTCTTCCAAAGCGCGCAGATGGCCGCGCTTGTGGTTGAGCACATAGAGCGCGACCTCCGAGCGGGTGCGCACGATGAGGTTATGCGTCGCGCCCTTGTTGAGCGTCTCTTCGACGGCGCGCAGCAACTGCAGCGCCACCGACGACACCGAGCGGACGTGGCCGGAGCCGCCGCACACCGGACATTTTTCCGTCGAGCTTTCCAGCACCGAGGTGCGGATGCGTTGGCGCGACATTTCGAGCAGGCCGAAGTGCGAAATACGGCCGACCTGGATGCGGGCACGGTCGTGCTTGAGCGCGTCCTTCATGCGGCGTTCGACGGCGCGGTTATTGCGGCCTTCGTCCATGTCGATGAAGTCGATGACGATGAGGCCGGCGAGATCGCGCAGGCGCAACTGCCGGGCGACTTCGTCCGCCGCCTCGCAATTGGTCTTGAGCGCGGTGTCTTCGATGTGGTGTTCGCGCGTGGCGCGGCCCGAGTTCACGTCGATGGCAACCAGGGCTTCGGTCTGGTTGATGACGATGTAGCCGCCGGAGCGCAGTTGCACTGTCGGCGAGAACATCGCGTCGAGCTGGCTCTCGATGCCGTAGCGCGTGAACAGCGGTGTGCCGTCCTTGTAGAGCTTCACGTGCTTGGCGTGGCTCGGCATCAGCATGCGCATGAACTCACGCGCTTCCTTGTAGCCTTCCTCGCCGGCGACGATGATCTCTTCGATATCCTTGGAGTAAAGGTCGCGGATCGAACGCTTGGTCAGCGAGCCCTCTTCGTAGACCAGCTTCGGCGCCATCGACTTCAAGGTGAGGTCGCGGACCGTTTCCCAGAGACGCAGCAGGTATTCGAAGTCGCGCTTGACCTCGAGCTTGGTGCGGCTCGCGCCCGCGGTGCGCAGGATCACGCCCATGCCTTCGGGCACTTCGAGCTCCTGCATGATTTCCTTGAGACGCGAACGGTCTTCGCCCGACGAAATCTTGCGCGAGATGCCGCCGCCACGCGCGGTGTTGGGCATCAGTACCGAATAGCGGCCGGCGAGGGAGAGGTAGGTCGTCAGCGCCGCGCCCTTGGAGCCGCGCTCTTCCTTGACCACCT
This sequence comes from uncultured Hyphomicrobiales bacterium, assembly GCA_903929045.1. Taxonomy (GTDB): domain Bacteria; phylum Pseudomonadota; class Alphaproteobacteria; order Rhizobiales; family Xanthobacteraceae; genus Pseudolabrys. The sequence continues at coordinate 30,791 of CAIYTE010000093.1, forward strand.
GCACCAGCATCACCTGGCGGCGCTTGATGACTTCCTGAATCTTGTAGTTGCGGCGGAAATTGCGCGGGGCGCGTTCCTGCGCTTCTTCCAGCGCGTCGGCGCCGCCGACGGATTCAACGTGCTCTTCTTCGTCGTGATGATCGTCATGCTCGTCGGCGTGCGGCGCGTCGGCGCCGGCTTCCGAGACAGCGGCAACCGAGTGATCGTGGTGTTCGTCGCCATTCGCATGATCATGATCGTGCGCGTGATCATCGCCGTGCGCATGGACCGGCGTCTCGATGTCGCCAGCAGGCGCTTCATAGGCTTCGCGCGCTTCGTCGCGGGCGTCTTCTTTGTCCTGTTCGGTCTCGGCGACCGGGGCAGGGTCGATGGTCGCGATCGGCGCTGCCGCTTCGGCAATCTGCGCGGCCGATTCAGAAGCGGCCGGTTCGGCGGCGTGGTCGTGCGGCGCGTGATCCTGCGCCATCACGGCATCGCTGGCGGGAGCTTCGCTGCTGCCTTCCGTCAGCGGCTGCTGATCGTGGGCCTGCTCTGCCTGCGCTTCGTCCGAATGCGCCTCGGTGCGGACCGGATCGCGCTGGCGGTCGGCGCCGGAGCGGCGGTGACGGTTGCGGCCGCCGCGGCGGCTGGCGCGGTTGTCGGCTTCCGCTTCGGCATCGCGCGCATCGCGCTCTTCCTGCTCAAGCAAGGCCTGACGGTCGGCGACGGGGATTTGATAGTAGTCGGGATGAATTTCCGAGAAGGCCAGGAAGCCGTGGCGATTGCCGCCGTAATCGATGAACGCGGCTTGCAGCGACGGTTCGACGCGCGTGACCTTGGCGAGATAGATATTACCGCGAAGCTGCTTGCGGTTAGCGGATTCGAAGTCGAATTCTTCGACGCGATTGCCGCGAAGAACAACCACCCGGGTCTCTTCCGGGTGGGTCGCGTCGATCAACATTTTGTCGGCCATGGAGAAGTCTCACTGAGGCGGACCCCCGTGCGTTCTCGCGCCCAGAAATCCCGTAGGGGGTGGGCGCAAGGCGACGCGACTGGGCGGTGGCCTGATGGGTGTTGTTGAAGGGGAGGGCCGCGTTTTCACGCGAAAGCTCAGCAAGGTCCATAGCAAGCCGCGCCGGCACGAAGCATTCGTGAGAGCGGTGGACCTCGAATTGCCTTTGCTGCGATTGCAGCATGAAATATCGACCCGTAGCGCTTCGGCCGCGCCATATAGAAGCGCTGCCGGTGTTTCTGTCGCTGACGACTGTGCGCGGGGAGACCGAGAATGGTCCTTAGACGCGGATCCGGATGTCCTTCACAAGGGCTTCGGCTTGGCTGCCGTCCGTCCGCCCGGCTTCCTCGAGGGGGCGATCCTGGACCGGCGGGCCGGGGGCCCGAACGCGGCACAACCGGAACTTTTAACCGTCAGCAACCACTTATGTACGGCGCGAAGCCCTTGAACGCAAGGAAAGCTTGTAACCGGGCCACACCCGGCCCCGGAAGCGCCTGTTTCGTGAAGTTCCTTTAACCGAAGCAGCGCCTAATAGAGTAAAAGCGCCGCAAAAGGGTGGATTCGTGGGATTCCGCGCGCTCCTCATTGCCAGCCTCCTGACCGCCGCCGGGACCCTCGGGCCGGCGTCGTGGGCAGCTGAGCCAACCGGTTCGCTGCAATCAGGGGCTGCCCCGGCAGAATCAGGCCCCGCCGCGACCGACGTCCGGGTCGGGGGCGACGACAAGATGACCCGCTTTGTGGTCGATCTGACCCAGAAGATCGACGTCACCGCCTTTGCGCTGGCCGACCCCTACCGGGTGGTCGTCGACCTGCCGCAGGTCACCTTCCGGCTGCCGCCCAAGTTCGGCGAGCAGTCGCGGGGGCTGGTCAAGGCGTTCCGCTACGGGCTGATCATGCAGGGCGGCTCCCGCATGGTGCTCGACACCAACGGCCCTGTGCGGGTCGAGAAAGCTTTTGTCATTGAAGCCAGCGCCGGCCAGCCGGCGCGTCTGATCGTCGATCTGGCGGCGACCGACCGCGACAGTTTCATGCGGACGGTGTCGCTCGAGACCCGGGCGCCGCGCAGCCCGCAGGTCAAGCCGTCCGAGGCGCCGAAATCGGCGGGCGACAGCCGTCCGTTGATCGTGCTCGACCCTGGCCATGGCGGCATCGACAACGGCGCCAAGGCGGCGAGTGGCGAACTGGAGAAGGATGTCGTCCTCAATTTCGCGCAAACGCTGCGGGCGCGGCTGGAGGCGACGGGCAAATATCAGCTCGCCATGACGCGCAGCGACGACACCTTCATCGCGCTGGCCGAACGGGTGAAGTTCGCCCGCGGCCATGGCGCGGCGTTGCTGATTTCGATCCACGCCGACGCCATTCCGAGGAGCGAAGGGCAGGCGGAAGGCGCGACCGTCTATACACTGTCCGAGAATGCGTCCGACGCAGAGGCAGCGCGGCTCGCCGAGGCCGAAAACAAGGCCGACGTCATCGCCGGCGTCGATCTGACGGCCGAGCCGGGCGACGTGGCCAATATTCTGGTCGATCTGGCGCAGCGCGAGACCAAGACCTACTCGGCGCAGTTCGCCAAGCAACTGGTCGGCGAGCTGAAGGCCACGGCGCGCCTGCACAAGAACCCGCTTAAGGCGGCCGGTTTCAAGGTTCTGACCGCGCCGGACGTGCCGTCGGTGCTGGTGGAACTTGGCTACATGTCGACCAAGAACGACCTCAAGCTGCTGACGTCGGCCGAATGGCAGGGCAAGACGGCGGCGGCGCTCGCGCAGGCGGTCGACAGCTATTTCGCGCCCCGGCTGGCGCGCGGCGCGGCGCGGGGTAACTGATGCACAGCCCGGCTCAATGGCCTAAGTTTCAACATAAAACAGCGCGACCACGGTGCCGTGCCGCTACCTTGTATCGGGGCGATACCGGCATGATCTATCCTGAACAGGCGCCGATTCTCGGCGGGACGATTTCTACATGAAGCTCTTGCTGCGCTTTCTCGGCTTTCTGTTCGCGGCGGGCACCATTCTTTTCGTGGTGGGCGTCGCCGGTGCAGCCGGCTTGCTGTGGCATTTCTCCAAGGATCTGCCGGACTACTCGCAGCTTCAGGACTACGAACCGCCGGTCATGACCCGCGTTCACGCGGCGGACGGCTCGCTGCTCGGCGAGTACGCGCGCGAGCGGCGGCTCTATATCCCGATCCAGGCGGTGCCGAAGCTCGTCATCTCCGGCTTCCTCGCGGCCGAGGACAAGAATTTCTACGAGCACGGCGGCCTCGACTTCACCGGCATCGCGCGCGCCGGCGTCAACTATCTACAGAACTTCGGCTCGAGCCGCCGCCCGCAGGGCGCCTCGACCATCACGCAGCAGGTCGCCAAGAACTTCCTGCTGACCAACGAAGTGTCGATTGCGCGTAAGGCCAAGGAAGCGCTGCTGTCGCTCAAGATCGAGCGCACCTACAGCAAGGACAAGATCCTCGAGCTGTACCTGAACGAGATCTATCTCGGCCTCGGCGCTTACGGCATCGCCGCGGCGTCGCTCGTTTACTTCGACAAGTCGGTCAACGAACTGACGATCCCGGAAGTCGCCTATCTCGCGTCGCTGCCGAAGGCGCCGAACAACTATCATCCGTTCCGCTTCCGCGAACGCGCGATGGAGCGGCGCAACTGGGTCATCGACCGGATGGCCGAGTCCGGGTTCATCAAGGCGGCCGACGCCGACAAGGCGAAGAAGACCGGTCTTGGCGTGTCGCAGAAGCCGTCGGTCGGACATACGTTCGCGGCCGAATACTTCACCGAGGAAGTCCGCCGCGAGATCAACGAGCGTTACGGCGAAAAGAAGCTGTACGAGGGCGGCCTGTCGGTGCGCACCTCGCTCGACACCAAATATCAGGTGATGGCGCGCAAGGCGCTGACCGATGGACTGATCAAGTTCGACGAGGCGCAGGGCTGGCGCGGTCCGGTGTCCAAGGCCGACATCTCCGGCGACTGGGGCACCAAGATCGCCGACATCAAGGCGCTCGCCGACATTCAGCCGTGGCGCATGGCGGTCGTGTTGGAAGTCGGTGACGGCGCCGCGCGCATCGGCCTGCAGCCGGGCCGCGAGCCGGGCGGCTATGTCAGCAAGGAACGCACCATCGGTATCATTCCGCTCGACGGCGTGAAGTGGGCGAAGACGTCCGGCAAGTCGCCGGCGAAAGTCAGCCAGGTGCTCAATCCCGGCGATGTGATTTACGTCGAAGCGGCGAAGACCGAAGGCCAGTATGTCCTTCATCAAATTCCGGAAGTGTCCGGCGCGATGGTGGTGCAGGATCCGTGGACCGGCCGCGTGCTCGCGATGGTCGGCGGCTTCTCGTACGACCAGAGCCAGTTCAACCGCGCGACGCAGGCGTTGCGCCAGCCCGGCTCGTCCTTTAAACCGATCGTCTACGCCGCCGCGCTCGACAACGGCTATACGCCGTCGACCGTCGTGCTCGACGCGCCGCTCGAAATCGATCAGGGTCCGGGCATCGGCGTGTGGAGGCCGGAAAACTACGAAGGCAAGTTCTACGGCCCGTCGACTTTGCGCTTCGGCCTCGAACATTCGCGTAACGTCATGACCGTGCGTCTGGCGCAGGATGTCGGCATGCCGCTCATTGCCGAATACGCCAAGCGCTTTGGCGTCTATGACGACCTGCCACCGTATCTGTCGTTCTCGCTCGGCGCCGGTGAAACCACGCTGCTGCGCATGGTCACGGCCTATTCGATGTTCGACAATGGCGGACGCCGGGTGAAGCCGACATTGGTCGACCGCATTCAGGACCGTTATGGACACACCGTCTATCGTCACGACGAACGCGAATGCGTCGGCTGCGAAGCCAAGAAGTGGTCGAACCAGGCCGAGCCGTCCTTGATCGATCGCCGCCAGCAGGTGCTCGATCCGATGACCGCCTATCAGATGACGTCGATGATGGAAGGCGTCGTGCTGCGCGGCACCGCCGGTGGCGCGGGCTTCCAGCGCGAAGTCGGCAAGCCGGTGGCCGGCAAGACCGGTACGACAAACGATGAGAAGGACGCGTGGTTCATCGGTTACACGCCGGATGTCGTGGTTGGCGTCTACATCGGTTACGACAAGCCGCGTCACCTCGGTAATCGCGCAACCGGCGGCGGTCTGGCCGCGCCGATCGTCAAGGACTTCATGAAGGTTGCGCTGGTCGACAAGCCTGCCGCGCCCTTCCGCGTGCCGCCGGGCATCAAGCTGATCCGCGTCGATGGCAAGACCGGCATGCGTGCCGGTCCGGGCACCGAGAAGGCCATCCTCGAAGCTTTCAAGCCCGGCACCGCGCCGCCCGACAGCTATTCGGTTGTCGGCTATGGCGAAGGCGACACGGGCGGCGGTGGCGCCAGCAGCGGTGGTGGCTTTGGCGGCGGCCGGCCCTGGGGCGCGGGCGTCTCACCCGACGCCGACCGGGCGGTGCGATCCGGCACCGGCGGGCTCTACTAACGCTGTCGTCAGGCGGCAACACGCTCACGATCATATGTCTTGATAATTCCGCGGCTGCGGGCGCTTATGGCGTGCCGGGGCGACGTCAATCTTATTGAAGGATGCCCCATGCGCCTGCCGTTGATCGCACCCGCCGATCTGACGCCCGAGCAGAAGTCGCTCTACGACATCATGCGCAAGGGCATCACAAGCAATTTCAACGATTTTAAAGTTGTCCGCGACGACGGCGCGCTGATGGGGCCGTGGAATCCCTGGCTGCACGAGCCCGGTATCGGCAAAGCCATCTGGGACCTGACGATGGCCATGACGGCCAATGCGTCGCTGCCCGACAATGTGCGGCAGGTGGTCATCCTCGTTGTCGGCGCGCGTTTCGATGCGGCTTACGAAATCTACGCCCACATCGCGGTGGCCGAACGCGAAGGCATGAAGCCGGAGCGCCTGGCGACTTTGGTGGCTGAGCTCAAGCCAACCGATCTGACAGCTGAGGAGAGCGTCGCCTTCGACGTGGCGTACAAGCTGGTGCGCGGCGGCACGCTGCCGGAGCCGCTCTATAAGTTGTCGATTGCGACCTTCGGTCAGCACGCCACCAATGAACTCATCTATCTCGTCGGGCTCTACAGTCTGGTGTCGACGACGCTGAACGGCTTCAACGTGCCGGTGCCCGAACGTGACTGACAAGACGTCGACCCAGGCGCCACCGGAGCCGCCGAAACCGACCGCCAGCGAGTTCGAGAGCATCGCGCTGCTGTTGCAGGGTGGTGGAGCGCTCGGCGCCTATCAGGCCGGCGTCTACGAGGCGCTGATCGAACGCAACATCGAACCGACCTGGATCGCCGGCATCTCCATCGGCTCGATCAACTCCGCCATCATTGCCGGCAATGCCCCGGCCGATCGCGTCGCGAAACTGCGCACGTTCTGGGAAGGCGTCACGGCAGGCACGTCGCTGTGGGGCAACTGGACCGACATGTTTACCGGCGCCAATGCACGCGGTTTTTTCAACCAGTGCTTCGCCGGTCAGGCGCTCATGAACGGCGTGCCGGGATTTTTCGCGCCGCGATTTCCACCGCCGCCGATGCAGCCGAACGGCACGCCCGCGGCAACGAGCTGGTATGACACCCAAGAATTGCGCGCGACGCTCGAGCGGCTGGTGGATTTCGACCGTATCAATGCCAAGCAAATGCGATTCAGTGTCGGTGCCGTGAATGTCCGCACCGGCAATTTTGCTTACTTCGACAATGCCACGGATACCATCCGCGCCGAGCACATCATGGCCAGCGGCGCCTTGCCGCCGGCGTTTCCAGCCGTCGAAATCGACGGCGAGTTTTACTGGGACGGCGGCATGATTTCGAATACGCCGCTCGACTGGGTGCTGTCGGCGCAATCTGATCTCGATACGTTGGTGTTTCAGGTTGACCTGTGGAGCGCGCGCGGCGCGTTGCCGCGCGATCTCGCCGAAGTCGTCGTGCGCATGAAGGAGGTCCAGTATTCGAGCCGGACCCGGGCCGCGACCGATCAGTTCAGGCAGCACCAGAAACTGCGCGCTGCGTTCAACGAACTGTATGCCAAGCTTCCGCCGGAACTTGCCAAGACCGCGCAGGCGCAATTGCTCGCCAAGGCGTCGGACCCTGCGGTCTACAATATCGTGCAATTGATCTATCGGTCGCCAACCTACGAGGGGCAGTCGAAGGACTACGAATTCTCCCGCAAGACCATGCAGGATCATTGGGCCGCGGGTTACCGCGACGCAAAGACAACGCTGTCGCACCCCGAGGTGCTGACACGGCCGGCGGAGGCCGTCGCGGTGTACGACTTCGTCACGCCGCCGGAAGAGCGGCATATGCCCGCCAAGTCCGAAAAGCGAACCTGAGGCGGCCCCGGGCGGTAGTTCCGCAGCCGGCCAATGAAAGGGTTGCGGGACCGGTTCCGGACCGCTACATGCGGACCCGAAACGCCGGTGAATCATGCGCGCTGAAACCCAGAATCTCGTCGAAGACATCAAGCGGTCCGTGGGACTGCTGAGGAGGCATCTTTGACGTCGATACCGCAACACAACGTCTCGCCGAACTGAACAAGGCGGCCGAGGATCCTTCCTTCTGGAACGATCAGGCCAAGGCGCAACGCACCATGCGCGAGCGCGACGCGCTGGACGACAGTCTCAACGCCATCGGCCGCATCGAGCGCGATCTCGACGATCAGTTGATGCTGATCGAACTTGGCGAATCCGAAAAAGACAGCGCGACGGTCGGCGATGCCGAGGCGTCGCTCAAGGCGCTGAAGCTCGAACTGGCGCGGCGCGAACTCGAAGCGCTGCTGTCGGGCGAAGCCGACGCCAATGACTGCTTCCTCGAAGTGCATGCCGGCGCCGGCGGTACCGAGAGCCAGGATTGGGCCAGCATCCTGCTGCGCATGTATGTGCGCTGGGCCGAGAAGAAGGGCTACAAGGTCGACTGGCTCGAAGAGAGCGAAGGCGAGGGCGCCGGTCTCAAGTCGGCGACGGTGCAGATCAAAGGCCACAACGCGTACGGCTGGCTCAAGAACGAAGCCGGCGTGCACCGGCTGGTGCGCATCTCGCCGTTCGACGCCAATGCGCGCCGGCACACGTCATTCGCCAGCGTCGTGGTGTTTCCGGTGATCGACGATCGCATCAAGATAGAGATCGACGAGAAGGATGTGCGCACCGACGTGATGCGGTCGGGCGGCGCCGGCGGCCAGCACGTCAACAAGACTGAATCGGCGGTGCGTCTGACGCATATTCCGACCAACACCGTCGTTAAATGTCAGCAGGACCGTTCACAGCATCGCAACCGCGCCATGGCGTGGGACATGCTGCGCGCCAAATTGTTCGAAGCGGAAATCAAGCGCCGCGAAGACAAGGCCATCGCCTTGCAGGACGCCAAGACCGACATCGGCTGGGGCCATCAGATCCGCTCTTACGTGCTGCAGCCGTATCAGATGGTGAAGGACCTGCGCACCGGCGTCTCGACGTCAGACTCACAGGGCGTGCTCGACGGCGATCTCGATGCCTTCATGCAGGCGACCTTGGCGCAGAAGGCCTTCGGCGGCGGACCGGAGAGCGTTGAGGACGTGGAGTAAGTCCAACTCCGCTCATTCACGCGGAGCGGATACAGCTAAATTTTGTCGCCCAGCACGCCGGCGCCGAGCCTTACGCCCGCGCGGAGAAATTTCTGCGGGTCGACGGCTTCGCCATCGATGCGGGTTTCATAGTGCAGATGATTACCTGTCGAGCGGCCGGTCGAGCCGATCTCGCCGACGGTTTGCCCGAGTGTCACGCGCTGGCCGACCTTCACGTCGATCTTGGACATATGGCCGTAGCGGGTGGCGAAGCCGTTGCCGTGGTCGACTTCAACCATGTTGCCGTAGCCGCCGCTCCAGCCCGCGATGGTGACGGTGCCGTTGGCGGTGACGCGGACCGGGTCGCCTTTGTCGCCACGCATGTCGATGCCGGAGTGGATCGCGGGGCCGCGCATGAACGGGTCCATGCGCATGCCGAACGGCGAACTCATATCGATCTCGCCATAGATCGGTTTGCGTACGGGCACCGTCACCAGCGCCTGCGTATATTGGCTGAGCTGCGCCTTGCCGACATTGATGCGATACATCTGCCGCTCGAAGGCGCTGGCGCCCGAGCCCGGCGCTTTCACGGGAATATAGGGGCCGCCGACGCCGCCGCCTTTGCCGGTTTCGACACCGAGATCTGAAAGCACGCTGCGGATCGCGCGCGCCTTGGTGTCGACCTTCTCTTCCATGTCGGTGAGGGTCGCGGTCTGTTTGCGCTCGACCTTGTCGAGCGCGATGGCGACGCGCGACAGCGTGCCTTCGAGGCCGCCGGCATTGCCGCGCTCGGCGAGGCGGGTGGATGCGTCGTTGAGCTCGCGTGATTGCAGCCGCGCTTCACGATCCGGCGGCGCAACGAAGATCACGGTGTCGTTGATCGGCCGCGCCTTGGGCGGTTTCGGCTGTTCGACCGGTGCGACGCGCGCCGGCTTGATCGAGCCGGTGACATCGCCGGTCAGGGTGTTGGTGCGCGCTTCGAGCGTCGCCTGACGCTGCATCAGCGCCGTGAGCTTGCGGTCGAACTGTTCCTGATCGAGCAATTGGCGGCTGGTGATGCGGTCGACCTGGCCGCGCAGTTCGGCGATGCGGTCCTCGTAGGCGAATTGCATCTCGGCCTGGCGGCCGACGAGGCGGGTCAGCACGTCGTTGCTGAAGGCGAAATAGGTACCGGTGCCGATCGTCCACGCGCCCATGACGACGAGCGTGCCGACCACGATCCAGAACGCGACCGGGCCGACGCGGACCTGGCGGCCGTGATGGACCAGCGTGTAGTCGTGGGCGTGCTTCGGCTTGTTGTTGAGGTGGTGGGAAACCGCGGCGGCGGAGCGAGACTTCGCGGCGGGCTGGGCGCGGGCGGCGGACGGCGCAGGCGCGCCGTATTCATAAGGGGAATGCGCAGTATTGGACATGAACGCTCCGCGGCGGCCGCGGGCGTGCGGTCCAACCGCGCCGATATCAAACCGATATAGTTAAAAAATTCATAATTCGCGGCCGGGGCGGTGTAATTCTCCAGCAAATGCAGGGGATTACGGCCGTCGTGCGTCAAATTGACTTGGCCGCTTCCAGGACCTCTTCAGCGTGGCCTTTGACCCGGACCTTGGGCCAGATTTTGACGATGCGGCCGTCGCCGCCGATCAGGAAGGTCTTGCGGATGACGCCGACGAACTTCAGGCCGTACATCGATTTCTCGCCCCACGCGCCATAGGCCTCCAGCATCTCCTTCGACTCGTCGGAGGCGAGCGGGATCGTCAGCTTGTGCTTGGCCTTGAACTTGTCCTGCTTGGCGACAGAATCGGCGGAAACGCCCACAATGTCGGTTCCGGTCTTGTCGAAGGCCGCGCGCAGCTTGGAGAAGGCGATGGACTCGGTGGTGCAGCCGGGCGTGTCGGCTTTCGGATAGAAATAGAGGACGAGATTGCGGCCTTTGAAGTCTTTCAGCGAAACCTTGTCGCCGCCGTCGCGCAGCAACGTGAAGGCCGGCGCCTTGTCGCCTTCCGCCAATGCGGGTTCCGCTTTGCTCGCCATGTGCCTTCCTTTCGTCGTTTTCAGCCGGTCAATGTCGACTAAAGCATGGGCAATGCCATTTGCGCGGGGCGGGCGCAACATCGGGCGTTTTGTGACAATGACGGGGCATGCGCTCGCCGCCGTTGCGGCGCGGGCCGCAACGCAGACCCGGCACCGGTCTAGGGACAGAATTCCAGCGGTATGACGGAGAAAGAAACCAGGAAACTGGCGCCGCATCATTACCCGGCGGCTAAAGGCGCGCCGCGCCGTGGCGGGCGCAAGCGCTGGACCGCGCTGCGCGGCGGCATGTCCCGTTTTCTCCGTCACCGGTATGTGCGCCGGCTGTTCTGGACCGGAGCGGTCACCGTTGCGCTCGCTACCCTTGGCAGTCTGGCGTTGTGGTGGCGGCTGTCGAGCGGTCCCATCGATCTCGAAGTGGCGACGCCGTGGCTCAAGGCCGCGATCCAGGAGAACTTCGGCGGCAAGCATACGGTTGCCGTCGGCGGCACGCAGATCGAACGCGACGAGCAGGGCAGTACCTCGTTGCGGCTGCGGGACATCGTGGTGCGCGATGCCGACGGCACGGTGGTCGCCAGCGCGCCGAAAGCTGAAGTCGGCATTTCTGGCTTGGGGCTGCTGACCGGCGCGGTCCGGGCGCGCAGTCTCAATCTGGTCGGCGCCGAATTGGCGGTGCGGATCGAGACCGACGGCCGCCTCACGGTGTTCGCCGGCGCCGATAATCGCCCCATCGCCACCGCGCCGCCGACCGTCAGTCCGGCGCGTGAACCGGCACCCGGGGCTGCCGTGCAGCCGCCCGCGACGTTGCGGTCCGATTTCGACGACGTCACCGGCGTCATGGCCTGGATCGACGGCGCCGGCGCCACCGGCTTCGACGGCCATGATTTGCGCGAACTCGGTCTCAAGAACGGCAGTCTCACGGTCGACGACCGCCGTAACGGCAAGCGCTGGACCTTCGACCGCATCAACGTCAGTCTGAATCGACCGGCGCTCGGCGGTGTCACTTTCCGGCTGGAGTCCGACAATCCGCAACGCCCCTGGGTGTTGAGCGCGGCGATGCGGCCGGTCGCCGACGGCATCCGCGCCGTCGGCCTTGAGGCGCGCAACGTCAATGTCCGCGACATTTTGCTGGCGATGCGGCTCAACGAGACCGCCAGCATCGATGCCGACCTGGCGCTGTCGGCCAGCGTGCGCGCTGACATTCTGCCCGACGGCACGCCGCAGGTGGTGCAGGGGCAATTGGTCGCCGACAGCGGCACCATCGTCGACCGCAACGATCCGCACATCAATGTCGCGATCGATCACGCCGATTTCCGCTTCAACTGGGACGCCGAACGCCGCAGTTTGCTGGTGCCGTTCCAGATCAAGGCCGGCGGCAATCAGTTCACGATGCGTGCGTCGCTCGACGCGCCGGCCGCCGGCGACACGGCCTGGGTGCTCAACGTCACGCGTGGCGATGCGGTGATCGATCCGGTCATCCTCTCGGGCACGGGTGATGAAGAGGGGATCGCGCTCAACCGCATGGCGGTGCGGGCGCGCTTCGACCCGGCGCGCAAGCGCATGACTTTGGAGCAGGGCGACTTCAACCGCATCGACACGCGTCCGCTTTACAATATCGGCGTCGCGGTGACCGGTAGCCTGGATTACTCCGGCAAACCACATCTCGCCTTCGGCGTCGCTGGCACGCGCATGACGACGGCGGTGATGAAGCGTCTGTGGCCGGTTTTTGCCGCGCCTGAAGTGCGCGACTGGGTCGAGGGCCACATCTCCGGCGGCATCATCGAGCGCGTCGTCATCGCCGGCAATGCGCCGATGGAAAACTTCAAGGATGGCGGCCCGCCGACACCCGAGGACGGGCTGTCGGTCGATATCGAAACCAGCGGCACGTCGGTGAAGCCGATCCCGAACCTCCCAGCGATCCGCGATGCCGATCTGACCGTTCGCATCACCGGGCGTTCCGCGCTGGTCAGCCTTGGCCGCGGCACCATCGAAGTCTCCGGCCGCAAGCTCAATGTGTCGAGCGGCGTGTTCGAGATACCGGACACGCATCCCAAGCCCGCGCCGTCGCGCACCAGTTTGCGCATCGATGGCAGCATGCCTGCCGCCGCGGCTTTCCTGGCGAGCGAAGGCTTGCGCGATCAGGTCGGCATCACGCTCGATCCGGCATCGACGAGGGGCACGCTGGCAGCGACCGTCACCGTGAACGTGCCGCTGCAGAAGGATATTCCCAAGGGGGAAGCGAACTATTCAGTGACAGCGGACCTGAGCAATTTCGCCGCCGAAAAAGTTCTGATGGGACAGAAACTGGAAGCGGCCGCGCTGCGCATCACCGCAGGCCCCGACGGCTATCAGGTCAAGGGTGACGTCAAGATCAACGGCACGGCGGCGAATATCGATCTGCGCAAGCAGAAGACCGACAC
>CAIYTE010000094.1 GCA_903929045.1 uncultured Hyphomicrobiales bacterium
CTCGACATTCCGCGCGGCGATATCAGCGCGCTGAAGGGCTTGCGCATTTCGTCGTCCTTCGCGTTTCCCCGCACGGCATTGCGGCACATGCTGATCGAATCCGGCTTGGACGTCGATAACGACGAAGTCCGCATCGTCGAGAGTCTGCCGTCAGCGTCGCATACACACAGCCGCGACGGCATTCGCGCCCTTGAGGAAAATATCGCCGATGGATTCTGGGGCAACGGCATGCGTCTGGCGCTGGCCGAAAAGGCGGGCGTCGCCAAAGTCCACCTCGACCTCCGGCGTGGCGACGGACCGGTCGGCGCGCGCCACTATAACTTCGCGGCGCTGACGATGACCGACGCCTTGATCGACAAGGAACCCGCGGTCGCCGCCGCGGCGGTGCGGGCCATCGTTGCGACCCAGCACGCGTTGAAAGCCGATCCGTCGCTGGCGAAGAAAGTCGGCGATGAACTGTTTCCTGGCGAGGAAGCCGAGATGATGCCGGTTCTGGTCGCGCGCGATGCGCCGTTCTACGATGCCACGATCACGCCGCAAGCCGTGGATGGCCTGAACGCGTTTGCATTGGCGAATGGTCTGCTGACCAGTGCCTTGCCGTATGAAGCGATCGTCGCCGCCGGACTGAAAGACCACTGGAACGCCTAAGTCGCAATTTCCAAACCCGACGCCTGCTGGTATAGCGGCGGCGGGCGCGACATAGGGCTGTTCAAGGCTCGTTTGACAGGAGAGGATTCATGGGCAGCATTGCTCGCATGAGCCGCGCCGCGCTGTGTGCGGTCGCGCTCGTCATTTCAGGTTTTGTTTCAGTCGCCGCGCAGGCGCAGGATTGGCCGAGCAAGCCGGTCACGGTCATCGTGCCGTTCGCGGCAGGCGGCACGACGGACATCGTCGGACGCATGGTCGCGCAGGCACTGAGCGAGAAGCTCAACGCCCGTTTCATCATCGAGAATGTCGGCGGCGCGGGCGGCAATCTCGGCGCCATGAACGCCGCAAAGGCGGCGCCGGACGGCTACACGATCTTCATGTCGACCGTGGCGCATGCGATGGCGCCGGGCATCTACAGCTCGTTGTCCTATAATTTCGAGAAAGATTTCGAGCCGGTGACGATCGTTGGCACCGTGCCGAATATCCTCATCGTGAATCCGTCGGTGCCGGCGAAGTCGGTGCAGGAGTTGATTGCCTACATCAAGGCCAATCCGGGCAAGCTCAATTACGGTTCGGCTGGTGTCGGCAGCACCGAGCACATGTCGTCGGCGCTGTTTGCCTCGATGACGGGCGGCGACATCGTGCACGTGCCGTATCGCGGCGGCGCGCCGATGATGGCGGATATCGTCGCGAACCACATCCAGATGGCAATCGAGACCAGCGCCGCGGCGACGCCCTTCATCAAGGGCGGGCAGGTGCGCGCACTGGCCGTGAGCCCGGCCAAGCGTTCGGCGCTGTTCCCCGATCTGCCGACCATCGCGGAGTCGGGCTTGCAGGGCTACGACGTGTCGACCTGGTACGGCTGGCTGTTCCCGAAGGGCACGCCGGAGCCGATCCGCAACAAGCTTTATGCGGCGCTCACCGAAGTGCTCAAGCAGCCGGACCTGATCAAGCGCATGGCGGACGTCGGCTGCGAAACGGGCGGCATCACGCCGGCCGACTTCAAGACGTTCATCCACACCGAAACCGAGAAGTGGGTCGCGCTCGCCCACAAGGCCGGCATCAAGGCGGAGTAAGCCTGGACTGCGGGTGCCGCCTAGTGCGGCATCCGCAGCACCGGTTTGATGGTCGAGCCCTTTGCCGCGTCGTCGGCGGCGCGGTTGATGTCGGCGAGATCGTAGAATTTGATCAACTTTTCGACCGGCATTTGCCCGGTAACGACATAGTCGGCGAGCTTCGGGATGAACTCCTTGGGCACGCTGTCGCCCTGCATGACGCCGATCACCCTGCGGCCCTGTTGCAGAAACGGCATGTCGAACGAGACATCCGTGCCGCCGCGCGCGCTGCCGAGAAGGATGCAGGTGCCGGCAAACATCAGTGACTCGATCGCCTCGCGGAACACCGCGGGCATCGCCGAGGTCTCGATGGAAAAACGCACGCCGCCGCCGGTGATCTTGCGGATTTCCGCGACAACGTCGGTGCGTCCCGTGTGATTGATCGTGTGCGTCGCGCCGAGGTCCTTGGCCAGTGCGAGCCGGTTATCATGCACATCGATGGCAATGATCGGGTCGCAGCCGGCGATCTTCGCCGCCATCAGCGCGGCAAGGCCGACGCCGCCAACACCGAAGACCGCAAAGCTGTCGCCGGGGTTCGGCCTGGCGACATTGAGCACCGCGCCGGCGCCGGTCTGGCCGCCGCAAGCCAACGTGCAGATCAGATCGAGCGGGGCGTCGTTGCGCACCTTTACGGCGAAGCGCTCGTTCGCCAGGGTGAAATTTCCGAACGACGATTGCTGAAAGAAAGAGCCATACATCGGCTTGCCGTTCTGGGTGTGAATGGTCGAGCCGTCGGCGCGCGTGCCGGCCATCTTCAATTCCTTCACGCTCAGGCAATAGCTCTGCTTGTGCGCGCGGCAATTCGGGCATTCGCCGCACCAGGGGTATGCCATGACGACATGGTCGCCCGGCTTGAACTCGGTGACCCCGCGGCCGACGGCGCGCACGATGCCGGCGCCTTCATGGCCGAACACCGCGGGCAGCGGCGTATCGTAATAACCGTCGCGGCCGTGCAGGTCCGTCTGGCAGATGCCGGAGGCGACGACCTCAACCAGCAACTCGTCGTCGCGCGGCGTGTCGAGATCGACGGTTTCGACGGCGAAGGCGCCGAAGCGCTCGCGTGCGACGGCCGCGGTGATTTTCATGACCGGTGTCCCTGATGCTTATTCCGCGGCGATCGCCTTGCCGGAGGCGATGCGCTCGATCGCCTCGGCGAGATATTCTGGCGCCTGCGCGCCGGACACCGCAAACTTGCCGCCGAAGATGAAGCACGGCACGCCGTCGATGCCGGCTTCCTTGGCTTGCTCGGCTTGGGCGCCGACCTGATCGACGTCCTTGTCGGTTGCGAGATCGGCGCGCACCGTTTCAGCGTCGAGGCCGACGGCCGCGGCTGCCTGCACCAACGTGTCGGCCTGGGTGAGGTCGCCGCCTTCGGTGAAATAAAGGTCCATCAGCTTCTGCTTCATCTCGGGCGCCTTGCCGATGGCGTCGGCCCAGTGAATCAGCCGGTGACAGTCGGTCGTGTTCGGCTGGCGCTTCATCTTGCTTGAGTCATAGACGAGGCCTTCCGCGGCGGCCGCGGCGCGCACGCGCTCGGCGATGCCTTCGTAGCGCTCGGGCGACCCGAATTTCTTGGTCAGATAATCGACGCGGGCAATGCCTTCGCGCGGGATCCAGTCGTTCAGGAAGTAGGGATGGTAGTGCACATCGACGGCGATGTCGGGCTTGAGCTTCAGCGCGGCCTCGAGGCGGTGCTTGCCGATGAAACACCACGGGCAGACCACGTCGGACACGACGTCGATGCGGACAGGCTGATTGTTGGCCATTGTTAGCTCCCTGTTGGAGCTAAGGTAGTCGTCCGGCTATTCCGCCGCAACCATGCGGCTGCCCAACACCCGCTGCATCAGGCTGTCGAGCGTGTCGCCGGCCTTGAGCGTCGCCAGGGTCACATTGGCGGTGACGGACGCGCCGGATTTCATGATGGCCTTGAGTTCGGCGGCGATGCGGCGGGCGACCATATGGGCCTCGCGCAGATCGGTCTGGGTGAAGGCAACCAGGATGGCGCCGTCGTCGTCGCGGCAGGCGAAATCGACCGGCCGGGTCAGCCGCGTGAGGAGGCGCGCACCATCGAGCGCAGCGCGGTCGTGCGTGCCCTCGAAGGCGTAGCGCGCCATCGACAGCGACTGGCTGCGGTCGGCGGCCTCGGCTACGGCTTTGGTCAGCTGATGCAGGAAGGAGTCGCGCGTCAGCAGGCCGGTCTCGGTGTCGAACGTGCCGTCGGCGTCGAGCGACTTCAGCATGCGCAACAACCGCGTCTCAAGCGCATGCAGCCGCACCATCGGCATCATGCGGCCGACGATGCGTGATACGTCGCCGTCCAGATATTCGAGATTGATGAGGTGCTCGCGGAAATCGGGCACCGCGTCGCCGATGACGGCAACCGGAATGTCACGGAAGCGCGGCTCCTGCGTCAGCATCGTGATGAAGGCTTCGACCATGCGCGGCGGCAGGCCGTCGCCGAGCACAATGCCGTCGATCTCGCGCACGTTGAGATGTTTGGCGGCGGCTTCGATGCTGAGCGCGCCGACCATTTTCACGCGTTCGCCCATCGCCACGCTGAGCGCCGGGTAGAGCGGCCCGCGGCCCGCGATCAGCACGGTCGCATCGTCGAGCGGATCGGTTGGCGGAAGATGCGGCGCGGTGCCGCCTTGCGATGTCAGCAGTTCGGTCCGGCGCAGCACGGTCGCGTGCAAGCCGCGCAAGCGCATGGCGGCCTGAAGCCGTGCAACGGCGTGCGACAGCGGCAACGTGGGATCCGCCGGCAAGGCGACCGGCAGCGGGAGATCATCGTCGCGGTGCGCGAACGCCAGGGTCGGCACAATGGCGTCTTTCGCGGTCGCGATCTGAAGGCACAGCATGCGCGCGGAGGCTTCGCTGGGCGGTGCGCCGGGCTCGGCAATGACCACAGCCGCGGGCTTCACCGACACGAAAGCGGTCGGCGCGTCGTTCCAGTTCGTTTCAACGATGGGGAAGGCGCCGGCGTCGCCGAGCGCAGCAACAAGATCGGCCGCCGGATGTTCGGCGACAACGAGGATCGGGCCTTGAAGCGACATGGGCGCACGCACGGTTACAAAAACTGGGGCAACCCTAGCGAGCGGCTGTTAATACCGCGTCAACGACGGCGGGAAAAACATTCTTCATGGAGGGGCTCGACCATCCTCCGTCATTGCGAGGAGCCGAAGGCGACGAAGCAATCCAGGCGGCAGTGCGTCGAACGCAAGGCCAGTAATGACTGGATTGCTTCGCTTCGCTCGCAATGACGGTGTTCTGAGGTAGGGGCGTCAAAACAAACCCTCATATAAATCGCGCCAGTCGGGATTTGTCCCTTCAATCAACGCCAGTTTGTCCTTCCGCGAGCCACCCTTGATCTGTTTCTCCCGCGCGATCGCGCCTTCCATGCGTTCATGCACTTCGAACCAGACCAGCAATTTGCAGCCGTAGCGGGCCGTGAAGCCCGGTATTGCGCCGGTGCGGTGCTGCCAGACGCGGCCTGGCAGGTTGCTCGTCACGCCGACATACAGTGTCCCGTTGCGCCGGCTGGCCATGATGTAAACCGCCGGCTCGCGCACGTTGCGCATGGGTGGGCTCCGGGTTCTCCCGCATTGTGACCCATTCTCCGTCATTGCGAGGAGCCGAAGGCGACGAAGCAATCCAGGCGGCGGATCAAACGTCGGCAAGGGCTGGATTGCTTCGCTTCTCTCGCAATGACGGTGCTCGCAACCGAGCCGCCACAAGCTCTAAGCTGTGGCCTGCGCCCGTGGGGCGAAGGCGCCCGCGACAAGCGCGTTGAGCCCGGCCGCCTGCATCTGGGCCGCCATGGCATTGCCGTCGCTCGCGCTGCCGGCAAGCTTCTGGCCGAGCACGGCGTCGGGCAAGGCGACGATGGTCGCCCCGGCATCGATGGCGGCGACGGCGGCGTCGAACGAGGCCTGGTGCAGCCGGTAGCCGCCGATGCTGGTGACACCGGCCGGAGGCGAGACGAGAACGACAGTGCCATTCTCGATGCGGCAAGAATAACCCGTGTCGGTAAAACCCTGGTCGTCGACGGCGAAGTGCTGCGTGCCATTGGCTTCAACGCCCGGCGGAAAGGCCGCGGCCGGCACCATCGCTCCGCGCACCATCAGCGTGCCGGAGGTGCTACGGAAGGTCTCAACGCCGTCGCCGATCGCGCCAATCGGAAGCGGCTTCGGCAACTGGTCCTCGCCGCGCGCGGCCACGATAAGCCCGGTCTCCCCGAAGCTGGCGACGTCGATCAGCTTTACGGCGCCGGTCCATTTCTGCTCGTTGACGAGGCGGTCCGGCGCGCGCCACAGCGCTATGATCGAAGCCGGGCGGCATCGGGCGTTGGCTTTACTGAGCGCCTGCAATGCCGGGCCGGGCAGGACGACGGTGCCGCCCTCGTGCTCGCGCGCTTGCGCGGCGAAGGCTTGCGGATCGAAGGCGTGGTGCAGCGTGAGCGAACCGCCGCCGAGCAGCCACGGAATCAAGGTCAGCGATAATCCGGCGAAAGAGGAAAGGGGGATCGTCGACAGCAGTTTGCCGTTGAGGACGGCGCCGCTTTCCTGGAACGGCCCCAGGCCGCCGGCGATCAATTGGCGCTGGCTGCGCGCCACCGCGCGAATGCCGTCGGCGGTTTCCTCAAACGTGATGACCGCGACGTGGTCGGCGGCGTCACCGTCGCGGGTTGGCGTTTGTGCGGCCGTGGCTGCAGCGGAGGTGAAGATGCCGTCGAGCGATACAACGCCATCCGGTAGATCGCTGCCGAAGGCGCAGACGTAGCGCACAGAAAACAGCTCCGCCGCCGCCTGCATCGCGATCTCGGCGTGCGCGACCGACCCGATCAGCGAAGACGTGATGAGCGCCTT
Source organism: uncultured Hyphomicrobiales bacterium (assembly GCA_903929045.1). Classification (GTDB taxonomy): domain Bacteria; phylum Pseudomonadota; class Alphaproteobacteria; order Rhizobiales; family Xanthobacteraceae; genus Pseudolabrys. The sequence continues at coordinate 6,629 of CAIYTE010000094.1, forward strand.
GGCACCGAGAGGCCGCAGAGCGCTGACGATGTCGCGCTTGCGCCAGAGCAGCGGCAAAGGCGCCGCGATCATGCCGGCGCGGATCACACCCAGCAGCGCGATGACGCTGTCGACGGTGTTGGGCAGTTGCAACGCCACGACCGTATCGGTCTGCAGGCCCAGCTCCCGCAGTTGCGTAGCGAAGGCGGTGATGGCGCGGTCGGCTTGGGCGTAAGTGAGTTGGCGCGGCGTCGTACCGGTTACGCTTTCGCGATTGGGCGGGTCGGCGAGCGCTATAGCGCTGACGCCACGCAACGCCGCACGCCGAAACAGCGCGTCGAGCGTCGACCGTTTGCCGGCGGGAGTGCCGCCAGCGTCTTGATGCGTGCCGCCCAAAATCAAGGGACGTCCCCGAGCCACCACGTTTCCGGCAAATACCCGAACAACGAGGTCTTTGATGGATGCTCGATTCGCTTCCAGCGCGCCACCCACTGCTTGGGCGGGAAGTACAGGGGCACCACATAAACGCCGGATAACAACAGCCGGTCGAGCGCCCGGCAGGCCGCCACGAAGTTTTCGCGGCTGCGGGCGCTGAGCATTTCCGCGATCATGGCGTCGACCGCAGGCGATTTGACGCCCATGTAGTTGCGGCTGCCCTGCTGGTCGGCGGCGGCCGAACCCCAGTAGAAGCTTTGTTCATTGCCGGGCGATAGCGACTGGTCCCAGCGGTACTCCATCATGTCGAAATCGAAGGCGATGCGGCGGCGCTCGAATTGCGTGGCGTCAATGCTGCGCACCTGCGCGTGGATGCCGGCGCGCTTAAGATTGCGAACGTAAGCCAGCGCGAGGCGTTCCTGGTCGCGTGTCGTCGTCAGGATCTCGAAGCTGAACGGCTTGCCGGTCGCGCGATTGACGAGATCGGTGCCCTTGAGTTCATAACCGGCCTGCTTGAACAGGTCGAAAGCGCGGCGCAACGGCGCACGGTCGCCTCCTGACCCATCGGTGACGGGCGGCGCCCATTGACCGGCGAGAATGTCGGCGCGCACCGCGCCGGGATAGGGCTTGAGCAATTCGAGTTCGCGGGCATTGGCGGCCACACCGTGCGCCGACAGATCGCTGGTGTCGAAGTAGCTGGCGGTGCGCTTGTAGAGATTGAAAAAATAGGTGCGGTTGAGCCATTCGAAATCGAAGAGCTCAAGCACCGCTTGGCGGACGCGGATGTCGGTGAAGACCGGGCGGCGCGTGTTGAAGACGAGGCCGGACATGCCCTTGGGCAGGCCGTTCTCGAACTCCTCCTTGACGACGCGGCCGTTGCGCAGCGCCGGGAAATCGTAGCCGGTCTGCCAGCGTCCTGGATCCGTTTCCAGGCGCACGTCGTAGCTTCCTTTCTTGAAAGCCTCGAAGTGCGTATTGCCGTCGCGGTAATAATCAAATCTTATCTGGTCGAAATTCCACAATCCGCGATTGATCGATAAGCTGCGGCCCCAATAGCTGGCGTTGCGTTTGAACGTGACGCTTTCGCCGGGCTTCACGGTCACGATGGAATAGGGACCGCTGCCGAGAAGCGGTGTGAAAGTGGTTTCTTCGAAAGTCTCTGTTTTCGTCGCGTGTTTGGCGAGGATCGGCATCAGGCCGAGGATAAGCGGCAGTTCACGGTCGTCGGCGCCGGTGAGATCGAAGCGCACCGCGCGGTCGCCGACGCGTTCGGCCTTGGTCACCTTGACGTAATAGGTGCGGTAGTTCGGCCGGCCCTTGTCGCGCAGCAACTCCCACGAGAAAATCACATCGTCCGGCGTGACCGGCTTGCCGTCTGCAAAGCGTGCGGCGGGATTGATCGAGAACGTGACGTAGCTGCGGGCGTCGTCGGTCTCGATACCGTCCGCGAGCAGGCCGTACAGCGTGAAGGGCTCGTCGTAGCCGCGCGCCAGCAGGCTCTCGACCGTGTAGCCGCGGATGCTGACCGCCGAGAGGCCTCTGACGACAAAAGGGTTCAGGCTGTCGAAGGTGCCGAGCACCCCTTGGATCAATTGGCCGCCTTGGCGCGCGTTCGGATTGGCATAGGCCGGGCCGCCAAAGTCAGGCGCCCAGGCTGGCTCGCCCTGCATTGCGATGGCGTGCTTGGCCAATGCGGCGTGGACGCCCTGGGGCCAGAAAGCCGCGAGCGTGGCGGCGATCCCGCCAACAACGCCACCATGCAGCACCGCTCGGCGCGACGGCGAAGCCGGGGAGAAGGGCGGGTGCGGCGGGCGTTTGCGATTCGTCTGGTTCAAGCGTTGAATTTATCACACAGGGATGAAGCAAAGCCCATCCGAGCCCGTATTTTCGGCTCATTCGTGGCTTTATCGCAGCGGCAATATCGGCTATCACGCAGCCCTGACGGGTCACGCTCCCGCCGTATTTCGCGGGGAAAGACCCCTTTCTATAAGGCGACCGCCGGGCCCTTGGGGCTCACGCGCGGTTCGAACAAAGGACTATTTGCATGGATCATCGGATCGCGCTGGCCACCGCCGGTTTGCTGTCGGGAATGCTGTTTGCCGCGCCCGCGCTGGCGCAGGCTCCTGCGCCCGCCGCCCCGAAGGCTGCGCCGAAAGCCGCTCCGGCCGCGCCGAAGCAGGCTCCCGCCGCTCAGCAGGCCCCGGCGCAAGCCGCGCCGCAGCAGCAGGCCGGCGGTGAAGCGCCGCAGCTGATGTATTCGCCGTGGATGAAGGTGTGCGGCAAGGGGCCGGACACCAACAACAAGCAGGTCTGCGTCATCACCAAGGACGGCCGTCTCGAAAACGGCATGCCGGTCGCGATCGTGCAGCTGTTCGAGCCGGAAGGCGATCAGAAGGTGCTCCGGATCACCGTGCCGCTCGGCATGCAGATCCAGCACGGCACTCGCCTGATCATCGATCAGGGCCAGCCGGCGCAGCAGCCCTACAAGATCTGCTTCCCGGTCGGCTGCATGGCCGATTATCCGGTCACCGACGAAATCATGAAGCAGCTCAAGACCGGTCAGCAACTGACTGTCCAGGCGATCAATATGCAGGGCACGCCGATCAGCCTGCCGCTGCCGCTGGCCGATTTCGCCAAGGCCTATGACGGCCCGGCGACCGATCCGAAGGCGTTCGAGGAACAGCAGCGCAAGCTGCAGGAAGAGCTCCAGAAGAAGGCGGACGAAGCCCGCAAGAAGCTGGAAGCCTCGCAGCCCTCCGCCGCCGCTCCGGCACCGGCCGCACCGCCCGCCGCCAAGAAGTAAGGCGAGACGGCACACAAATGCGAAAAGGCGCAGCTTCCGCTGCGCCTTTTTCTTTTGTAAAATCAGCTAGATCACAGAGTTAGTTCAACTGATTGTTGCGTGGCTTGTAGCCGCCTTTGCGGTCGCGCACGAAGACTTCGCTGACCTGCGGATGGCGGACCGGCGCGTCGGAGGTGTCCGGCAGCAGGTTCTGCTCCGACACGTAAGCGACGTACTCGGTGTCCGCGTTCTCGGCAAACAGGTGGTAAAACGGCTGATCCTTCCGCGGACGGACCTCCGCCGGAATAGCCTCGTACCACTCGTCGGTATTGTCGAAGACGGGGTCGATATCGAAAATCACGCCGCGAAACGAAAATACCCGGTGTTTGACCACCTGGCCGATCGTGAACTTGGCGGTACGCATCTTTTCCATGCCCGCCAGATAATTGATCCGTCCCGTTTTGGCTAGGCCGCGGGCCTTAAACTCCATAGCGCGCCGCCATATCCGGATCCTTGGCCGCGACCAATTTCGCGAGGTCGAGCAGGACTTTGGCCTGCTTCCAGGTGGCGTCATCCTGCATCTTGCCGTCGATCATGACCGCCCCGGCGCCGTCCGGCATGGATTCGACGATCTTCTTGGCGAAGGCGACCTCGGCCGGATCGGGCGCATAGACCTTCTTGGCGATGGCGATTTGTGAGGGGTGCAGCGTCCACGCGCCGACACAGCCGAGCAGGAAAGAATTGCGGAACTGGACCTCGCAAGCGGCGGCGTCGGAGAAGTCGCCGAACGGGCCGTAGAACGGCTTGATGCCGGCGGCGGCGCAGGCGTCGACCATCTTGGCCGTGGTGTAGTGCCAGAGGTCCTGCTGATAGATGGCGCGGGGCGCGTCGCCACCGATGTCGGGTTTACCCGATATCGGACTTGAAGAGGCATCCGCTAGCACTTTGTATTCCGGATGACCGCCGCCGACGCGGGTCGTCTTCATGGCGCGCGAGGCCGCCAGATCGGCGGGACCGAGCGACATGCCGTGCATGCGCGGCGAGGCCGTCGCGATGGCTTCGACGTTGTTGACGCCCTGCGCGGTTTCCAGAATGGCGTGGATCAGGATCGGCTTTTGGACCTTGTGGCGTGCTTCGAGCTGCGCCAGCAATTGATCGAGGTAGTGGATGTCCCACGGGCCATCGACCTTCGGCAGCATGATGACGTCGAGCTTGTCGCCGATAGCGCCGACGATCTCGGTGACGTCGTCGAGCGCCCAGGGCGAGTTGAGCGCGTTGATGCGCGTCCACAGCCCGGTCTGCCCGTAGTCGACTGCCTTGCCCATTTCGATGAAGCCGGCGCGCGCGGCTTCCTTGGCCTCGACCGGAATGGCGTCTTCCAGATTGCCGAGCACGACGTCGACCTGCTTGGCGATGTCCGGCACCTTGGCCCGCATCTTCTCCATATGCGGCGGCACGAAATGGATCATGCGCTCGAGCCGCACCGGCAGCTCACGCAGGGGGGCGGGGGCGCCGATGGCGAGGGGCTGGAAGAACTGGCGCGGAAGCTTCATGACCGTCTTTCCAAAGGGATTGGCCTTCCAAAGGGGCTTTGTGCCGTTTAGAGGAAAGCAAAGCCCGCGCCAAGTTCGGCCAGATCGGCGCGCCTGACGGCTGCCGGAGCCTCACATGATCGACGTCATCAATCTGGCGCTGCCGTTCTTCGGCCTGATTTTCATCGGTTTCGCCTGCGGCAAGCTCAAGCAGATTCCCGATACCGCGCTCGCCTGGATGAACTTCTTCATCGTCTATGTGTCGCTGCCGGCCTTGTTCTATCGCATCCTCGCCCAGACGCCGCTCGAGCAACTGGCCAAGATCGACTTCGTGCTGGCGACGACGTCCTCGACCTTCGTGGCTTTCGCCGCGGCCTTCGCCGTCAGCATGGCGATCCGCCGCGGTCACGTCGGCGAGTCCACGATGGCGGGGCTGGCGGGCGGCTACGGCAATATCGGCTACATGGGCCCGGGCCTGGCGCTGGCGACGCTCGGGCCGGAAGCGGCGGTGCCGGTGGCGCTGATTTTCTGTTTCGATACGCTGCTGTTGTTCACGTTGGTGCCGATCCTGATGGCGCTGGCGGCGCCGGGACAACGGGATTTCCGCGCCGTCGCCAAGGAAGTATTTCTGCGCATCACGACCAATCCGCTGGTGATCGCGACCGCGCTCGGCATCCTGTCGGCGGCGATTCATTTCCAGCCACCGGTGGCGCTGGAGCGGCTGATGGCGTTCCTGCAAAATGCGGCGGCGCCGTGCGCGCTGTTCACGCTCGGCGTCACCGTCGCGTTGCGGCCGCTGAAGAAAATTCCGTGGGAAGTGCCGTTCACGACGCTGATCAAGCTCGCCGTGCATCCGGTGCTGATGTTTCTGCTGCTGTCGCTGTTCGGGCCGTTCGATCCGCTGTGGATCTATGCCGCGATCCTGATGGCGGCGCTGCCGCCGGCGCTGAACGTCTTCGTCTTCGCCCGGCAATACGATACGTGGGTCGAGGAGGCGTCGAGCGCGGTGCTGGTCGGGACGCTGGTGTCGGTGGTGACGCTGACGACGGTCATGTGGATGGTGAAGACGCACACGCTGCCGCCGTTGCTGTTCAGGTAAGCGCATGATCCCGAAAAGTGGCCACCGGTTTCCCGCCTACGCGAAGCCCGCTTCGGCGGGCGTACGTAGGTCGGATAAGATCATGCGCCATGAATAAAGCGCAGCCTTTGTCCGGCCTTCTGGTTCTGGATTTCACCACGCTGCTGCCGGGGCCGCTGGCATCTTTGATGCTGGCGGAAGCGGGCGCCGAGGTGATCAAGATCGAGCGGCCGGGCGGCGAAGACATGCGCCACTTCGCGCCGATGATGGACGGCGAGAGCGTGCCCTTCGCCATGCTCAATCGCGGCAAGCAGGTTCTGACACTCGATCTCAAGAGCGAGGCTGACCGCTCAACGCTGCTCCCGCTCATCGAACGCGCCGACATTCTGATCGAACAATTTAGGCCCGGCGTGATGGCGCGGCTGGGTCTCGGCCACGACGATCTTCGCGCGCTCAATCCGAGGCTGATCTATTGCTCGATCTCGGGCTACGGCCAGACCGGTCCGCGCGCCGATGAAGCCGGGCACGACATCAACTACATCGGCACGACCGGCGTACTCGATTTGCAGCCGGGTCCGCTGGAGCGGCCCGTTTTGCCGCCCGTGTTGGTGGCCGATATTGCCGGCGGCAGCTTTCCCGCGGTCATCAATATTCTGTTGGCGTTGCGGTCGCGCGACCAGAGCGGGCAGGGCTGCGACCTCGACATTGCCATGACCGACGCCATGTTCACCTTCGCCTGGTACGCCATGGCGCTCGGCGCGGTGGCGAAATTTCCGAAGTCCGGCGAGATGTGGCTTGCCGGTGCGTCGCCGCGCTATCGGCTTTATCCGGCCAAGGATGGCAAGATCGTCGCCTGCGGCGCAATCGAGCAGAAATTCTGGGAGATGTTCGCAAAGGCGGTCGGGCTGGCGGCCGAGTTTGTCGATGATACGCGTATTCCGGCGGCAACACGCGATGAAGTCGCGAAGCTGATTGCGGCGAAAACGTCCGACGAATGGCGGCCCGTTTTCGCCGCTGCGGATTGCTGCGTCACGATTGTTACGCCGCTCGAAGAGGCCATGCGCGATCCGCATTTTGTCGGCCGCGGTTTGTTTGCGCATAAGGTCGATGTCGCCGGAAGCAGCGTGACCGCCTTGCCGCTACCCATCGCCCCGGCGTTTCGGAAGCCGCTGTGAACCTCCGTTCGTCCCCGCGAAAGCGGGGACCCAGTGACTAATCGGTGGTTGCCGTTTTGGATTCCCGCTTGCGCGGGAATGAGCGGAAAATGTTTAAAGCGCCTCGCCGCGCATCAGGCGCGGCTGTGACGCGCCCGGCGCGATGCCTTCGCGCATCGCGGCGCGGCGCAGCGGGCCGATGCGGTCGAGCATATAGAGGCCGATGCCGCGCAGGCCCTGCACCGGCAGGAAGTCCGTCAGCAAAGTGCGGTTGAGAACGTCGATGGCGAAGGTGCGGCTGCCGACGTCTGTGCGGCGCATCTTGTCGTAAGCGGTAAGAACCGTGGCGCCGCCGATGTCGTCGCCATCACGCAGCGCCTGTGCGGCCAGTTCGCCGATGGTCGCCGCGTCGCGCAGGCCGAGGTTGAGGCCTTGCGCGCCGATGGGCGGGATAACGTGCGCGGCCTCGCCGACCAGCGCGATGCGGTTGGCGGCGAATGTGCGTGCCGTCGCGGCGCTGAGCGGAAACAGGCCGCGGCCGGGTTCAAGCTCGATCTTGCCGAGGATCGAATGCGCGGCGCGTTCGATTTCGGCTGCCAGATCAGCGTCGTCGAGTTCGGCAAACTCGCCGGAGCGGTGCGGATCGAGCACCCAGACGAGGCTGGAGCGATTGCCGGTCAGCGGCACCAGGGTGAACGGCCCGCTCGGCGTGTGAAATTCGGTCGAGCTGTCGCGGTGCGGCCGCGAATGCTTCAGGCAAACGGTGAGGGCGACCTGCTTGTAGTCGCGCGTATCGATGCCGATGTCCGCGGCTGTGCGGCAGATCGAATTTTTACCGTCGGCGCCGACGACCAGCGGCGCGGTGAGGCTTTCGCCGCCTTTCAGCGTGACGGTGACCGCGTAACTTTGCGGCACGACGGCAACCACATCGTCCTCGATCAGGCGCAGGTTCGGCAGCGTGCGGGCCTGCGCTTCGAGCGCGGCGACCAGATGACGGTTCTCGATGTTCTGGCCGAAGGCGTCGAGATCGATTTCGCTACAGTCGAACTTCACTTCCGGGGCGCGCCAGAGGCGTCCGGTGTCGTCGACAATGCGCATAATCTTGAGAGATGCGGCGTGCGGCGCACAGAGCGGCCAGACGCCGAGCGTTTCCAGCGCCGTGACAGAACCGGCCAGCAGGGCCGTGGTGCGATTGTCGGTTCGCTCCGGACGCTTGCCGGCCAGCACGGTGGAGACGCCGCCCTGAGCCAGCGCAATGGCCGCGGTCAGGCCGGCGGGGCCGCCGCCGACCACGATGGCCGCTGATTTGGCAGAATTACTCAAAAGGCTCATTCCCATTCGTCGGTACGGACTAGCATGGGCATGCTGCCCCGGAAACCATCGTTGCTGGTTCCGGTACCGGGCGTCGGCCCGATACGCTAGGACGTCAACCATGACCCAGGCCACGGGCCACAGACTCGACCATCTGCCGCCAGCCGCCAGCCGGCTGGGCGCGGTGTTCGCGCGACCGAAGGCGCTGGCCGCAATCTGCGTGATCGCGCTGGCGGGCCTCGGCTGGTTTGCGCTGGCACTACAGGCGGCAAATAGCGGCGTCATAGCGGCTTTGTGCCGTGCCTTGATGAGCGAGCCGGTAAGCGCGGCAACCGTGACGCTTGTCGCGGGCATGTGGGCGGCCATGACCTTGGCGATGATGTTGCCGAGCGCCGCGCCGATGATTCTGACCTACGCCGAAATCGCGGACACGGCAGCAGCGAAAAATGAGCCCGTCGTGTCGCCCTTCGTGATCGCCGCTGGCTACACCGCTGTCTGGTTCGGCTTCGCAATTGCGGCGACATTCGCTCAACTCGCGCTGACGCGCGCCGCCTTGCTCGATGCGAATCTCGCCGCGGCGAGCGGGTTGTTCTCTGGAGCGATCTTCATCGGCGCCGGCGTCTATCAATTTTCCGCGCTCAAGCATGCGTGCCTGACGCAGTGCCGCAATCCGTTTCAATTCTTCTTCACGCGCTGGGCGACGACGCCGCGCGGCGTGTTCAAGCTCGGCCTGCGGCAGGGACTGTTCTGTCTCGGCTGCTGCTGGGCCATGATGCTGGTGATGTTCGCGGTCGGCGTCATGAACGTGATCTGGATGGCGGCGCTCGGCGTCGTCATGACGCTGGAAAAGATCGGCAGCGGCAAACGGTTTACCTATGCCGTCGGCGTCGGGCTGATCGCGATCGGCCTTGCCTTTATTGCGACCTCGGTTGCGGCCCATTGGCCGGGGCGCGCCGTTTGAGCTACAAAAATCGAAAAGCCGGGAGGATGCGCGGTGGTTGAAGCTTGGGCCCTGAAAGGCGAGATGACCCTGTCGTGCAGCTGCACGGTGTTCTGCCCGTGCGTGCTGTCGCTGGGCGATCATCCGCCGACGGAAGACCGTTGCCAGACCTGGGCCGGCATCCGCATCGACGACGGTCATATCGATAGCGAGGATCTCTCCGGCCTCAATGTCGGCCTGATGATGGACCTGCCCGGCATCATGTCGCGCGGCAACTGGACCGCGGCGTTGTTCGTCGACGACCGCGCCTCGGCGATGGCGGTGAAGGGGCTCACACGTATTTTCACGGGGCGTGTAGGCGGCACGACCCATCTGCTGTCGATTCTGGTGGGACAGTTTCTCGGCGTACGCCAAGTGCCGATCAGCTACGAGACCAAGGGCGAGACGCGTCTCATCCGCATCGAGAAATATGTCGAGGGCGCGGTCACGCCGGTGCGCGGCAAGGGGGAGGGCAACGTCGTCATCCGCAACAGCGAATACTGGATCGGACCCGATGTAATCGTCTCGAAGGCGGAGCGCTCGCGTTTCCGCGGCTTCGGCCGCAACTGGAAACTCGACGGGCGTTCGGCCGAGATCGTCAAGCTTGATTGGGGCAATGAGAAATAGCGTGCCGAAGTTCGAGCACATCCGCGCGTTTACGATTCATGTCTTCACCGCGACCGGTGCGGCACTGGCGCTGTTGGCGATGATCCTGGCGTCCGGTGGCCATTGGGCCGGGATGTTTTTCTGTCTTGGTCTGGCGCTGATTGTCGATGGCGTCGACGGGCCGATGGCGCGTGCCTTCAAGGTCAAGGAACTCCTGCCGCGCTGGTCCGGCGAGGGGCTCGATTTTGTCGTCGATTTCACGACCTACGTCTTTGTCCCGGCCTATGCGATCGCGGCGAGCGGCTTCCTGCCGGACATGCTGGCGATCCCGGCCGGCATGATCGTCGTCATCACCGGCGCGTTGTATTTCGCCGACGGCAACATGAAGACCGACGACAATTATTTCCGCGGTTTTCCCGCTGTGTGGAATCTGGCGGCGTTCTATCTCTATGTGCTTGAGCCGCCGCCGTGGGCAGCCGCCGCCGGCATTGTCGTGCTGGCGGTGCTGACGTTCGTGCCCATCCGGTTTGTGCATCCGCTGCGCGTGCAGCGCCTGCGCTGGCTCAATATTGCGCTGATGGTGGCGTGGGCCGCTCTGGCGGCCTTCACGCTGGCGGAAAATCTTGCACCCGGGCCCTATGTGACGTGGGCGCTGGCCGCGATCGCCGTCTATTTCTTCGCTGCGGGTTTGTTGCGCAAAGCCGCCTGATCGTGTGTGATCGGCGCCAATAAGAACAATTCTCCGGGAGGCTTCATGTCACGTCCTGTTCTTCTGATCGCCGGCGGCAGCCGCGGTATCGGCGCATCGACGGCGAAACTCGCCGCCGCGCGGGGTTACGACGTCGCGGTCAACTACAAGAACAATTCGAACGCCGCTGCTTCCGTCGTTGCGGCGGTGAAGGCGGTCGGCGGCAATGCTGCTGCCGTCCAGGGCGACATGGCGGTCGAAGCCGACATCGAGCGGGTGTTCGACGAGACGACGACGAAGCTCGGGCCGATCACGCACTTCCTTCATTCATCCGGCATCAGCGGCAAATACTCGCGCCTGGATGAGGCCGACGCGTCCACCATCCGCGAGGTGCTCGACGTCGACACCTTCGGCGCGTTGCTGTGCCTGCGGGCCTGCGTGAAACGCATGTCGACCAAGTACAAAGGCAAGGGCGGCGCTATCGTCATGATGTCGTCGATGGCCGCGCCCTTGGGCGGCGCCAATGAATGCGTCTGGTACGCGGCCGCCAAGGCTGGCGTCGATTCCATGGTCATCGGCGTATCGCGCGAAGTGGCCAAGGAAGGCGTCCGGGTCAACGCCGTGACGCCCGGCGTCATCGATACGGATATCCAGCCGCCGGGCCGCGTCGAGCGCGTCACGCCCATGCTGCCGATGGGACGGGCGGGCCAGCCGGACGAGGTGGCCGAGGCCATACTTTTCCTGCTGTCGGACGGCGCGTCTTACGTCAACGGCGCGAACCTACGGGTCTCCGGCGCGCGCTAGGCCCCCGCCTTGCGCTCGCCGTTCGGCTCCCTATGATACCGGCCCGAACGCTATTCAACCAACAAATCTGACATTCAAAGGGGTGAAACATGGTCGCAGCAGTGCGCGTACACAAAGCCGGCGGTCCGGAAGTTCTGACCTTCGAGGATATCGAGGTCGGCGCGCCGGGCGCGGGCCAGATCAAGCTCAAGCAGCACGCCTGCGGCGTCAATTTCATCGACACCTATTTCCGCATGGGCATGTATCCGTCCCCCGTCGGCATGCCGTTCGTCGCCGGCAATGAGGGCGCCGGAGCCGTTACCGCCGTAGGTCCCGACGTGACCGACATCAAGGTGGGCGACCGCGTCGCCTACGTGGCGCCGCTCGGCGGCTATGCGGCGGAGCGTCTGTTGCCCGCCGACCGCGCGGTGAAGCTGCCGGACAACATCAGCTACGAACAGGCAGCGGCGATGATGCTCAAGGGCATGACCGTGCAGTATCTGCTCAACCGCACCTTCAAGGTCGGCAAGGGCACCATCGTTCTGGTGCACGCCGCTGCGGGCGGCGTCGGCCTCATTGCGTGTCAGTGGGCCAACCATCTCGGCGCGACGGTCATCGGTACCGTCGGCTCCAAGGACAAGGCGGAACTGGCCAAGAATGCCGGTGCGCATCACACCATCCTGTATCGGGACGAAGACTTCGCCGCGCGTGTCAAGGAAATCACCAACGGCAAGCTCTGCGACGTCGTCTATGACGGAATCGGCAACGACACCTTCCCGAAGTCGCTCGACTGCATCCGTCCGCTCGGCATGTTCGTCAGCTTCGGTTCGGCGTCGGGTCCGATCAAGGCGTTCGACATCAACCTGCTGCAGCACAAGGGCTCGCTGTTCGCGACGCGCCCGACGCTCAACCACTACGCCGCCAAGCGCGAGGATCTCGTCGCCACCGCCAACGACCTGTTCGACAAGGTCGGCTCGGGTGCGGTGAAGATTCCGGCGAGCCACAAATACGCACTGAAGGATGCCGCTCAGGCCCACAAGGACCTGGAAGGCCGCAAGACGACGGGTTCGGTGATCCTGCTGCCGTAACCGGCCGTAAGGCATGTTCGAGAACTGAGAAGGCCGGGCTTGTCCCGGCCTTCTTGCTTATGTACGCACGGATGAAGCCTGATTCAGACTGGGAGCGGACCGCCGTTGAACGCCGACATTCAACCTTGGGGCCGGATCGCGACCTTTGGCATTGCGTTTGTTGTCATGGTGGCGAGCCAGTTTGCGGCGCTGCTGGTCCTGACGCTGTGGCTCGGCACCAATCTCGCGCAGATGCCGGACATCGGCAGCGACGGCGTTGCTGTGACATGCGTCATTTTTATCTCGATCCCCATCCAGGTTCTGTTACTGGCGGCCTTCGCCCAGCGCCGCGGCCACGATGTATGGGGATACCTCGGCCTGACGGTGCCCAAGCGCAGCGAAGTGATTTTTGGCGTCGTCTGCACAGCGGCGCTAATTGTCGGCGGCAATCTGCTGAGCTGGCTGTTGGGGCAGAACATCGTCACGTCGTTCCAGACCGGCATTTTCCATACCGCCGCCGAAGCCGGGCCGCTGGCGATGGTCATGCTGTGGCTGGCGGTTATCGTGGTGACGCCGATTGGCGAAGAAATCATGTTCCGGGGCTTCGCGTTTCGCGGCTGGCTGCGGTCGCCGCACGACGCCTGGGCGGTGATCGTCATCACCGCGGGGCTGTGGGCATTGATCCATCTGCAATATGATTGGTACGTAACTGGCCAGATATTTGCATTCGGTCTGATGCTCGGCTGGATGCGCTGGGCGACCGGATCGACGCTTTTGACAATCCTTTTGCACGCCATGATCAATCTCGAAGGCATGCTCGAAACCGTGGTAGCGGCGCAATGGCCAACGTGATTCGGGCCGACGTTAATCCGGCCGCTATCGGCGCGCGCGCCGAACAGATGATCAATACGCTCGGTTCCGTATCGGCGGAGCCGAACCGGCTGATCCGCACGTTCCTGTCGCCGGCGCATCGCGGTGCCGCCGATCTCGTTTCGAAGTGGATGACCGATGCGGGTCTGACCGTGTCGGAAGATGCGCTCGGCACCGTGCGCGGCTCGCTGGCCGGGAGCGGCCCCAAGCGCCTGCTGATCGGCTCGCATATCGACACCGTGTTCGAAGCCGGCATGTTCGACGGGCCCTTTGGCGTCATCGCCGGCATTCTCGCCGCCGAACACTTCGCGCGCATCGGGCGTCCATTGCCGTTTGGCATCGACGTGCTGGCGTTCGGTGACGAAGAGGGCGTGCGCTATTCGGCGACCTTGGCGTCGTCCTCCGCTGCTGCCGGACATTTTGATTTTTCGACGCTTGAGCTTGTCGACGCCGAAGGTGTGTCGCTCGCCGAGGCAATCAAGCAATACGGCAAGGATCCTGCGGATATTGCGGCCGCAGCCTACGTGCCGGGGACAGCCGCCGCCTATGTGGAGGTCCATATCGAGCAGGGGCCGGTGCTGGAATATCGCAAGCAGCCCCTGGGCGTCGTGAATTCGATCGCCGGGCAGACCTATCTCAACGTCGAACTGCTCGGCGAGGCCGGTCACGCCGGTACGGTGCCGATGCTGCTGCGGCGCGATGCGCTGGCCGGTGCGGCTGAAACGATCCTGAGTGCCGAGCGCATGGCGCGCGACACCAAAGGCGAGGTTGTCGCCACGGTCGGTCATATGCATATTCCGGCAGCCGCGTCGAATGTCATTGCCGGCACTGTTGCGCTGACCGTCGATATCCGGTCGGGCTCCGATGCGGCGCGCAATGCATTCGTCGAGGGTTTCAAGAAAGAAATTCGCGAGATGGCCGACAAGCGTCATCTCGGCCTGTCGATTACGACGACGCGCAACGTGCCGACAACGCCCTGCGATCAGGCGATCCAGGATGGCCTCGCTGCTGCTGTGGCGTCTGTCGGTGGCGAGCCGTTGAAGCTTGCCTCGGGCGCGGGGCATGACGGGACGGCGATGGCGAAACTATGCCCGATCGGAATGCTGTTCGTGCGCTGCCGCGACGGCATCAGTCACAATCCGGCGGAATATGCCAGCCCGTCCGACATGGGGCTCGCGGTCGCCGCGCTAATCCATTTCATCGAAGGTTTCAAACCGTGAGTTTCATTGACGACAACTTTGCCCGCGAGGTCGCCTTCCTCAAGGAACTGGTGAAGGTGCCGTCCGACAATCCGCCGGGCGACTGCGCGCGTCACGGCGAGCGGTCGGCCGAGCTTTACGAAGGCCTCGGCTTTAAGGTGGAGCGCCACAAGGTGCCGGAAGTCACCGTCAATCGGTACGGCATGAAGTCAGTGACCAATCTCGTCATCCGCGAAAAGTTCGGCACCGGCAAAGGTCCGATCATTGCGCTCAACGCGCACGGCGACGTCGTGCCGCCGGGGCAGGGCTGGAAACACGATCCGTACGGGGCCGAAGAAAAAGGCGGCGCGATTTACGGCCGTGGCGCGGCGGTGTCGAAGTCCGATTTCGCTACCTATGGCTTTGCGCTGCTGGCGCTCAAGGACAGGCCCGAGGGCCTCAACGGCACCGTCGAACTTCATCTCACCTATGACGAGGAGGTCGGCGGCTATGTCGGGCCGAAGTGGCTGCTCGACGAGAAGATCACCAAACCCGATTACGCCATCTCGGCAGGCTTTTCCTATGCCGTGGTGACCTCGCACAACGGCGTCGTGCACATTGAGGTGACCGTTCACGGCAAGCAGGCGCACGCCGCGATGCCGGACACCGGTTTCGACGCGCTCAAGGCCGCGACCAAGGTGCTGAACGCGCTCTATGGCGAGCGCAAGAAGCTGCGCAAGATCAAGTCCAAGCTCAAGGGCATCGGCTCGCCGCAGCTCACCGTCGGCCAGATATCGGGCGGCTTTGCCACCAATGTCGTGCCGGACAAGGTCGTCATGCGGCTCGATCGCCGTCTGATCCCGGAGGAAAATGGCAAGAAGGTCGAGCGCGATCTGATGGCGCTGATCAAGAAGGCCGGCGCCGGCAAAGGCATCAAGATCGACTGCAAGCGTGTCATCCTGGCCGATCCGTTCAGGCCGGTGAAGGGTGTCGAAAGACTGGTCGAATTGCTGACGCGCTACGGCAAGCAGGAACTCAAAACGAAAATCGATGTGAAGGGCGCGCCGCTCTACACCGACGCAAGGCATTACAGCGCTGCCGGTATTCCGACCGTGCTCTACGGCGCCGGGCCACGGACCATTCTAGACGCCAACGCGCATGCGGCGAACGAGCACATCAAGTTGTCGGATTTGAAGTCGGCGACGAAAATCATCGAAGCGACTTTGCGCGAGATGTTGTCAGGCGCGTGACCCCGAAAAATGGGAACCGGTTTTCGGGCCAGATCACGCGCAATTAAAGGAGCACGGCAACTTCGGCGAAGGCCGGATGTTCGTTCAGCCCGCCGGGCAGCCGGGGCAGGCCAATCACCTCAACGCCATTAGAAAAACGTGAGATGCTGGCGACCGTGTCGTGCAATTCGACGGTGCCGCGTTCGCTCTCGCTGACGACGATGGCGGCCACCTTTAGTTTGCGCTGGGCGATAACGTCGAGCGCGGTCAGCGTATGGCTGATGGCGCCGAGATATCCGCCGACGACGAGGATGAGCGGAATATTCAGCGCCGCCATCCAGTCGAGCACGGTGCGCTTGCCTTCAAGCGGCACCATGATGCCGCCGACGCCTTCGATGAACAGCATGCCGGTCGAAGCCTTGATCGCAGTGCGGCTGAAATCGATCAGCCTGTCGAAGTCGATACTGCGGCCTTCACGCGCCGCGGCGATATCGGGCGACAGCGGCGCGCGGAAACGCCACGGCGCCATGGCGGCCACTTCGTCGGCGCTGACCGGACGGCCGAGCGCCTTGAGCAGCACGGCGGGATCGCTGGTTTCGACCACGGACGGCTCGTAGCCGCTGACCACGGGCTTGAGCGCATTCACCGGTTGCCCGGCATTCCGCAGGTAGCGGATGAGGCCGGCGGTGACGAAGGTCTTGCCGATGTCGGTGCCGGTCGCGGTGACGAAATAGGCGGCCACGTTAATGGACCAAGATTCTGTCGCGCACGATGTCGGCGAGACGTTCGATGGCATCGTCCGGGTGCTGCGCGGTGAAGGTCAGACGAAGGCGCGCGGTGCCTTTGGGCACGGTCGGCGGGCGGATCGCGGCGGCAAGGTAGCCTTCGTCAGCGAGCAGGCGTGAGGCATCCAGCGCTTTCTGTTCGTCGCCGACGATGACCGGAACGATCGGGCTTTGCGCGGCCGGCAGGCCGGCGCGGTGCGTAAACGCTCTGGCCTTTTGCACCGGAAGCGTCGCGTAAGCCGGCTCGCGCTCGATCAGATCGAGTGCGGCGATGCTGGCTGCGACCGAAGATGGCGGCAGGCCGGTTGAATAGACGACGGTGCGGGCGCGGTTGCGGATGAGATCGATCACCGGCGCCGAGCCGCAGATGTAGCCGCCATAAGAGCCGATGGCTTTCGACAACGTCCCCATCTGCAGCGGGACCGGCACCTGGCTGTTCCCTGAAAAGCTCGAGCCGCGGCCGCCGCCCATCACACCAAGACCCTGCGCGTCGTCGGTCATCAGCCAGGCGTCGAATTCATCGGCCAGCGCATTGAGGTCGCCGAGCGGTGCCAGATCGCCATCCATCGAGAACACGCCATCGGTGACGATGAGGACGTGCGGATAGGCGGCGCGGTGTCCGGCGAGCAGCGTGCGCAGATGATCGAGATCGTTGTGCCGGAAGGTGAGGACCTTGCCGCGCGACAATTGCGCGCCGGCAAACAGGCAGGCGTGCGAAAGCTCGTCAGCGATCACCAGATCATCCGGCCCGGCCAGCACCGGAATGATGCCGGCGTTCGCCAGATAACCCGAGCCGAACACGCAAGCGGCCTCCGCCTGTTTCACGGCGGCAAGGCGGCTTTCCAGTGCGGCATAAAGCGGATGATTGCCGGTAACGAGGCGCGAGGCGCCAGAGCCCGCGCCGTACTTTTCAATGGCGGCCTGCGCCGCCTGTTTGATCGCCGGATGCTGCGTAAGATTGAGATAGTCGTTGCACGAGAACGACAGCAATCTGCGTCCGGCGCGCTCAACCCAGATGCCGTCCTCGCGCAGGGTCTCCGCCATCGAGCGGTAGAGGTTGCGGCGCTTGAGGTCGTCGAGCTTGTGCTGGGCGAAGCGGTCGAGCGATGACATTTGATCGTCTCATGCCACAGGTGTAGGGAAACGCCAATGGCCGACGAGACCAGCAAAAACAGCACGCCGCCTGCTTGGTATGCAGCGGGCATCGGCCACATCTGGCGCCCGTATGCGCAGATGAAAACGGCTACGCCGCCGCTGCCGGTGGTCTGCACGCAGGGCTCGCGCATCGTGCTGGCCGACGGCCGCGAACTCATCGACGGCGTGGCAAGCTGGTGGACCGCATGCCACGGCTACAACCACCCGCACATCCGGCAGGCCATCGAACGTCAGGTTACGCAGATGCCGCATGTCATGTTTGGCGGACTGGCGCATGAGCCCGCGCTGACGCTGGCAAAGCGGCTCGCGGCCTTGCTGCCGGGCGATCTCGATCGCGTCTTCTTCTCGGATTCCGGGTCGGTCGCCGTCGAAGTCGCGATGAAGATGGCCGTGCAATACTGGATCAATCGCGGCGTGAAAGGCCGCAGCCAGTTTATTGCCTTCAAGGGCGGCTATCACGGCGACACCACCGGCGCGATGGCCGTGAGCGATACCGAAGACGGCATGCATGCGCTGTTTGCCGGCTTGCTGCCGCAGCATCACATCGTCGATCTGCCGGACACAGCGGAGCGCGACGCGGCGCTCGACGCTTTACTGGCAAAACACGCCGGCGATATCGCAGGCATCATCGTCGAGCCTCTGGTGCAGGGTGCCGGCGGCATGAAATTCCACGATGCCGCTGTGCTCAGGCGGCTTCGCGCGCTGGCTGACAAATACGACGTGCTGCTGATCTTCGACGAAATCTTCACCGGCTTTGGCCGCACGGGAGCGATGTTCGCCTGCGAAGCCGCGGGCGTCGTGCCGGACATCGTCACGCTGTCGAAGGCGCTGACAGGCGGCACGCTGGGGCTGGCGGCGACGGTCGCCAACAAGAAAGTGTTCGATGCCTTCTGGTCGGACGATCCGAAGAAGACGCTGATGCACGGGCCGAGCTACATGGCCAACGCTTTGGCGTGTGCGGCGGCCAACGCCTCGCTCGATCTGTTCGAGCGTGAGCCGCGTCTCGCGCAGGTGGCATCGGTTGCCGGCGCGTTGAAGCAAGGCCTTGAACCCTGTCGCATCTTGCGCGGGGTGCGTGATGTCCGCGTCAAAGGCGCCATTGGCGTGGTTGAACTCGACCGCATCGACAATCCCGACGCCCTGCGGTCGGCGTTCGTGGAGCAGGGCGTGTTCATTCGACCCTTCGGCAACATTGTCTACCTGACACCGGCTTTCACGATCCCGAAAGACGATCTGGCGGCACTCACAGGCGCCATCGTCAAAGTCGTTTCGGGGATCTAAGCTGCGTCCTAGAAGACGTCAAAAACACGAAACGCCGAGGAAGCCCAAAACCATGCCGAACTACACAGGACCGGTTATCGATACCCATCACCACATCTGGCTGCGCAAGGACGTGTCGTGGCTGGCCGAACCGCCGATTCCGCGCATGTTCGGTGACTATTTCGGCCTGCGCCGCGACTATCCCGTCGAGGAATGGATCAACGACATCGTGCCGAACGGCGTCACCAAGTCGGTGCATGTCACGGCGATGTGGGCACCGGGCAAGGAACTGGAAGAGAGCCGCTGGCTGCAGGCGACTGCCGACAAAAGCGGTTTCCCGCACGCCTTCGTCTGCAATGCCAATCTCGCCGATCCGAACATCGATGCTCAACTGACCGAGCAGAAGAAATTCAAAGGCCTGCGCGGCGTGCGCCAGATGCTGTACTGGGACGGCAGCCCGGTCCGGCAGGCGGTCACGCGGCCCGATTACTGCAACGATCCGGATTTCCGCAGCGGCTTCGCGCTGTTGGAAAAGCACGGCCTGCATTTCGAGCTGCAGGTCTATGCCTCGCAGGTGAAATACGCGCTCGATCTGATCAAGGCCTTTCCAAAGACGCCAATGATCCTCGAACACGCGGGCATGCTGACCACCCGCGACATCACAGGCATCAACGAGTGGCGCGCGGCGCTGACCGCGATGGCGGCCCATCCGCACCTGCACGTCAAGATTTCTGGCATCGGCATGTACAGTCAGGGCGTCACGTTGCAACAGGCGCGGCAAGTGATCCGGGACTGTATCCAGATCTTCGGCATTGACCGCGTCATCTACGGCAGCAACTTTCCGCTGGAAAAGCTGCATGCCAGTTACGCTGACTTCCTCGGTATCTATCGCGAGGTCATGTCGGAATATACCGAGGCCGATCAGGCCAAGGTGTTCCACGACAACGCCGTGAAATTCTACCGGCTCTAATAACCGACCGCGGTGCCGTGCAGGTCATAGGCGTCCGCACGCTCGATCTTGACGGTCGCGATTTCGCCGACGCGCAGCGGGCGGCGGCTGGCGACATAGACATTGCCGTCGATTTCCGGCGCGTCGGCCATTGAGCGGCCCTTGGCGACGGTCGGGCCGGCTTCGTCGATGATGACCTGCTGGCGCGTGCCGACCTTGCGCTTGAGGCGGCGGGCCGAAATCTTCTGCTGCGCCTGCATAAAGCGATGCCAGCGCTCTTCCTTGACCTCGTCGGGCACGATGTCGGCGCCGAGATCGTTGGCGGGCGCGCCGCGCACCGGCTCGTATTTGAAACAGCCGACACGGTCGAGTGCGGCCTCATCGAGCCATTCGAGCAACTGTTCGAAGTCGGCATCGGTCTCGCCGGGGAAGCCGACGATGAAGGTCGAGCGCAAAGTGATGTCCGGGCACATCTCGCGCCAGCGCCGGATGCGGGCGAGGCTTTTTTCCTGCGCGGCCGGACGCTTCATGCGCTTGAGCACATCCGGTGCGGCGTGCTGCAGCGGCATGTCGAGATAGGGAAGAATCTTACGATCGGCCATCAACGGAATGACGTCGTCGACATGCGGGTAGGGATAGACATAGTGCATGCGCACCCAGACGCCGAGATCGCCCAGCGCATCGGCAAGATCGACGAACTTGGCGCGGACTTCGCGCGTTTCGCCGTTCGCGTTCTTCCAGGAACTCGCCGCGTATTTCAGATCGACGCCATAAGCCGACGTGTCCTGCGAAATGACGAGTAATTCCTTGACGCCGGCCTTCACCAGCTTTTCGGCTTCGCGCAGCACGTCGGCGGCCGAGCGCGAGACGAGATCGCCGCGCAGCTTCGGAATAATGCAGAAGGTGCAGCGGTTGTTGCAGCCCTCGGAAATCTTCAAATAGGCATAGTGCCGCGGCGTCAGCTTGATGCCTTCCGGCGGCACCAGATCGAGGAACGGATTGTGCTGCGGCGGCGCGGCGCGATGCACGGCGTCCAGCACGCTTTCGTACTGCTGCGGTCCGGTGATGGCGAAAACGCCGGGATGGGCGGCCGTGATATTTTCAGGCTCCGCGCCCATGCAGCCGGTGACGATGACCTTGCCATTTTCGTTCAGCGCCTTGCCGATGGCGTCGAGCGACTCCGCCTTGGCGCTGTCGAGAAAGCCGCAGGTATTGACGATGACGAGGTCCGAGCCGGCGTGCTCACGCGACAACTCATAGCCCTCGGCACGCAGCTTGGTGATGATCCGCTCCGAATCGACCAGCGCCTTGGGGCAGCCGAGCGAGACGAAACTGATCTTCGGGGCCGACTTATCGTCGGTTTGGGTGTCTGGAACCTGCATTTGCCCGTGAGCTAACCGCGATCCGGGGCGAGTGCAAGGCCGTGGGGCCGCTGGTTCGCCACTTGGTTACGTAAGCGGCCTATTGGTTACGAAGCGCTTCGGCTTCCTCGTAGAACTTCTTCTCCCAAGCCTTATGGTTATCGGCGCCCTCGCGGATGAAGGGCGTGAAAACAGCAAGGTTTAACAGCGCCCAATTGAGGAAGTTGGCCGGGAACCGTAGCGGCTTGCGAAAATCGACGAACAGCACGACGCGGGTGTGCGGGGTCTTGTTCCAGGCCTCGTGCTCGAAAGCATCGTCGAACACGACCGCTTCGCCTTCTTTCCAGCGATAGAGGGTCTGTTCGACGCGGATGCCAAGCTGCTCACGGGGTTCAGGGACAATAAGTCCGACATGGAGGCGCAGCACGCCGTTATAGGGGCCCCGGTGCGCCGGCAGGTGCTTGCCGGGCTCGAGGATCGAGAACATCACGGTGATGAGGCCCGGGATCTTCTGGCAGATGCGCCAAGTCTCGGGGCAAAGCTTGATATTGGCGTCGGACTTGAACCCGTACCCGGACATAAGGAAGGTTTTCCAGCCGCTATCCTGGCTGATGGTCGCGACGTCGGAGGAGATTTCGTGGAAGCCGGGCAGGTCGGCCTGTCGGGTCAGGACGCGTTCAAGCTCGCCGCGGATCGTGCGCCACTCGGCCTCGATCTCCTTGGTCCAGGGGAACGTTGCGTTGTCGTAGATTGGCGGGTTGCCGACTTTGCTGAGCGAGACATTCATCCGCTCGACGAAGGCGACGATCTTCATGAAAAAGCGCGTCGTGGCGCTGGCGCGCGCCAAAGGCTTGATACCTTCTGTGCCGAAACGCTGTTCAGGGTTCTGATCGGACGGCTGATCGGCCACGACACTCATAGGACTTGCTCCATCACGCGCGGGATGCCGCTGCGGGCATGTTTCGCTCATTATGCAGTCAGAATCGGACAGGAATCTGTCACGGAACCGGCGGTGGGGCTAATTGAAGGTTCGGCCCCTTAAGTTGTCCAAAGCTCCTATTCCCCGATTGGCGGGGGCGCAAGGCGGCGCTATCGTCGCGGCAAAGGCAGGGTCTCATGACACGCGCGTTTCTCCTCTCCGTATTGCTGCTCAGCGGCCTGTTTTTCAACGGGACCGCGGACGCCGCCGATCTCAACGCGGTGCCGCTGAAAGTCGCGCGCATGAGCCCCCGCGCCGATGTGCCCCCATTTCAGCGCAGCTGGCGCGCCCAGGCGGTATGGGAAGGCGGCACACGCTGGACCGAGTGCGGCTCCTATTGCGCCTGGGGCCAGACGCAGTGCTTGGAACGGGACTCGCAGGGCGTCTGCCTCAAGTTGACCGACCGATGCGACCGGATGTGCCAGCGCGACTCCCGGACCGCCGGCGGCCCCTTGATCCCGTTCGAGATGCCCTGGGATTGACCGCTCACGCGACCGCCGCCGTCCGGCCATTGGCCAGGTACGGGCCGGGTTTGATGCGGTTGCCCTCGATGTGGGTTTAGCGCGCATAAGCCGTTCGACTTATGCGTGACGCATATCAGACGCACATCCTGCAGATTGCACATCGTCGCCTACCGTAGCCCGCAATCGTCGCCGCAGGCTGGTCACCGAGCGAAAAAGCCGGAGGATTGCCCC
>CAIYTE010000095.1 GCA_903929045.1 uncultured Hyphomicrobiales bacterium
CTGCGCGCGTTTGGCGTTTCGATCAGATGCAGCGCGGCGTCGCACAACTCCCCGATATTGTGGGGCGGGATCGATGTCGCCATGCCGACGGCGATGCCGCCGGCGCCGTTCACCAGCAGGTTCGGATACCGCGCCGGCAAGACGACCGGCTCGCGCTCGTTGCCGTCATAGTTGGACTGGAAGTCGATGGTGTTCTTGTCGATGTCGTCGAGCAGCGCCATCGCCGGCTTGGCGAGACGGCACTCGGTGTAACGCATCGCCGCCGCCGGATCGCCGTCGACCGAGCCGAAGTTGCCCTGCCCGTCGATCAGTTGAAGGCGCATGGAGAAGTCCTGCGCCATGCGCACCAGCGCGTCATAAATCGCGCTGTCGCCGTGCGGATGGTATTTGCCCATCACGTCGCCGACGACGCGCGCCGACTTCACGTATTTCTTGTCGGGCGTGTGCCCCTGTTCGTACATCGAGTAGAGAATGCGCCGGTGCACGGGCTTCAAGCCGTCGCGCACGTCGGGCAGCGCGCGCGACACGATCACGCTCATGGCGTAATCAAGATAGCTGCGCTTCATCTCCTCGGTGATGGAGATCGGACGAACATCGGACGGACTTCCGTCGCCCGATTTTGGAGTGTCTGCGTCAGCCAAGAATGAAATCTCGCACGGTTTGAAAGGTCGATTTTTGTAACTGATTCACAGGGGCTTTGCTAACGGAAAGCACCCGATTTACAGGGTATTTTCTGTCGTTATTTCAATGGCTTAAATTACCCTCTCAGGCCGTCCGGGCGGCTTTGTGAAAGGGCGTCGCAAAGTCCGAATTTGGCCGAGTCAAACGCCCGGCAAAAGGCTACCGTTTCATCGTCATGCCACTCGAATTCCTCATCTCCGCGCTGGTCACGCTGCTGGTCGTGGTCGACCCGATCGGCTTGGTGCCGACCTATCTCGCCGTCACCGGCGACCTCCCGGCCGCCGCGCGCCGCACTGTCGCGCTGCGGGCGTGCCTGATTGCAGCGGCGATCCTGGCCGGCAGCGCGCTGGCCGGCGACTGGCTGTTACGCACCCTGTCGATCACCCTGCCTGCGTTCCGCATCGCCGGCGGCTTGCTGCTGTTTTCGATCGCGTCGGAAATGGTGTTCGGCGTTCGTATTGCGAGACAATCAAAAGCGGCCGAAGACGTGATCGAGGATCACGTCCGCAACATCGCCGCCTTCCCGCTCGCAATACCGCTGATGGCGGGACCGGGCGCGATTACCGCGACCGTCTTGCTCGCCGGACGCGCTGGCGGCGATCCGCTGCGACTCGGTTTGCTGCTCGGTGTCATCGCGATTGTACTCGCCCTCTGCCTGCTGACCTTCGTTCTGGCGGCGCGCTTCGGCCGTCTGCTCGGCACCACGGGTAACATCGTGCTGTCACGCCTTCTCGGGGTACTCCTCGCGGCGCTTGCGGTGCAATTTGTGATCGACGGATTGCGCGCCGCACTCTCTGGTTAGCAAGAATTCACCGGATATTAAGCCTAACAAATTACGAACGACGGTGCGGGTTGCTGCGTGACTCGCTCGCGTCAGACGATCGGCGCGGTCCCGAAAAATCCGTTCGCGATGCGAGCCGTCATGCGCGCTTCATGCGCACCCTATTCGCGCGTCCGGAAGCTGCTGACCTCGGTGTCGGCGGCCGCGTTGCTCGCCGCGCAAATGGGATCGGCTTCCGCACACACGGTTTCGATCGGCTACGCCTTCGCGGGGCCCGGATCGGTAAACATCTGGTACGGCTCGTATCACGCCGACGCCACCTACACCGAAGCCGACCTGCTGCTGCGGAGCAATAACGGCTTCTACTCCATCGTCCCCTTCACGATGATCATGTCGACCAAGCCCACCGGCCTGGTCGATGGCGTCACCAATTTCTATTCGAATTCAGCCGGCACGGCGTTGGTCGGCACGCCGCAGATCGTGTCGTCGACCGACGGCTCCGGCGGCAGTTACAATCCGGCGACGCGCACCATCCTCAACTGGCAGGGCGTGACCTTCAACAACCTGCGGCCCGGCGTCTACACCTTCACCTACAATCCGTTGTCGATGCCGACGGTAGAATGGCATCCGATCAACGAGATCATTCGCACCAACACATTTACGCTCACCGCGCAGGATGTGCTCGGCATCGACAGCTTCGCCTCCTATGCGACCAACACCAACCAGCGTGCGGTCGCGCGCGCTCGATACGTCGATCGCCGCGGGCGGCTACAACCAGCGCCTTTACAACATCGCGGCGCAGCCGCCGGCGCAGATGGCGAATTCCTTCAGCCAGTTGTCCGGCGAAGCGCACGCTCAGGCCTCGCGCGCGGCGTTCCAGCCGAGCGGTGTCTTCCTCTCGACCATGATGGATCCGCTCGCCGGCGGCATGCGCGACGGCGGCTTCGGTGCGTCGCCTAACGCCGCAGGCGGATTTGGCGGCGGATCGTTCGGAGGCGCTTCCTTCGGCGGCGATCCGGCGGCGCAACAAGGTTACGGTGGCGCCGGGTATGGCGGCGGCGCGCCTTATGGATCGCCGTATGGCGGCTCCCCGTACGGCGCTGGCGGAAACGGCGCTTACGATCCGAACGGCGGACAAGCGAACGGCGGCTATGGCGGTTACGGCGGTGACCTCGCACAGCGCGGCGCATCCGATCCGAACAATCCCTACGGCGCAGGCAATCCCTACGGTGGACAATACGGCGGTCAGGCCGGCGACGGCTCGAACCCGTACGGCGCGAATGGCGGCTACGGCAATTCGCCTTACGGCAACGCCAACGGCGCTTACCCCGGTTCGCCGTCTGGGGCGGCGCCGCGCTACGGCGCGCTGCAATACGACCGCAGCCGCGGTGCGTTTGTCTATGTGCCGATGGAGAACCGCTGGAGCGTCTGGTCGACGGCCTATGGCGCCTACAACGTCGCACAAGGCGACGCGAACACCGGCAGCCATGACACCACGGTGCGCAGCGGCGGCATGATTGCCGGTCTCGACTACAAGTTCGGCAATGGCGGCGTGCTTGGCGTTGCCCTCACCGCCGGCGCGACGTCATGGGGCCTGTCGGGTGGTTTGGGCGGCGGCAAGAGCGACGTCATGCAGATCGGCGCCTACGGCTCGCAACGCTTCGGCGACGCTTACGTCTCGGGCGCGTTTGCGGCCGGCTGGCACAAGATGACGACGGACCGCACGATTGCGATCGGCGGCTCGGACGAGTTGCGCGGCAGCTTCAGCGCGCAGACGACAGGCGGCCGGGCGGAAACCGGTTTCCGGTTTGCGTTCGAGGATTACGGGCTGACACCGCATGTCGCCGCGCAGACCTTGTCCTATCGCGCGCCGGGCTACAGCGAGACCGTCGCCGCCGGCCAGAACGATTTCGCGCTCAATGTCGGCAGCCGCAAGACGACGCAGACGCGGTTCGAAGGCGGCGTGTGGCTCGACCGCACGCAGACATACGGCACGGCGAGCATACTTTATCGCGGCCGTATCGCCTGGGTGCACGAGTGGATGGATGCGCCCTCGGTTGCCTCAAGCCTGCAAAGCCTGCCCGGTTCGGGCTTCACCGTGATCGGCGCCGGTCAGTCGCCGGACCGCGCGCTGGTGTCGGCCGGCGCCGAGTACAAGATGGCCAATGGCGTCTCCGTCGGCGCCAAGGTCGACGGCGAATTCAGCCGCACGGTCCAGAACATCACCGGCACCGCGACCGCGCGCTATCAGTGGTGACGCGGCGTTGAAGCACGGTCAGCGCCTGACGCTCAGCATTTGCCCGGCAGTTGCTTGAACGCCTTCACCTGTGCGGTTGGCGCGAAGCAGAGCCCGAATTCGGGACCGGGATTGGCATAGACAAAGGCCGGCGCGGCGGTCGAGAAGGTCGGCGGCACGTCGGTCAGTTGATAGGTCCTGCCGTCGGTCGCCTTCATCTTCAGGCAGAACGGCGGCAGCATCGTATAGTAAGCGCAGCCTTTGAATATCAGCCGCGGCGCGGCCTCAGCGGATGCGGTGGCGGCCACAATGCCCGCCAGCCCGAGCAGCAATGACGTGGTGCGCAATGCCTTCATCAGATCCCCCCGTTTTCACAATGGAAACAGGGATCAATCTAAACAGGCATCACTGTAAATTACAACCATTACGGTTGTCGCTGTTCAACACCCGCAAAACGTCATGCCCCGCGCACATCGCTGCACGCGGGGCATGACGTTCTATTGACGCCAATCGATCGCCTGATGGAGGCCGATTGATTGCTTGATTGATCGGTTCGCTCAGAACGGAATTTCGTCGTCCATGTCGTCGCGCTTGCCGCCGGCCATGGCCGGTTGGCGCGAACGCGACGCGGTTGGACCGGGCGAGCCGAAATCGCCGCCGCTGTCGTCGCTCCCGATGCTGGCACCGCCGCCACCGCCGCGGGTGTCGAGCATCGTCAGCGTCGAGTTGAAGCCCTGCAGCACGACTTCCGTCGAATACTTGTCGTGGCCATCTTTATCGGTCCACTTGCGGGTCTGCAGCGCGCCCTCGATGTAAACCTTCGAGCCCTTCTTCACATACTGCTCGACGACCTTGCACAGACCTTCGTTGAAGATCACGACGCGGTGCCACTCGGTCTTTTCCTTGCGCTCGCCGGTGTTCTTGTCGCGCCAGGTTTCCGAGGTCGCGATGCTGAGATTGGCGATCGGGCGGCCGTCCTGGGTGCGGCGGATCTCGGGGTCCTTGCCCAGATTGCCGACCAAAATCACTTTGTTGACGCTACCCGCCATGATGCTCTCCACAGGGCGACACGAATCCGAAAACGAAAACCGCGCTAAACGGTCTTCATCATCACAGCCGGTCGCCGGTTGAGGCGGCCAAGGCCGCCCGTAAAATTAACTTTTGACACTAGTCCCGGGGTCAGGCGCGGCAAGCGCGATTGGCCTTAATCCACAGGGGCTTCTCTCAACCAAGCTAGCAACGACGGCTCCGTTTTGCAAGTTTTCGTTCTTTAAATGTTCTCATTTATGTTAACCATTTAGGCAATTGATATCATTGAACATTTTCAGTATTTGTTGCCTGAAAAGCACAGTTCGAATCGCCAAAATTACCTACACATCCCCCACGCTCGCGTTTGTTCTGGGCTTAATCCTGGAGAAGAACCATGAAGCGCTTTCTGCTGACTTTGGGTGCCGGCCTGACCGCCGTTGCGATGGCCGCGCCATCGTTCGCGGCC
>CAIYTE010000096.1 GCA_903929045.1 uncultured Hyphomicrobiales bacterium
CGTGGATGCCCGGCACAAGGCCGGGCATGACGGTGGATGGTTAGGCGATGACGCCCATCACGTCGGATTCCTTCATGATGATGAGGTCTTCACCATCGAGCTTCACTTCGGTGCCCGACCATTTGCCGAACAGGATGCGGTCGCCGACCTTGATGTCGATCGGGATGAGTTTGCCGGCGTCGTCGCGGCCGCCCGGGCCGACGGCGATCACTTCGCCTTCCGACGGCTTTTCCTGGGCGCTGTCGGGAATGATGATGCCGCCCTTGGTCTTCTCGAGGGCGGTGATGCGGCGGACGACCAGGCGGTCGTGGAGCGGACGGAACTTGGTCTTGGCCATGTTTTCCTCAACACTTGAGTGACTAAAAATCTTGATATTGGAAGCCTTTAGCACTCAATCACGGGGAGTGCCAAATTGCAGCCCGGGACATATTGCCTCCTCGATTGGGTGTCAAGCAGAGGGCATTCCGTGTTCGCCCGGCAGCGTCGGGGAGCGTTAACTTGCGTTTGCTATGTTGGTAATGAACCAAATGGGGGCGGGCGGCCTTTATGGCCTGCCGAGTGCCCAAGATTCAGTAGAAACGCGCGTAGGAGCCCCAATGAGCCGTTTTTCCCGACTTCGCCTGCCCAACGCTCTGGTCATGGCGTCGCTCGCTGTGGCGCTCGCCGGCTGTTCCGGCCTCAGCAACCCCTTCTCGAGCTCCGAGGCACCGCCGCCACCGCCTCCGATCGCGGAAACGCTGCCGTCGTCCTTCCCGCCGCAGGACATGGTCGGCCGCTGGGGCCTGGCCGCTTATCATAAGGAAGAGGACCGCGCCCGTACCGAGGCCGCGGCCGCCAACCAGTGCCGCCAGCCCTACATCATCACCCTCGGGCCGACTGGCGGCGTCATGATGCATCTCGCTGACCAGTCGACGCCGACCGAGCTGCGGCTCAAGGGTGCGCCGGGCAACCGCAACTTTATCGGTCCGGCGGAAGACCCGCCGGGCGGCCCGCAGGACCGCGAGGTCATCAGCTTCGACGGCCGCGTCATGGCGCTGCGCTGGATCGATACCGAAGTGCAGGGCCGTTACGGCACCATGGTCTATGTCCGCTGCGGCCCCGAGGGCCAGAAGCCGGTGAGGCAGAAGGCCGCGCCGAAGCGTCCCAAGGCGGCCCCGAAGGCCGCGCCGAAGCCGGTGCAGCCGCCGATCCAGCGGCAGTAGTCGCGCTCCCCGACTTACCCTCTCCCCGTCAGCGGGGAGAGCGTGCGCAGCGGTGCTAGCATCCGCGCATGATTCCTCCCCGCGACTTTCTTCACGGACCCTGGCGTGCCGTGCCGGTGCTCGGCGTCACGCAAATCGTGTCGTGGGGCTCGATCTTCTACACGCCCGTTCTGATCGTGCCGCTCATCGCCAACGAGCATGGCTGGTCGATGACCTTTGCCATGGGCGGCTTCTCGGTGGCGCTGCTGGCCGCCGGACTGATTGCGCCGATGGTCGGGCGTTCGATCGATCATTTCGGCGGTCACAATACGATGACCGTTGGCTCGCTGACGGGCGCGCTGGGGCTGGTGCTCATCGGTTATGCCAACACGCCCGTCGCCTATTACGCTGTGTGGGTCATTCTCGGCGCGGCGATGTCGATGAATCTCTACGACGCCGCTTTCGCCACGCTCGGCCGTATTTTCGGCGCGGCTGCGCGGCGGCCGATCACGGCGCTGACGCTCGCCGGCGGTTTTGCGTCGACGGTCGGATGGCCGACGACGCATCTGCTGATCGAGACCGTGGGCTGGCGTGGTACCTATGTGGCCTACGCGGCGGTGCTCGCCTTCATTTCCGCGCCGCTGCATGCGTTCGTGCTGCCGCGCCATCGTGCCGCCGTCGATGCGCCCCTACCGGGCGACGCAAAGACGCCCGCGAAGGTACTGCCGCCGCACGGCCTGCCGTTCATCCTCGTCGCGTCGGCGTTTGCAGCCTATGCCTTCGTGCCGTCAGGACTGTCGGCGCATCTGCTGGCGATTTTTCAGCGCTCCAGCATCGACGCTACGACCGTGGTGTGGATCGGCGCCTTGTTCGGGCCGGCGCAGGTCGGCGCGCGGCTCGTCGAGTTTGCCTTCGGCCGCAACCTGCATCCCTTATGGGTCGTGCGCTTTGCGCTCGGCGTTCTGCTCTGCGCCTTCACGATGCTGGCGGTGTTCGGGTTCGCGCCGGTCACCGCGGCCTGCTTCGCGCTATTGTTTGGCGGCGCCAATGGACTTGTCACGATCACGCGCGGCGCGGTGCCGCTCGCGCTGTTCGGCGCTTTCGGTTACGGGCGATTGATGGGGCGGCTGGCCGGACCGTTTTTGCTGATGCAGGCGGCGGCGCCGTTGGTCATGGCCTTTGTGATCGAGCGCACATCCGACCCAATGGCGCTGGCGCTCGCGGCCTGTTTTGCCGCGACGGCCTTGATCTGTTTTATCGTGATCCGCGCGCCTGAAGCCGGGAAGGCTAGCTGAACATTGCGTCGATATCGCTCTGGCTGGCATGGCCGGGATCGCCATCGAGCTTCGGGCCGTTGAGCAGCGCCGACTTGGCGGCAACGGGCTTTTCCACCACGGCAATTCCGTTGCAGCGATCGAGCATCGCCGCCACGCGATCCTCGATCATGGTCATCATGCCGATGACGCTGGTGATACGCTGGCCGGCCAGATCCTGAAAATTGCAGGCCTCGTAGATCGTCACGACCTGGTCCTGGATTTCCTGAGCGAGGCCATGTTCGTAATCGTTCTTCTGCACAGCGGCCAGCGCGCGTGCGCTGTCGTCGATGATCTCGGACGCGCGCAGAATTTTCTGCGTCGCTTCGTCCATGCCGTCGACGGAGGCGCGCAGTTCGTCGCCGGCGCGCACCATGCGGCGCTCGGTGCCATCGCCCATCATCATGTCGAGCTCACGCTTGTTGCGCGCAATGGCGTCGCGGAAGCGGTTCAGTTCCTCGGTGAGCGTGCGCACGGTTTCGGCCGCCGCATCGTCGCGCTGTTCGGCGAGCTTGTGCAGTGCCTTGAGTTCGTCGACCGCAGGCGCGGTGTCGACGGCGCGGCCCATCGCGAAGGTCTGTTCGATGCGGAAAACTTTACGCTGCACGGAAACGCTCCCTGGCGGCAGGGCGGCTTTTTACCCCAACGGCGATTAACGCTGAGTTTCGACAACCGGGAAGGCGGTGTTAACCATGCGCGGTGACACTAAATAAACCGTGCTGCGACGCGGCCTGATTTGCAGGCTTCGCGGGCGCGGAGCATTTACCAATCGGTGTTGGTTTGGCCTTTCAATCGGGCCTATGCGGGGTCTGGGTCTATTAATTTGCTTAACGGGCGTGCTGGCGAGCGGAGCCGCGTCGGCTCAATCCTATTATGAGCAGCGGTACGCGTTACCGGACCCGGCGCAGAATGGCTACGTCCAGAACGGCTACGCTCAGCAGGCCTATGTCCGGCAGCCGATGCCGCAGACGCCGCCGATGGTGATCGCGGCGCCGCAGCCGCAGCCGCAGCCGCAACCGCAGCCGGACACGCGCGGCCGCCGTGGCGGCGGCTTCATCGAGTTTCTGTTCAGCGATCAGCCACAGCGCCGCGGCGCACCGCAACAATACATGGCGCCGCCGCAGAGTTACGGCGCGCCGGTTCAGCAATACGCCACCGCCAATCCGCAAGCCGATCCGACGCTGGACACGGCGTCCTATCCGATAGATCCCGAACTGGAGCCGCAGGAAGTCAGCTATCGCGGCACGGAAGCGCCGGGCACCGTCGTCATCGATACGTCGAAATACTTCCTCTATCTCGTGCAGGATAACGGCCGGGCGATGCGTTACGGCATCGGCGTCGGTCGGCCGGGCTTCACCTGGTCAGGCGTACACACTGTGACAGCGAAAAAGGAATGGCCGGATTGGGTGCCGCCGCCCGAGATGCTGCAGCGTCAACCGGGTCTGCCGCATTTCATGCCGGGCGGTCCGAAAAACCCGCTGGGCGCGCGTGCGATGTATCTCGGCTCGACGCTGTACCGCATCCACGGCTCGAACGAGCCATGGACCATCGGGCAGAACGTATCGTCGGGCTGCATCCGCATGCGCAACGTCGACGTCGTGGACCTCTATAGTCGCGTGAAGGTCGGCACCCGGGTAATCGTGCTCTAGCGGTCAGGCCGTATCGCCGCCGCCGTCACCACCGAAGTCGCCCGAGTCGGCGCTGTCGAAGCCGTCATCATCGTCGTTGTCGGCGTCATTGTCCGAGCCAAACAGGCCGGCGCTGCGATCATTGCCGCCACCGCGTCCGCTGCCGCCGACATCGTTCAGGCCGGCATCGCGCGCGAGATCGCTGTTCGACGAGTCGCTGCTCCACGGCGAAGCGGAGGACTGGTCGCCTGCAAAAGCCTGTCCGCCGCCACCGCGATGGCTGAACATTGAGCTGATCGAATTCATCAGCAGTGCGCCGCCGATGACGCCTGCGGCCGAAGCCGCTGCGGTGCCGAGGAAGGAGCCGCCGCTGCCGACCGGCGCGGCTTGCGGCGCAGGCTGAGCCTGCGGGGCGCCTTGTTGCGCATAGGTGCCGCCGGTGTTCCAGCGCGGATCGGGGCCGTCTGATCGCACGCTCGGCACCGAGCCGCGCGCGGCGCCGCCACCAAGCGCGGCGCGCATCGTGTCAAGAAAACCGCCGCCGCTTTGCGCGGGTTCGGCTTCGCCGCTGAGTTCGCGAATGCGGGCGTCGGCGCGCTTGAGCGCCTCGTCCTGCACCAGAACGGTTTGCACCAAAGCGTAGACCGCGTTCGGCGCGGTCTGCAGGCCGTCCTCGATCGCTCGCTCGGCGTCGCGGTCTCGCGGATTGCGTTCCAGACGCGCGAGCTTGTCGAACAGGTCGTCCACCAGTTGGCGTTCCTGCGGTGTCATTCTGATTGTCCTCCCAGACAAAAAATCACCCTCGAAAGATATCTAGGGTGCCTTTGCGCCGCCGCCAGTGGTGTCAGGCGAGCGCGGCGCCGTGCTCTGCCAACGTCCGGGGGAAAGCATCTGAACTGAAATAGGCGAATTCATGCTCACGCAATGTCGTTAGCGGGTCGAGCGCTTGTAATTCGGCATCGACAAAGCCGGGATGACACATAATCAGGCCGCCATCGGGCAATCCGGTCAGGAAACGCGGGAAAATCGCGGCGAAATCGGCCTTCGGCGAGAAGTCATAGGCGCCGGCGAAGGCCGGGTTTGTCGCGAGCCCCTGGCGGTCGGCCCTGCGGCGAAACGCCATGCTCAGGATATCGAGCACCAGCGCCTTGCGGTCATGCAACCGTCGCAGGGAATTCGCCCGGCCGCCCTGGCGCACCCAGGCATTCGGCGCGATCTCGGCGACGGTCTTGATGAAGGCATCGCGCACCTGCGGGAATAGCTGCACGTGCTGATGGCCGTCGACGAAATCGGGCAGGGCGCCGAACATCTGCTGGAAGGCTTCGAGTTGCCGTGCGATCTCGACGGCGAGCGCGTCCGGCCGCAGCCGCCGCGCCAGCGCGCTGCGCATCATGTCCGATAGCGGCAGGAAGGCGCCGTCGCGTGTCGGCGTGAAGCCGGCGCTCATCGGTTTGAACGGTCCGGTGAGCGTGACGTGCAGGCCGATGGCCGCGCGTTTGTCTTTGGCATTGAGCTTTTGCAGCGCCGTCACTTCGTCGGCGCTGAGATGTGGCGAGACGACCATCACCGATGTCGCGTTGAGCCGACCGTTTTCGATCAATTCGCGGATGCCGCGGCTGACGCCGGGCGCCATGCCGTAATCGTCGGCGCACAGCCAGATCCGGCGTGTGACGTCCGGGCGTTTTTTCAAAGCGTTACTCCGCCGCGCGCGGCGCGCGGGGCTTGGTGACTTTGACCGGCTTGGCTTCCTTGATCTCTTGCGCGCCGTCTTCGGCGCTTTTCACCGTATGGTCGGCGACGAAGTAGACCGGGCGGCCTTTGATCTCGGCGAGCAGCTTGCCGATATATTCGCCGAGTACGCCGATCATCAGCAGTTGCGCGCCGCCGATCACCATGACGCTGACGACCAGCGACGGATAACCCGGCACGTCCTTGCCGAAGAAAATCGTCTCGAACAGAATCCAGCCGCCGAACAGCAGCGCGGTGGCGGCAAGCGCGAGGCCCAAGGCGCTGGCGACGCGCAAGGGCGCGACCGAGAACGACGTCAGGCCTTCGATCGACAGGCCGATCAAGGTCCAGACGTTCCAGGTCGTCACGCCGTGCTTGCGCTCGTCCGGCTCGTAGTCCACGCGCACCTGCTTGAAGCCGATCCAGCTCGCCAATCCCTTGAAGAAGCGGTTGCGCTCCGGCATCTGCCGCAGCGCCTCGGCGGCGCGGGGCGACAGCAGGCGGAAATCGCCGGCATCTTCCGGAATCTTGTGGCGCGAACGCCAGTTCAACAGCGAGTAGAATGTCTTCACGCCGAGGCGGCGCATGAAAGGTTCGTTCTCGCGGTGCGCCTTGGCAGTGTAGACGACGTCGTAGCCGTCGTCCTGCCAGCGCGACACCAGGGTCTCGATGAGGTCAGGCGAATGCTGGCCGTCGGCGTCCATGAACAGCACGGCGCCGAACCGGGCGTGTTCAAGGCCGGCGAGGAGCGCCGCTTCCTTGCCGAAATTGCGCGACAGGGTCACCACTTGGACGTCGAGCGGCAGCGCCGGCAGGGTCTGCGCCACGGCGCTGGAATCGTCGCGGCTGCCGTCGTCGACATAAACCACTTCCACCGCCAGGTTGCGCTTGATCTTGAGGAACCGCGCCACCTCGGCGATGCGTTCATGAAGGGCGGGCAGGTTCCGGGCCTCGTTGAACATCGGGATGACGATCGACAGCCCGGCCGCGCCGCGTGCCGTGGTCCCCTGTGTTTTGGTCGATTTCGCCGCCATTTCTTCGTCGCCCTGTCGCTTTCTAAGTTCCGCCGATCTATACCGCACCCGCGCGGCCCTGTCGCGTCCGTGTCCAGATGCTATGTAGGAACGATGATTCCGGCGCCCCTGCAAAATATCGTCGACCGCCTGACCGTCGCCTGGCACGAGCGCGCCATCGCGCTCAAGGCGCTCAGCTTTGCGTTTGTCGGTGTCATCAATACGGCCATCGACTTCAGCGTGTTCTGGACCGCGGCGCACTATCTGGAATGGCCGCTGGTGCCTTCCAACGTGCTGGCCTGGATCGTCGCGGTGTCATTTTCCTATGCGATGAATTCCTTCACCACCTTCGGTCCGGAATCCGGCGGGGTGCTGCGCTGGCGCGACTACGGCACTTTCATCGCCTCCGGCGTCGCCGGCATGGTGTGCAGCACTGCGACGCTGTTTTTCCTGTCCTACGTCCTGCCCGTACTCGGCGCCAAGCTGATCTCGATCCTGGTCAGTTTCGTGGTCAATTTCTCGCTGTCTCATTTCGTGGTCTTCAAAGCGCGGCCGCCGACCAATCCCTAATCGCGGCCCGTCATCGGGAGTTGCGTGATGCCCTACGACGACAACCTGAAAGCCAAGCTACCGAATTTCGTCACGCATCTCGAATGCGCCATGACCGGCGAGCGCTACGAGGCCGGGCAGGTCCATAATCTGTCCAAAGCCGGCAAGCCGCTGCTGGTGCGCTACGACCTCGCCGGCGTGAAGAAGGCGCTGACCAAGGACAAGCTGGCGACGCGCGCACCCGATCTGTGGCGCTACCGCGAATTGCTGCCGGTCGCCGATGCCGCCAACATCGTCAGCCTCGGCGAATGCATGACGCCCGTGATCCCGATGCCGAAGCTCGCCGCCAAACTCGGCGGCGGCGACATCCTGGTCAAGGACGAGGGCCGCCTGCCGACCGGCTCCTTCAAGGCTCGCGGTCTCGTTATGGCCGTATCGATGGCCAAGGCGCTCGGCATCAAACACATGGCGATGCCGACCAACGGCAATGCCGGCGCCGCGCTCGCGGCCTATGCGTCACACTGCGGCATCAAGACGACGATCTTCTGTCCGGAAGACACGCCGGAAGTGAATGTCAGCGAGATCGAATTGCAGGGCGCGACGGTCTATCGCGTCAACGGCCTGATCGACGATTGCGGCAAGATTGTCGGCGAAGGCAAGGCGAAGGTCGGCTGGTTCGACACCTCGACGCTCAAGGAGCCGTATCGCATCGAGGGCAAGAAAACGATGGGCCTTGAGCTCGCCGAGCAGCTCGGCTGGCAGGTGCCCGACGTGATCTTCTATCCGACCGGCGGCGGCACCGGCCTCATCGGCATGTGGAAGGCTTTCGCCGAACTGGAAGAGATCGGCTTCATCGGTTCGAAGCGGCCGCGCATGGTCGCGGTGCAGGCCTCCGGCTGCGCGCCCATGGTGAAAGCATTCGAAGATGGCGTCGAGCACGCGCCGCGCTGGGAGAATGCGCACACTATCGCCTCTGGCATTCGCGTGCCGCAGGCGGTCGGCGACTTTCTCATTCTGCGCGCCGTGCGCGAGAGCGGCGGCTTCGCCATCGCGGTCGACGATGCTGCGATCACCAGCGCATTGAACGAAATGGCCAAGGAAGAAGGCTTCCTGCTGTGCCCGGAAGGCGCGGCGACCTACGCCGCCTACAAGCAATCGCTGGCTGACGGACGCGTGAAGAAGACGGACCAGGTGGTGCTGTTCAATTGCGCCAGCGGCCTGAAATATCCGCTGCCGCCGTCGCACCGCACGCTCGACCGGCACAAGCCCATCGATTTCGCGGCATTGTGATCGATCCGCAACAAAGCGGATTTTACGACCGATCTTTTCCCGTATTCATGCGTCCGGCGTGACGGCCGTTTCGCGTGCGTTGCAGCACGCGATGCATTTATTTTTGACGCGCCGTGCCTTTGCCACGTTGCGCATCGCACCACGGCCGTCGCGCGTTTGACACGCAAAATCTGCGCTCCACACTGTCGGTGCGTGAACATCAGCTGAGGATTTTGACGATGAATATTTTTCGCGTCACCGCCATTGCCTTGACTGCATTGATCGCAGGCGCCGGGCCCGGAGCGGCCGACGATTATCCGTCGCGCGCCATCACCATGATCGTTCCCTTCGCCGCGGGCGGCCCGACCGACGTCGTCGCGCGCATCATGGCCGAAGGCATGCGGCATTCGCTCGGTCAGCAGGTCATCATCGAAAACGTCACCGGCGCCGCCGGTAGCATCGCTGTCGGCAAAGCGGCCCGCGCTGCGCCCGACGGCTACACGTTGAGCATCGGTCATTGGAGTACGCATGTCGTCAACGGCGCGATTTACAGTCTGCCGTACGATCTCTTGACCGATTTGGCGCCGGTGTCGCTGCTTGTCAGCAATCCGCAATTGATTGTCGCCAATCCGAAAGTGCCGGCCGCTGATGTGAAATCGCTGGTGGAATGGATCAAGGCGAACCCCGGCAAAGTGTCGGCCGGCACGGCCGGCGCCGGCAGCGCGTCGCATATCGGTGGCATCTACTTCCAGAATTTCAGCAAGACCGACTTTCTGTTCGTGCCATATCGCGGTACCGGACCGGCGATGCAGGATCTCATCAGTGGCCAGCTTCAGATCATGCTCGATCAGTCCTCGAATTCGCTGCCGCAGGTTCAGGCAAAGCAGATCAAGGCTTACGCCGTGACGTCGAAAACGCGGCTGTCGGTGGCGCCGGATATTCCGACGGTCGATGAGGCGGGACTGCCCGGATTCTACATTTCGGTCTGGCACGGCTTGTGGGTGCCGAAGGATACGCCGAAGCCGATCGTCGACAAGCTTGCGGTCGCCGTGCGTGCCGCATTGGCCGATCCAGCGACCCAGAAGCGTCTGCTCGAACTGGGCCAGGAGATTCCGCCCGTCAATCAGCAAAATCCCGCGGCTCTGGCGGCGTTCCAGAAAGCCGAGATCGAGAAATGGTGGCCGCTGATCAAGGCCGCCAATATCAAGCTGGATTAGTGGATCCGTCATCCTGAGGTGCGAGCGCGTCTTCGCGCGAGCCTCGAAGGATGAGCGGCCGGGCTGTCGCCCTTCGAGGCTCGGCTTTCAGCCGAGTACCTCAGGGTGACGATCAGGATGGTTGCCCACCTGCGCACGGACTTGATACACGGCAGGGGCGCTTTCGCCGGGCGCTGCCACCGTTGGGAATAACGTGCCGCGAAAGCCGCTTGTCACCACTGCCGCGCTTGTCCTTGTCGCGGCTTTTCTCGTGCTGTTCGTCGGCGGCGGCTCGCGGTTTGCCGTCGGTCTGACGTTCAAGACGATGGTCGACGACCTCGGCTGGAATCGCAGCGATCTCGGGCTCGCCGTGGCTTTGTTTCAGGTTGTGTCGGCATTTGCATTATTCACCGCTGGTTATCTCACCGACATTGCCGGGCCTCGCCGCGTTCTGTGCGGCGGCCTGCTCGTCAGCGGCATCGGCATCGGTCTCATGAGCGTGGTGGCGGCGCCGTGGCATGCGCTGCTGCTCTATGGCGTGGTCTTCGCCGTCGGCAACGGCATGGCGTCGATGGTGCCGGTTGGCGTCGTCGTGACACGCGCCTTTCCGCAACGCACGGGCATCGCCAATGCCGTCGTCATGTCCGGAATGAGCGTCGGGCAACTGGTGATGATCGCGGTGCTGGCGGCCGTCATGCTGACCGTCGGCTGGCGGTCGGTCTATATATGGCTCGGCGCTGCCAATCTGGTGCTGTTGCCGCTGCTGATCTTCGCCATCCCGAAAAGCACGCAGGCGCAAAGCAAGGCCGCGCAGCCGGCGGAAGGCCTCAATCTATCAGAGGCGGCATGCACGCGGCAGTTCTGGTTGCTGCTCGTCATCTATGCCATTTGCGGCTTCGACGATTTCTTCGTCTCGACGCATGTCGTCGCTTTCGCGCAGGATCGCGGCGTCGATGCATTCCTTGCCGGTAATCTGTTGGCGCTGATGGGGTTGACCGGGCTCATCGGGATCATTGCCGCCGGGATCGCCAGCGACCGCTCGGGGCCGGTCTGGCCGACCGCGCTGGCCTTCGCCGCGCGCGTCGCCGTCTTCGCGTTGATCATGGTCGATCAGTCGCCGCTGTCGGTGGCCGTGTTTGCCTTGGTGTTCGGCCTCACCTTCATGGTGACGGCGCCGCTCACGGTCGTGTTCGTCAAGGAGAGCTTCGGCACGCGCCATCTCGGCACGCTGAGCGGCCTCGTGACGATGGTGCACCACGTCTTCGGCGGGCTCGGTGCCTATCTTGGCGCCGCAGTGTTCGACGCCAATGGCAGCTACAACGCCGCCTTCGTGCTCATGGGCGTTGTGTCGCTCGTCGCCGTCGGCCTGACGGCGATGCTGCGCGCTTACAAGCCGGCTTCGAGCTTGGCGTAAAGCGGATTGTCTTTCGAGAAGACATAATCGAGGTCGGCCACCGCGACGGCTTCGGCGCCACGTTCGCGCAGGAAGCTGGTGAGCGCATAGACCTGGTCCGGCGGGCAGTGCAGCGTCAGCATGCCTGACGAGGTCGGGCCGCCGAACGGCGTCTCGACGCCGAATGTCTGTTTGGCGGCGTCGACCAATGCATTGTCGCAGGTGGCGAAGCGCGACCGCACTTCGCGGAACGCCTTGGCGCGCGCTTGCGCCGCGATGCGGTCGAGAATGACGCGCGCGGTTTCGCGCTGGCTCGCATCCCATGGCGCGGTGCGCGCCGCGACGAGATTGGCCTGCGAGCGCAGGATGATGCCGTCGTCGACAATCTTCAGGCCGTTGGCGACCAAGGTCGTACCGGTCGTCGTGATGTCGACGATCAGTTCCGCGGTGCCGGCGGCGGGCGCGCCTTCGGTCGCCCCGGAGCTTTCGACAATGCGGTAGTCGATCACGCCCTGCGACGCGAAGAATTCGCGCGTCAGGTTGATGTATTTGGTCGCGACCCGCATCTTGCGGCCGTGGTGATGACGGAACGAGGTGGCGACGTCGTCGATGTCGGCCATTGTGCGCACATCGATCCAGGCCTGCGGCACGGCGACGACGACTGTGGCGAAGCCGAAGCCCAGCCCTTGGATCAGCACGACGCGCTTGTCGGCATCCGGCATCTGCTCGCGCACGAGATCTTCGCCGGTGACGCCCATATGCACCGCGCCGGCGGCCAGTTGCGTCGTGATTTCGCCCGCCGAGAGATAGGCGACTTCGACGCCGTCGAGGCCGCTGATGGCGCCGCGATAATCACGCGCGCCGCGCGGCTTGACGAGATTGAGGCCCGAGCGAGCGAAAAACGCTTCGGCGTTTTCCTGCAGCCGGCCCTTGGCGGGCACGGCGAGAATGAGAGGGGCGCTCATGATGCGGCTCCATAGGCCGCGAGGCGTTCGATCCACACCGCGAAACCGACGGCGGGCGTCGCCTGTTCGCTGCCGAGCCGCGACAGCAGGCCGTCGTAACGGCCGCCCGCGACCAGCGGATCGCCAGTGCGCGACGGATCGGTCAGCTCAAACACGAAGCCGGTGTAGTA
>CAIYTE010000097.1 GCA_903929045.1 uncultured Hyphomicrobiales bacterium
CGATCACAACCGCAGCATTCCCTTCGCCATGCTGGCGCCGTTGCTCGCGCAGGACGGTATCGATTTCGTCAGCTTGCAACGCGACGTGCGTGACGGGGACAAGGCCGCGCTGGAGAAATCGACGGTGCTACGCCTCGATCTCGACACCGCCGATTTCGCCGACACCGCCGCCATCATCGGCACGCTGGACCTCGTGATCGCGGTCGATACCGCGGTCGCGCATCTGGCCGGCGCCATGGGCAAACCGCTGTGGCTGCTGCTGCCATTCAGTCCCGACTGGCGCTGGCTGCTCCACCGGACCGACAGCCCGTGGTATCCGACCGCCCGGCTTTTCCGGCAGCCGGAAATCGCCGATTGGGGCAGCGTCATCGGGGCGCTGCGGGAAGCCCTTGCGTCTCTCGCCTCAACACGCCAAACCCGCGGCGACATCGCCTATCTTTAGCGCCCCGAATTTGCCCGATTACCCGACCATGCGGACCTCATGAGCCCACGACCCAAAAAAGCCGAACCGCGCCCGCAACCGCGGCTTTATCTCGTCACGCCACCAATCGCGGACGCCGGCGCGTTCGCGCCGATGCTGGCGGAGGCGATGGCGGCCGGCGACGTCGCCGCGGTGCTGCTGCGCCTGGCGCCGGGCGATGAGCGCACATCGATCAACATCGCCAAGGATCTGGCCCGCGCCGTGCAAGCGAAGGACGCGGCGTTGCTGCTCGACGGTCACGTCGACATTGTCGCCCGCGCGGGCGCCGATGGCGCGCATATCAACGGCCTTGCCGAATTCACCGAGGCGCTGCCGCACCTCAAACCCGACCGCATCGCCGGCGCCGGACTTCTCGAGACGCGTCACGACGCGATGAGCGCCGCCGAACTCGGCTGCGATTATGTGATGTTCGGCGAGCCCGATGAGCACGGCGTGCGGCCCGCCATCGACGCCATCGAGGAACGCGTCGCATGGTGGGCGGAAGTGTTCGAAGCGCCCTGCGTCGGCTTTGTCATGAGCCCCGAGGAAGTCGAACCGCTCGCGCTTGCCGGCGCCGACTTCATCGCGCTCGGCGACTGGATCTGGCGCGATCCGGCCAAAGTCGCGGCGATCGTCGCCGAGGCCGCGCGCCACATGCAGGTGCCGGAGACAACGGAATGAGGACGGCGCGCCGCATCGGCGTTGCGCTCGTCGCCGTCACGCTGGCGATGCCCGCGCTGGCGCAAACCAACAAGACACCGGCGCCACAGCCTGCACCAAGCCCGGCACCAAGTGCCGCGCCGCCGGCCGATGCCGACATCATGTACGGCGCGTTTCAGCGCGGCCAGTACATGACGGCGTTCAATGAAGCGACCAAACGCGCGCAGCAGAACGACGCCAAGGCGATGACGCTGCTGGGCGAACTGTATGCGCAGGGCCTCGGCGTCGGCCGCGACGATGCCAAGGCGGCGCAGTGGTACAAGCAGGCGATCGCGCAAAACGACCGCGACGCCATGTTCGCGCTCGCCATGTTCAACTTCGAAGGCCGCGCCGGTCAGAAAAATCGCGAGGAAGCGGCGCGCCTGCTCGACAGCGCCGCCAAGCTCGGTCACGCCGCCGCGGCCTATGATCTGGGCCTGCTGTATTTGCAGGGCCAGCAGGTGCCGCAGGACTTCAACCGCGCCGCGGAATTGTTCCTGCAGGCGTCGCAAAGCGGCAATCCGGAAGCGCAATACGCGCTGGCCACCATGTACAAGGAAGGCCGCGGCGTCACGCAGGACAAGGCCAAGGCGATGCAGTTAATGGGCCTCGCCTCGATCGCCGGCAATGTCGACTCCATGGTCGAATATGCCATCGGGCAGTTCAACGGCGACGGCGTCGCCAAGGACGAGGCCGCCGCCGCCAAGCTGTTCCTGATCGCGGCGCGGCGCGGCAGCGCCATCGCGCAGAACCGGCTGGCGCGCATCCTGATGGCCGGGCGCGGCATGCCCGTGAACCCCACTGAGTCCGTCAAATGGCACCTCATCGCCAAAGCCGGCGGCGCCAGCGACCCGGACCTCGATATTTTCGCCAGCAAGCAGCCCAACGACGTTCAGACCGCCGCCAAGACCGCCGCCAACAAGTGGCTGTCGACGCAAGCCGCCCTGCAGAAATAATTCTCTTCACCTCCCCCTGGAGGGGGGAGGTCGGTTCGCGAAGCGAACCGGGAGGGGGTGAGCTTCGTACTGTCACCCCACCCCGGCTCGCGTCTTCGGCGCTCGCCGACCCTCCCCCTCCAGGGGAGGGTAAAAGAGCGGTGGCCCTCCCCTGTAGATTTTAGACGTATCTGTGCTAAGCGCCGTGGTCGCTCCAAGGATCAACGATGCATCATTCAGCCCTGCTCAACGTCATGATCGCCGCCGCGCGCAAAGCCGCGCGCGCTCTCAAACGCGACTTCGGCGAACTCGAGAAGCTGCAGGTGTCGCTGAAGGGTCCGGCCAATTTCGTCACCGCGGCCGACAAGCGCGCCGAAGAAACGATCTACGCCGAACTGTCCAAGGCACGACCCGGCTACGGCTTCCTCGGCGAGGAAGGCGGCAAGCGCGAAGGCGCCGACAAGTCGCACACCTGGATCGTCGATCCGCTCGACGGCACCACCAACTTTCTGCACGGCATTCCGCAATTCGCCATCTCGATCGGACTGGAGCGCGAAG
Organism: uncultured Hyphomicrobiales bacterium; assembly: GCA_903929045.1. GTDB lineage: Bacteria > Pseudomonadota > Alphaproteobacteria > Rhizobiales > Xanthobacteraceae > Pseudolabrys. Next base: position 2,653 of record CAIYTE010000097.1, read on the forward strand.
GCGCCGTGGTCGCCGGCGTCGTCTACAATCCGGCGAGCGAGGAGCTGTTCCTGGCCGAAAAGGGCAAGGGCGCCTTCCTCAACGACCAGCGCATCCGCGTCGCCGCCCGCAAGCGTCTGTCGGAATCGGTCATCGCCTGCGGCCTGCCGCATATCGGCCGCGGCGACCTGGCGCTGGCGAAGAAAGAACTCGGCGCCATGCAGGAGCAGGTCGCAGGGTTGCGGCGCTTCGGCGCGGCGGCACTGGATCTCGCCTGGGTCGCGGCCGGCCGGCTCGACGGTTATTGGGAACGCGACCTCAAGCCCTGGGACATGGCCGCGGGCCTGTGCCTGATCCGGGAAGCCGGCGGCTACGTCTCCGACATCGTCGGCGGCGAGGATATTTTCGCCACCGGCCATATCGTCGCCGGCAACGAGACGATCCATAAAGAGCTGCTGCGGGTGCTCAAGGCCTGACGGCCTACCCGCTACCGCAATTTCAACTCATTCCGTCGCTTATAACCGGGCTCGGGCACGGCTGTTTCAGCTTGTCACCGGTCTGTGCCATATTTGTAAGGCGCTTCGCCGTTAACATTTAAAACATCGCGCATCGGCAACATTGGCTTTATCGAATCCATGGCCACAGACCTCGACCCCCTCAAGCTGTCGTCGCCCCGCATCTTCCTGTTCCGGATGCTGGTGTTCATCGTGCTCGGCGGGCTGGTCGCCTTCGTCCTCTACAAACAGATCCAAACGGCGTTCATGGCCAATCCGGGCCTCAACGGCCTGATCCTCGGCGTTCTGTTCCTCGGTATCGTGCTGGCGATGCGCCAGGTGGCGCGGCTGTATCCGGAGATCGCCTGGGTCAATAATTTCCGCCTCGCCGATCCCGGGCTGGCCGTCGATCGTCCGCCGGTGCTGCTGGCACCGATGGCCGCCATCCTCGGCACGCGTGTCGGCCGCATGGGCATGTCGTCGCAACTGATGCGCGGCATTCTCGACTCCATCGCCACGCGCCTCGACGAGTCCCGCGACCTGGCCCGCTACATGACCGGCCTGCTCGTCTTCCTCGGCCTGCTCGGTACCTTCTGGGGCCTGATCGAAACCGTGGGCTCGGTCGGCAACGTCATTCAGGGCCTCAAAGGCGGCGGCGACGCCGGCTCCATGTTCGATACGTTGCGCGAGGGTCTCGCCGCGCCGCTGTCCGGCATGGGCATCTCGTTTTCATCGTCACTGTTCGGCCTCGCCGGTTCGCTGATCCTCGGCTTCCTCGATCTGCAATCGAGCCAGGCGCAGAACCGTTTCTATACCGAGCTCGAAGACTGGCTCTCGACCACCGTTTACGATCACGGCGTCGAACCGACCGGCGCGGTCGCCGCCGTCGGCGTCACCGGCGAAGTACGCTCGGCCATCGATCAGCTGCGTCAGGCGGTCGACGCCTCGGGTTCGGGCAAAGCGGCCAACGCCGCCATGGCCAATCTCGCCGAAGCGATACAGGGCCTGGTGCATCACATGCGCACCGAGCAGCAGATGATCCGCGACTGGGTTGACGGTCAGGCCGACCAACAGCGCGAGATCAAGCGGCTGCTTGAAATCATGGTGCGCGAGAAGGCTAATCGTTGATTTTGAGCCGTCATCTTGAGGTGCGAGCGAAGCGAGCCTCGAAGGATGAGCGGCCAGGCTGTCGCCCTTCGAGGGCCACCTTCGGCGGCCACCTCAGAGTGACGAGTTAGATTGGAGTAGCTCATGGCACTTGCGCGCGGCCGCCGTGGCGGCGAAGGAATGAATTATTGGCCGGGCTTCGTCGACGCGTTGTCGACCTTGGTCCTGTCGATCATTTTCATTCTGACCGTGTTCGTCGTCGTGCAGTTCTATCTGCAGCAGGAAGTCGCCGGTAAGGACACCGCACTCAACCGACTCAACCTGCAGATCGCAGAACTCACCGAGCTTCTCTCGATGGAGAAGTCCGGCAAATCGAGCATGGAAGACCAGCTGGCGCAGTTGCGCGCCTCGCTCGCCAATGCCGAAAGCGAACGCGACAAGTTCAAGGGCATTGCCGAAGGCGCCGGTGCGGGTCTGACCGCGGCGCAAGGCCAGGCCAGTGAACTGGCGACCTCGCTCGAAGGCGAAAAGAGAATCTCCGCCCGCGCACTGGCGCAGGTCGAGGTGCTCAATCAGCAGATCGCGGCGCTGCGCCGCCAGCTCGCAGCCATCGAAGCGTCCCTCTCCGCGTCCGAGCAGAAGGACAAGGAAGCGCAGGCGCGTATTGCCGATCTCGGCTCGCGGCTCAATCTCGCGCTCGCCGCGCGCGTGCAGGAACTGTCGAAATTCCGCTCCGACTTCTTCGGCAAGCTGCGCGAGATTCTCGGCAACCGCCCGGACGTCCGCATCGTCGGCGACCGCTTCGTGCTGCAATCCGAAGTGTTCTTCGACGTCGGCAAGGCCGACCTGCTGCCGACCGCCAAGACCGAACTCGACAAGGTCGGCGACGCGCTCGCCGGACTCGAGAAACAGATACCGGCCGACATCGCCTGGGTGTTGCGCGTCGACGGCCACACCGACGTGCGGCCGATTTCGGGCGGCGCCTTCAAGTCGAACTGGGACCTCTCCGCCGCGCGCGCCATCGCCGTGGTGCAGTATCTCGTGACCAAGGGCGTGTCGCCGCAGCATCTCGTCGCTGCCGGCTTCGGCGAATTCCAGCCGATCGACACGGCCAAGGCGGAAGACGCCTACAAGCGCAACCGCCGCATCGAGTTCAAGCTGACGGAGCGCTGATGGCCGTCTATGTCGACGAGGCGATCTGGCGCTTCAAGGGACGCACGTGGTGTCACCTGCTCGCCGACGACGTCGATGAGCTGCACCGTTTCGCCGCCGTACTCGGGCTGCATCGCCTGTCGTATCAAGGCCCGCCGAAAAGCGGCAATCCGCATTACGACCTGACCGCGTTCGAGCGCAGCCGCGCCATCGCCTATGGCGCCATCACCTGCGACCGCGCGGCCATCGTCACCGTGCTGCATCAGTTGCGGCGGCAAATCGCGAAAGCGGCATGATCACACTGCGCCCCTACGCGCCCGCGGACGAAGATGCCGCCATCGAGCTGTGGCGGCGCACCTGGCAGCATCATTTCCCGCATATCGACTTCAACGCGCGCGTGGCGTGGTGGCGCGAACGCTGGCGGCAGGAGTTGGTGCCGGTCACGGACATCATGCTCGCGCATGACGGCGACACGCTCGCCGGCTTCGTCACGGTCGACACCAAGACAATGTATCTCGACCAGTTCGTCGTCGCGCCGGAATTCTGGGGCAGCGTGGTCGGCAAAATGCTGGTCGACGAAGCCAAGCGCCTGTCGCCGCAAGGGCTCGATCTGCTCGTCAACAAGGACAATGCCCGCGCCATTCGCTTCTACGAGAAGCACGGCTTCGTTTACACCGGCGACGACAAGAACCCGGTTTCCGGCATTGCGGTGAACCGAATGGCGTGGCGTGGCTAGATCTCTCCTCCGGTCATTCCCGCGAAAGCGGGAATCCAGCTCTTACTTTCTTAAGCGCTGGGTCCCCGCTTTCGCGGGGACGACGAGTTAGGAAACCTCAAACTGCAGCTTCGCCAAGCGCGCATAAAGCCCGCCGGCGGCGATGAGCGCCGCG